>CADBBP010000001.1 GCA_902792855.1 uncultured Prevotellaceae bacterium
TACGCCAAGGAGCGCGGCGTGGGAATCATTCTCTGGTCGAGTTGGCGCAACAGCATCAGGGACACCGAGCGCGTATTCAAGCACTACTCCGACTTAGGCGTGGCAGGTTTCAAGGTGGACTTTTTCGACCGCGACGACCAAGCGGTGATGCAGTCTGCCTGGCAGTTGGCCCAATGTGCCGCCCGTCATCACTTGTTGCTCGACTTCCATGGCTTCCGTCCCACAGGCATCCAACATGCATGGCCCAACATTGTCAATTTCGAGGGTGTGAAGGGTTTGGAGAACTCAAAATGGGAACCTCGCACGTCCTCCGGCCCCGTTCACGACCAACCTCGTTATGATGTCACCATCCCCTACCTTCGCATGCTCGTCGGCCCTCTCGACTACACGCCCGGTGCAATGCAAAACGCCACCCGCGACTGCTTCTTCGGCAACAACAACCACCCGATGAGCCAAGGAACCCGAGCCCACCAGGTAGCGATGTACATCATGTATGACGCCCCTCTCCAGATGCTTGCCGACTCCCCCTCACGCTACATGAAAGAGCAGGAGACGACCGACTACCTCTCACAACTCCCCACCGTTTTCGACGAGGTTGTGGCCATCGATGGTGAGTTGGGCGAATATGCCGTCATTGCCAAGCGCAAAGGTTCCACATGGTACATCTCCGCCATGACCAACTGGACACCCCGCGACCTGAGCATCGACCTCTCGATGCTCTCCCCCGGCACCCACAAGGCCGAGATATTTGCCGACGGCGTGAATGCCGACCGCGACGCCACCGATTACAAGCACAGCGTCTCAACGGTGAATGCCGGTGAACACCTGAAAGTGCACCTCGCCCCAGGTGGCGGTTGGAGCATGGTCGTGTATTAAAAAAATGCCCCTCGAATGAGGGGCATTTTTATTGTCGGCTTTTATTCTTCCGTCTTTTCGGCTTTCTTGCGCCTTGTTGTCTTCTTCACGGGAGCCTCACCTTTGGCTTTCTCCAGTTTGGCCTTCAGTTTGTCCTCCTCTTTCTGCATCTTGTCAATCTTGGCCTGTAGCCTGATGATTTCCTTGCCCTTCTTCTCAATCTCGTCGCCTTGGTTGCGGATGGTGTTGAGCAGCGGTTCAAGTTCATCGTTCTCGATGGTAAGCGGATAGAGATTGTTGACCCTTGTGATGAAGTCGCCAAGGATGTTCATATAGTTGGTGAAGGCATCGAAAGGTGTGCTGTAAATGCCTCTGTCAAGTCCAACGTTGGACGGCTTGGTGGTCATGAACCTGAAGTTGTTGGAAGCCTGGAGGTAATCCCAGTCCTGGTTGATTCTTGGGTCGTCCACGATACGTAGCCTGTCGGCGATGCTGTAGAGCTTGTCGAAAGCCTCTCTCTGCATGGGGTTTCCAAGCCAGCAGCTGACATCGCGCTCCTCGTCCACCCATGAGAGGGTGTCGGGCACGTCGAGGCTGCCCACGCTGTTCATCTTCATGCAAATTTCCGTAGGAGTGGAGAAGGTGATGCCCCTCTGCTTGGCGCATGCCGGCAGAGCCTTCAGGAATTCGAGGATGTTGCTCGACAGGGGTTGAGCGATGCCGAGGGCAGAGAGTTCCATGAAGATGTTGATGACTTGCTCCTCCTCGGGGAAGTTGGCAATGCGGTCGATGTAGTTGTCAGCGAAGAGTGGATAGCCTTCCCACTCGCTGTTGTTGAATCTGAGGGAGATGTCGTCGCTGAGCGTGACGTCGCGCAACAGGAGTTTGAGGTTGGGTGCGATGGCGCAGTTATAGACGTAGTGTGGCGACTTCCATCCGAGCACGTGCTTTGCGCCCTCTGTGAGCATTCCCTTGAAGCCCATGGCAGCGGCCTGACCACCAATGTCGTCGCTGTAGATGAGAGAAGAGTTTCTCAACACCTTTGGCTCTTGTCCGAAATACTCCTTCATTTTCACCATCTGCTTTCTCACATCCCTTTCAAAGGAAGCCTCGTTGGCGAGAGCCGACAGACCATGCGAGTAAGGTTCGGCGAGGAACTCCACGCATCCCGTCTTGGCGAGGTTCTGCAGTTTCTCCAGCACTTGTGGAGCATGCATTTCAAGTTGCTCGATGCCAGTTCCTGAGAGCGAGAAAGCCACTTTGAAATAGTCACCATGCTGCTTGATCATCTCCTCGATGGCATCGAGAGCAGGGATGTATGAGCGGTTGGCGATGTCGGTGATGGAGCGCTCGTTCTCATAGTCATCATAATAATAATGGTCTGTACCGATGTCGAAGAAGCGGTACCGCTTGAGATGTATGATTTGGTGAATCTCAAAATATAAGCAAATTGTTTTCATTTTGATGGATTTTTTTAGTTACTTGTTGAGTGTGCGGATGTAAAGTTCCTTAATCCAGCGCCCCACCTTTTCCCAGGTGATTTGGTCCACCTCTTTCTTTCCTTCTTCTTGCAGGAATTTGAAGAGGCTTTCGTTGTGGCAGATGGAGTAGATGGCATCGGCAAGAGCGTGAATGTCCCAATAGTCAATCTTGATGCAGTTGTTGAGAATTTCAGCGCAACCGCTTTGCCATGAGATGATGGAGGGTGTGCCGCATTGCATGGCCTCGAGTGGTGAGATGCCGAAGGGTTCGCTGACCGATGGCATGACATACACATCCGAGTCCTTGAGGCACTCATAAACTTGCTTTCCCCTCATAAATCCTGGGAAGTGGAATCTGTCGGCGATACCTCTTTCAGCAGCGAGTTGTATCATGGCGTTCATCATGTCGCCAGAGCCTGCCATGCAGAAGCGCACGTTTCTTGTGCGGTGCAGCACCATGTTGGCAGCCTCGACGAAATACTCCGGTCCTTTCTGCATGGTGATTCTGCCAAGGAATGTGACCACTTTCTCCTTTCCCGTGTGGTCGGGTCTTGGGATGTCCTGCAGTTCCTGCTTTAGTGGATAGACGGCGTTGTGTACGGTGAACACCTTGCGCGGGTCCTGATAATAGTGGTTGATGACAGTCCTTCTGGTCAGTTCAGAAACGCACATGATGCAGTCGGCATTGTCCATGCCATCCTTCTCGATGGAATAGACGGTAGGATTGACTTTTCCACGGCTTCTGTCGAAGTCCGTTGCGTGGACGTGAATGCAGAGTGGTTTCCCACTGACGTTCTTGGCATGTATTCCTGCGGGATAGGTCAACCAGTCGTGTGCGTGGATAATGTCAAACTGCTCCGTCCTTGCCACCACTCCTGCGATGACGGAGTAGTTGTTGATTTCCTCATGGAGGTTGGAGGGGTATCCCCCAGCGAACTCCATGCAACCGAGGTCGTTGACATGCATGTAGTTGAAGTCTGCATAAATGTTCTCCCGGAGTTTGTAGTAGTATTCCGGTGGCATGATGTTTCCTATGCGTTCTTTCACATAGTCGTACTCCACGTCGCGGTAGGCGATGGGTACAGCGCACATGCCCACAATCTTGCAAGCCGATGTGTCTTCGTCTCCAAATGGTTTGGGCAAGCATAGCGTGATGTCGATGTCACCTTGTGCATGCAGTCCCTCGGAGATGCCATAGTTGGCGGTGGCGAGTCCACCAAACACGTGAGGAGGATACTCCCATCCAAACATTAAAACTTTCATATTTCGTGTCCTCCTTATTTATTATATTTATACGATTCGAGCATGTTGAGCGAGCGTAGTATCTCTGCTACGTTCATGGCGAACGACATGGCGCCTCTTCCGAGGAAAGGCGGGTTTCCGTCGAAGAGTTCGCTGATGGTTCCGAGGCAGTGATAGTCCATTTCCTCCTCGTATCCCACCATCTGCCTTTCGATGAAGCTGAGGCGTGTACGCTTGTAGAGTTTGAGACAAGCCTCCATGTAGAAACCTCCAAGCCATGGCCAAGCTGTTCCCTGGTGGTATGCGTAGTCTCTCTGTGTCTGCGGTCCTACATACATGGGGTTGTACCCTCCACTCTTTGGCGAGAGCGAGCGCAGTCCCTTTGGTGTGAGCAGTTCCCTGGTGCACACGTCGATGACGCTCTTCTTCTGCTCCTGTGAGAGAGGTGAGTAGTCGAATGCGACAGCGAAAATCATATTTGGTCTGACGCTCCAGTCCATCATGTTTCCGTCCACGTAATCGTAGAGATAGCCATATTCGTTGAGGAATGTTGGGACGAAAGCCTGTTTGCATTTCTCTGCCCTTGCCTCCAAGTCGGCTGCTCTCTCGTTGTTTCCGTTTTCTGTTGCGAGCAGGGCGGCGAAGCGTAGGGCGTTATACCACAAGGCATTGAATTCCACGATGTATCCCGTTCTGGGAACAACGGGTCTTCCATTGGCTGTGGAGTTCATCCATGTTACGGCCTTGTCGCGTCCCTCCGTTCTCAGCAGCCCGTTTTCTTCAAGAGTGAGGTTGGGATGCCCTTCCTGAATGATGTACTCTATGATGTCATCGACAAGTTTTCCGTACATTTTCCGGCATTTCTCCCTGCCACATTCCTTGGCATACTGCTGTATGGCCCATACGGCCCACAGTGGCACATCGGGTTGCTCCATCTCGTAGATGTGCCCCTTGATGTCTTTTCCTTCCATGAAAGCCCTCAACTCCCTCTCAGCGGTCTGCATGACGAGTTCGAAGTAGTCTTGCTCCTCGATGGCGAGTGTGAGACCCGGCAGCGAGATGAATGTGTCTCTTGCACGGCACTTGAACCATGGGTATCCGGCGAGCAGGTATCTATCGTCGTTAGGCAGCCTCTTGTGGAACTGGTGAGCAGCATTGACGAGGCAGTGGAAGAAATTGTCTCTTGGGTTTCGTTCGTCCACCTCTTCTTGGAAAAGTTTTTTGAGGGTGGTGGAACGGATTTTGGATGTTGAAGCGGAGAAGACGATGCTCTCTCCCTTCTTGATGTCCATCTCGAAATAACCCGGTACGTACAGGTCCTCGTTGGAAGCATATCCACGTTCCTGCTCCTTGGGGTATTCGATGCCCCTGTACCAGTCAGGCTGGAAGATGAACTCGTTTTTCTTGCTGAACTGCATGTAGAGGTCGGGGTATCCTGCATACATGCACGTTTTGATGCCGTTGTCCACTTGTGTGTAGTCTCGGCTTGCCGTGTAGTTCTCGTGAGTGAACGCCCTGACGCTTCTGAAAGCCAGGAATGGCCTGAAGCGCAGTTTTGTTTCGGAGTGTGCGTCGTCAAGTGTGTAGCGAATGAGTATTCTGTCCTCATAATGCTGGAAGACGACTTCCTTTCTCAGTACGACACCTCCCACCCTGTAGATGGTGGTAGGCACCTTGTCGCAGTCGAACTGCTTGATGTACTTGTGACCCTTGGGGCTGTAATTGTTGCCCTGATACTTGTGGAGTCCGAGGTTGAACTCTGCTCCATGCTGCACGACTGTGACATCAAGAGAAGAGAGCAATACATGGTTTTCGTCGTCCATCTCTGGAATGGGCACGACGAGCAGTCCATGATACTTTCTTGTGTTACAATCGACGATGGTGGAGCAGGAGTAAGCGCCGGAACGGTTGGTTCTCAACAGTTCCCTTGGCAGCGACTCCTCCAAGTTGGTCATCAGCGCCTTTTCTAATCGTAGATAACTCATAGTTGTTCTATTAAGGTTTTAAAAACGTATCAGATTTATCATTCTGCATCGGGTGGCCATAGCCCCTTTTGCTAAATTTCTTCAAAGGTAACAATTATAGTCAAACTTTCAAAATTATCTTTGTTATTTTTTCACAAAATTGTTGTTTTTGTGCAACAACAGACATATTTTGTCAAGTTTTCTTATCTATTGGATAAAAAAAGAGAATCTTATCGCCATCAACGGCAAGAAGCTCCATCTTCTCCAATAGAAGAGGAGCTTCTTCAAACACATGTAATGGCTTGATGTTTTTTATGATGGGATGATGAAATTGAGCACCTCCTGCTCCACCCCAACCCTGAACGGCCCGACGGGTGTTTTCATGATTCTTCCATCCACACCCACGAGTGCCCTTTCGGCTTTTTCCACATACAGTTCTTTGGTGCGGTAAGGGTGCACGCTTCTATGGTTGAGAATTTTCCCACTATACAACAGATAGAGCCCTTCGATGAGCTGTGTCACCTCCGGGTGGTGCACCACGGAGACATCAAGCAGTCCATTGTAAGGCACGGCACTTGGCGTGAAGCCATATCCCTGTGCGTTTCCGATGCAGACGGTCATCACTTTCCTGTCGATGACTTCGGTGTCGATGCGCAGTTTCATCTTGTATTCCAGCCGTTGGAAAATCATGAGCAGCGATGAAGGGATGAAGGCGAGTTTCCTCCATCCGAAAGGACCGCTTGCCATCCTCCTCTGCTTGATGACAGAAGCCACAAGGCCTATGCAGAGGCAGTTGAGGAAATACCTGTGGCATTTCTCGTTTTTCTCGTTGGTGTATCGGATGCACCCGAGGTCGATGGGCCTGACGCGCTTGTTGAGCAGCATGTCCACACAAGCTTCAATGTCGTTGTCCTTGATGCCCCAAAAATGGGCGAAGTCATTCATAAGGCCGTTGGGGATGACCCCGAGCGAGATGCTGTCTCTCAACTCTCGTGGAACCTGCATGAGACAGTTGACAGCCTCGTTGAGCGCAGAGTCTCCTCCCACGATGACCAATGTCTTGTATCCATTGCCCACCATCATCCTCACGAGCCTCTCCACGCTGTTGGAGTTCTCGCTCTGTACATGGTCGTAGTCGATGCCCTTCTCCTTGAGGCATTTCTCCACCTTCTCCCATTTGGCATGGGGCCTGAGTGCTCCGCTTCGGGGGCAGAAGATGACACCCCATTTGTTGTTGTTGTCGGCCATTGTTTTTGTTTTTTTATGTAGTGGCTAAAGGTGCCATGATTATTCTGTTTGGGTCAAGTTGTCTTTGGCGAGCATCTTTATCGTCTCCACTTTTTCCTGCATGGGCAGGGAAGCCTGGAGCCAGTGAATGTTGACGCCTCTTTTCTCCATTCCCCTGAACCACGTCATCTGCCTTTTGGCAAACTGGTGGATGGCTATTTCGAGTAGTTTGAACATTTCCTGATAGGTTGTTTTTCCCATGAGATGTTCGGTGACATATTTGTATTCCAGCCCGTAGTAGATGAGGTTTTCTGGGGGTATTCCACTATCAATCAGCCCCTTCACCTCTTCAATCATTCCCTCCTCAAGTCGCTGTTTGAGCCTTCGTGTGATGCGCTTTCGCCGCTCCTCCCTGTCGATGTCCACCCCTATGACAACAGCGTTGATTTTAGGGAATGCTCTATCAGGCACGGGGTGTTCAAGATAGTACTCCTCGATTTCAATGGCTCTGATGGCTCTTTGCGCCGTGTCCACGTCGGTTCGGTTATGCATGATGGTGCCATTCTTCCTTTTGAGTTCCTCGAGGATGGTGGTAAGTTCCTCAAGTGCCTTCCCTTCAAGCCGTTGTCGCAGGTTGTCGTTTTGCGGGACGGGGGAGAGTCTGTATCCCCTTAGCACCGCCTCCAAATAGAGGCCCGTACCCCCGCACAGCACCACTTTCTTTCCACGTGTTGTGATGTCATTGTAGGCGTCAATGAAATCCTTTTGGTATTCATAGACGTTGTATCTTGTGCCTGGCTCACAGATGTCAATCAGGTGGTATGGCACACACTTCCCTCGCACGACATAATCACCGAGGTCCTTCCCCGTCCCTATGTCCATTCGCCGGTACACCTGCCTGCTGTCGGCGCTGATGATTTCGGCGTCGATATTGGCGGCAAGTTCCGCTGCGAGCTGTGTCTTTCCGGTGGCGGTTGGTCCGAGAATGGTGATCATGTCACTGGATGTTGTGTGAATAATTTGTCTTTACAAGTATGTGTGGCAAAATTACGCATAAAAAATGACACGTGCAAATTGTTGGTGTGAAAAAAGGCCGTTACCCCTTTCAATCCACGTGTCTTTGGCATTCATTGCACTTGTCCACCATCATTTTTCCCTCTGTTGAAGTGACAAACTCCACAAGTCTTGCCACATTGGGGTTCTTGTTCTGACGGTCGAACATCAGATAGACATCATAAAGGAAAGGATATTGCTTGGAGGTGACCTCCTCTCCCTCCACTTTGAGCATTTTGGTCAGTTTGTTGGCATACATCTTGGCATAAAACGACCAGTAGGCATAGCAAATCCCTCCTTTGTCGAGCGCCACCTTGTCGATAATTCCCGGCATGGTGTGGACTTCTGTGTGTTCTTTGTCGATTTTGTTGCCTCTAACCATCTGCTCGAATGCGCTTTGGCTTCCATTCCCATGCTCGAGTTGATAGGTGTGTATCTCCATGTCGGGGCCATCCAACTCGCTCCAGTTGGACACCCTCCCGAAATAGGCATCCTTCACCTGTGCCACAGTCAAGTCTTCCACTGAGTTGGCTTTGTTGACAAGAAAAGCGAGCGGCTCCTTGCTGAAAGGCACGAACTCCAACTTTCTTTTGGAAAGTCTCAAGTCTTCCATCTGCTCGTCGCTGGGAATTGTTGAGCACAGGATGTCGATGCTGCCCTCTGCGAGTGCTTGAAAGCCCACCGGTGTAGCCACTTTGTCGAGCGTAACCCTTTCGACAAAGTCCCGTGGCTCAAAGATGTTCTGCAAGATGCCGGCGAACATGGGGAAAAACGCACTTGTGGCATGTATTCTCAACGAGGGGTCAGCCAACTTGAATGTAGTAGGACAAAGTGGCAGGATGTTGTTCTCCCTGAAAGGTACGAAACGCGGTGTCTCCACTTTCAACACCGTCTTTTCAAAATCATTCTCCATATTTAATAGTAGTTTTAGGTTCGATTTGTATTTGCATCACGATGACTTGGTTTTTCGCCCTTTCGGCAGGATGCTTTTTGCATCCTTTAATGCCTGGAATCCGCCCACCCATGCAAGTGCGGCGAAGACAGCCAACCCTACTGCTCCCCCCGCGATGAGACCAACCCAAAGCGAGTGGGGCAAAGCCACCACGAAACAGGTGGCAAAGAAAGCGACGGCTGAAGCTGCCACCGTGGGTGCCAGGTCTCTCATCTGGACGAAAAAGCCAGCACCTATCAACTTTCCTGTATAATAGGTGTTGATGGCCAATGCGACGATGGAACTAAAGACCTCTCCATAGCAGATGGCGACAAGGCCTTTAGGCAGTGTGAGGACCAACACGGTAACTCCCAACACCTTTTTTATGATTTCGAGGCGGAGGAAAAGGTCGGAGCGTCCTTTCACTTGCAACAAGTTGAGATTGATGGCATGAATGGGAAGCCACATCCTTGCGAAACACACCACTTGAAGGAGGGTCACGCACCCCATCCATTTCTCTCCCAACATCAGAGCCACCAATGGCTTTGCCACTCCAGCAAGCACCACCATGAGCGGGAAGACGAAGAAAGCCGAAACGCGAAGCAGTCGCCGATAGTTGACGGCCAACCTGTCATCGTCGTCCTGCATCTTTGCCAGAACGGGAAACGATACTTTCTGCAAGACACTGGTGATGTTGGTCGAAGGCAAGCCGGCAATCGTTTTCGCCTTGGAATAAAAACCCAGGCTTGCAGGCTTGAACACCTTTCCAATGACGATGGTGTGCAAATTGTTATAGAGTGTGTCGATGATGGACGAAGCCATCATTTTCGAGCCAAAGTCGAAGAGTTCGTGGAACGACTTCCAAGAAAATCCCGTGGTGGGATGCCATCTCACCTTTGTCCACAGCATGATGTTGCTCACCACGATGGTCGCCAAGTTCATCACGGCCAACGACCATACCCCCCACCCTCTGAACGCGAGCAGGATGCCCACTCCGCCGGAGACAATGTTCGCCACGACAGAGATGGCCGCCTTGGTCTTGAAATCGATTCTTATGGTAAGTTGTGCCTGCTGCACCATGGTGAAAGCCCCCAGGACAACCCCCAGCCCCACCAGTTTGAGCAAAGGCGAGAGTACCGGCTCATGATAGAACCTTGCGACGTAGGGTGAGATGGCAAACAGGACGAGGTAGCAAATCACCGACACGACAATGTTGAAATAGAACATGGTAGAGCAGTCTTCCTCCGTCCTGTCGTTCTTTCTCACCAATGCTGCCTGGAAACCGCTGTTGACAAAGACATTGGAGATGGAGATGAAGACGGTGAGCATGGCTATGGTCCCGTATGCCTCCGGCCCGAGCAACCTTGCGAGGATGATGGAGAAAACGAAAGTGACAACAAGGTTGACCACTTTGTCAGCAGCCCCCCATGCAAACCCCTTCAGGGCTTTCTCTTTCAATCCTTCCTTACTCACACGACATCATATTTGGTTGACTACGACAAATCGTTGACAATCTTGCAGATACGTTCCACATCCTCAAGTGCCAAACTGGCATAGATGGGCAGAGCGAGTATCCTTTGAGCGATATTCTCCGCCACGGGTGTGTCACCTCTGTTGCAAGCAGAATGGCAGGGCATGTTGCTGGTGAGCGGATAGAAATACTTCCGTGCATGGATGTCGTTTGCCAGCAACTGGTTATACACATTGTCTCGCACGTTCCCGTCCTGCAACAGCACCGGGTAGTAGGAATAGTTGGGCATCACTCCCTCCCGCGGTTTGACAGGCACCACGCTCTTGTTGAGGCGTTGGTCATAGAGCATGGCCACTTTCTTTCTGCGCTGCACCTCTTCATGGAAATGCCTCAGATTGCATAGTCCCATGGCGGCCTCCAGTTCGTTCATCTTTCCATTTCCACCCGCAGCAGCACAGTGTTCAGTGCCGCGAATGCCGAAATTGGCCTCGTCGGCGAGCCGCTGCTCCAAGTCCGTGTCGTGGAAACACACCGCTCCTCCCTCGACGGTAGAAAACACCTTCGTGGCGTGGAAGCTGAGGATGGCCAAGTCGCCGAAAGTAACGGCCGGCACACCGTTGAAAGTCACGCCAAATGCATGGGCGGCATCATAAACCACCTTCAGGCGATGCTGTCTTGCGAGGTTGTCAAAGGCATCCACGTCGCACACGTTGCCATATACATGGACGGGCAACAGAGCCACAGTCCGTTCATTGACGAGTTTCGCTGCCTTTTCGGGGTCCATGGTGGCATCATCGGGCCTGATGTCACAAAAGACAGGCTTGAGCCCCTTTCTTACGATGGCATGGGTGGTTGATGCAAATGTGAAAGGTGTAGTGATGACTTCGCCGCCTTTTGGCAAGTCGAGCACGGCGAGAGCCGCTTCGAGCGCCAAGTGCCCATTGGCGTAGAGTGCCAAGGGCGTTTTGAGAAATTGCTGCAACTTCGATTTCAACAGTTGGTGCTCCACGCCCATGTTGGTGAGGTAATGGCTGTCCCAAAGTTTGCGTATCTCCTCACAGTATTCCTCAAAGGATGGCATCGACGTATGTGTAACATTGATTCCCATGTGGAAGGCTTAGATGTTTAGGGGTGATTTGACGGGTTTCCCTTCGTTGTCAACAAGCGTGTAGTCGTCGAGCAAGTCGTGCAATTCCTCCCGTGAATGCCGCATGACGGCATCGACGATGGACAAGCCGTTGGCAAAGGTGATGTCTTCTGGATGATGAGAAGCGACGTTGGAATGAATGAATGCAAGTGCAATACCTTGTTCTTCAAACTCTTTTGAATCATAGAGTTTCATTCCTCCGATGGGATTGACGTAGTGTGTTGCTCCCATGCGATGGCAGAGGTCGTAGATGCGCTCCTTCCCTTTCAAAGCATCGTTTCCTTCTATTTGCGAAGTTCTCACCAGCCGTGTATGAATGCCAAGATAGTTGCACACCTCCTCAATGGAATGTCTCAGGAAAAGTGCCAGATTGCGCTCATGATGGTTCAAGATACGTTCCATCAGTGACATTCCCTCTTGAAAATGGGGCATCTTGCGATAGTTGACTTGGAGTGTCCTCAGCATTTTCTCAATATCCAACTCCACCATTTGGATGTCGCTGATGAGTTTTCTGAAGCTTAGTTTCTCTAAATCGATGCGGTAATAAGTGACGTTTCCGTTGCAAAAAATCCTGTTTCTGTTAATCCAGCCACCCTTGATGAATGCATAGTCATCGCACATGAAGAAGACGTCGGAGGCATATATGAGTTGCCAATAAGGGAAATAAGGCATGAAATAGGGTTGGTTGGCAGAGATTGTCATAGCAGGTCGCAGTGGCTGATGATGAAAGGGTCGTCGGTATGTATGACACATGCCTTCCTGTCGTCGCCGATGTTGGTGACGGGGAGACTGGAGCACCGGAAATAGCCGGAGTCGAAAAAGCGGTCGTCCACGCAGAGCATCATGCCGCAGAGATAGTCATCGAAAGGCGTGCCCTCCCACACGGTAGGAAAGGTTTTCTGCTTGATGAACGGCTGTGTCACCATTCCCTCCGGGTCTGTTCGCAGTCGCCGCTGCCACTCTTCCTCATCGGTAAGGGGACCGGGCAGCAGTCCCTCGCTCTTTCCCAAGCGACATGGCTTCACAATGAAGGCGTCCTTGTTTGCATAGGCTTCTTCAGGCACGCCGAGGAAAGTGGGTATGGCATGGTCGCGCAGGAACTTGGTGTCGTCGGCGTCGAGGCATCCACTGGTGAACTCATCTTGGAACCACAAATGCATGAACCGCTTGTCATGTATGAGGAAGATGTTTCGGAAATCACTATACATCCCCGCCTCCATCATGGCCTGCAGCGTCTGGTCGCTCATTTGGAGGATGTCTTTCTGATTGAGTGCGCTGATGAGGAATGCGTCGTGCTTCCATTGGTCAAAATGGCTCTCCACCTCTTCGGCCTCGAGCACCGTCACCTGTATGCCCCGCTCCTCATAGAATTGCTTGTAAAGGCGTATCTCGGAAGTCTTGTCGGCACTCTTGAAGACAAAGATGCGCTTGTGGTCGCCCACGATGGAGAGCATGTAGTCCATCATCTCCTGGAAGCGCGACGGACAAGAGGATGCACCAATCTGGCTTAGAAACCGCTCCCTGGCTCTCAAGTCAAAAACCGACCAGAAGATACCATGCGCGAAGAAGCGCGAGGTGATTTCGCAGAGGAGCAGTCTCCCATCGCTTGCCACAATGTAGTCGGGTCTGTAGGTGCCTGCCTTGAAGGGATGGCGCTCCTGCTCGGCGAGGATGTCCATCTCCCGCTGCGAGAGCGGCATGCAAGTGGGGAGAAACTCCCTGTAGTGCGCCGCAAAGTGGCAGATGCAAGCATAGAGGACGCGATGCAGCCGCCGCAACTCGTCCCTCCTCTCTGATGTGATGGCCACGGGCTTGGAGTGGAACCATCGGAGGTAATACTTAGTCCAGTCCCTATGCATGCTTGAAAAGTTCTGACTGGTAGCCCAGGCATTGGAAGCCGTTCCTGTTGATGATGGGTATGACATCCTCGCCGATGGCGAGTTGCTTTCTCACCCAGTAGCAGATGCTTGTGCTCATACCAAGTGTTTCGGTGTATTGCATCATCTTGCGAATGTATCGGATGCTGGTGTCCCTGTCGGGAGCTGTCCGTCCCCTCTGCTTTCTGTGGTCGGCGTTTGAGGGTCGGAGGTAGTCGTCATACAACTGTTTTTCAAGAGACTTGTCGAAGTATGCGAGGTACTGTCCCAGCATGGCGAGGTTTTCCATGCAAGCCGTGAGGAATTCGGGCTTGTAGTTGATGATGCCCGCCTCGTTTAGCGCATCGAAGAACTGCTTGATGTGCTCGTCGGTAAGATAGGGTGTGAGGATGGGTTGCACGAGTGCAGAATTGGCCTGGACGCCACGCTGACGACATAGTTCGACGGCCTTGAGCCGCTCCTCGATGGGTGCGGCAGATGGCTCTATGAGGTCTCGCATTGCCTTTGGCATGATGGAAACGCTCGTGTTGAACTGCATCTTCCCCTTGAGTTGCTCGAAGAGGTCGAGTATGCTCACCCCCTCATACTCGTAAAGCAAATGCTTGACCCCGGCTTTTGATGCAATGAAGAGCCTGGCCTGAGAATCGGGGTTTTCTTGGTAATGGCGAATAAATTCCTTGAGGACGCGGTGGGCGATGCCGGGAAGCAGCGATGCCTCCTGGAAAGCCTCTGTCTTGGGAGAGAAATAGTAGTAGTGGTTGGCATTCTTACTGCCTCGCCCATTATGCTCCTCAAGCAGTTGACGGACATAAAGGTGATAGTTGTCGATTGCCACAAGTGGCTGCTCGTGCACGCCGTCGGTCACCAAGCAATAGAGGCATCCCACAGTGCACCCCTTGACGGGGTTGATTTCGTAGGTGAGTGTAGGACACCTGCCGGTGTAGTTGTGTATCTCTGTTTTCACGGATTCTGGATCTGTCTCCTCTATTCTGAAAGTGTTTTTAGGGACAAGGGTTTTCTCCCTCAGTCTTTGAGCGAAAAGGATGGAGCCGCGTTTGAGTCCTTCCAACGTATCCTCGGAAGGACTGACCGACACGCCCAAGCTTTTGAGATAGTCGCCATCTACGATGGCAGGTTGAAAACCTTCCAAGTGATAGACATTGTGTTCATGCCTGTAAAAAGGAGTGAATGTCACATTTTCCATTGAAAACAGTATATGATGAAACTGATTAAATCAAAGTACGAAAGAAAGTGCAAAAGTAGTCTTTTTTTTCTTATTCTGCAATTATATTAAAAAAAGATAGCACAGAAAAGGACTTTATTAGTATCTCTTGATTTTTTGTTTGAATTTGGAATAATAGAACATGCGCACCCTCCATATCATGGGAATCCAAGTCGTACCAACGAAATGGTCGATGCGCCATGGCAACGAGAATTGACGGATTTCCGGTGCGAACTCTTCCTGGTAAGCCTTCCTGATGTAGGTGGGCATTTCTTTTCCGGGTGCAAACCTGTTGATATGATTGGCTATTTTGTTTATAAAAAGGTGAGAATGGCGTGGATAGTCCTTGGCGAACCCTATCAGCATATTAATCTGTGAACGAGCCGTAAGTAGCCTGTCCTTGTAGCGCTCCTCAGACCACACATGCATTCCCATCCATGAGAGGGGGTTGTCAATGCGATAGACCGACATGGGTTCATTGATGTAATACACCCTTCCCTTCATGGCTGCCATCAGTTGCACGGGATAGTCTCCCGCCTTGCACTCCCTGCAATAATCCGGAAAATTTTCCTTCACCTCGGGACGGAAAAGGAGACTGCATGTGGAGATGAACAGTCCTCCCCTGTAAATGATGTCCTTGGTGCTGACAAAACGACTCTCGTTGTAGCAGTAGTTCTCTCCCACCATGCTTTGGCTCTTCATGGAGAAAAGCAGTGTGCGGTTGCACACCAGCATGCAGTCGGGATTTGCCTCCATCACATCCACCTGCTTCTGCAACTTGTGGGGGTCAATCCAATAGTCATCGCCCTCGCAGACAGCCCAGTATTTCCCCCTTGTCATGGCATCCACCTTGTGCATGCTGCTTCCGAGGGCGAATTGGTTCTCCTCCTCGTAAAGCACCCTGATGACATCAGGATAATTCTGCTCATATTCCCTGAGTATTTCCGTTGTGCCGTCGGTGGAGGCATCGTCGTGCAAAATAATCTCATATCGGAAGTCGGTCTCCTGCATGAGAATGCCCTCTATACATTGGCGGATATAGGGTGCATGATTATAGGTGAGACATTTCACACTCACCATCACGGGTCGTTGGTCTTGCATAGCTTTCTGCATCATTGCGAGTATCAGTGCAAAGGTACAAATAAATATGTGAACGAGCAAAAAAGGATTTCTCTTTTCTTTGAACGATTGCAATCCGATAAAAAAAGAGCGTTCACGAAACCATGGAGGCCATACTTCTTCTGAGGGAGAACAGTATTATGACGCAAAAGCCGCCGGGTCTTCCCGGCGGCTTTTATTGTTGATGTTTGTAACTCCGAATTATTTGAGTTCGGCGAGGTACTTGATAGTGCGAACCATCTGAGAAGTGTAGGAGTTCTCGTTGTCATACCATGACACAACCTGCACCTGATAGGTATCGTCGTCAATCTTGGAAACCATGGTCTGAGTAGCGTCGAAGAGCGAGCCAAACTTCATACCGATGATGTCGGAGGAAACAATCTGATCCTCATTGTAGCCGAAGGACTCGGAAGCAGCAGCCTTCATAGCCTCGTTGATGCCTTCCACGGTGATGTCCTTGCCCTTCACAACAGCGATAAGGATGGTGGTGGAACCAGTGGGAGTGGGAACGCGCTGAGCGGAACCGATGAGTTTGCCGTTGAGCTCGGGAATGACAAGACCGATGGCCTTGGCGGCGCCGGTGGAGTTGGGCACGATGTTCTGGGCACCGGCACGTGAGCGACGGAGGTCACCCTTGCGCTGCGGGCCATCCAGAATCATCTGGTCGCCAGTGTAGGCGTGGATGGTGGACATGATGCCAGAGCAGATGGGAGCAAACTTGTTGAGAGCGTCGGCCATCGGAGCAAGGCAGTTGGTGGTGCAAGAAGCAGCGGAGATAACGGTGTCCTCCGGAGTCAGCGTCTTATGGTTGACATTGTAAACGATGGTGGGAAGGTCCTTGCCTGCGGGAGCGGAGATGACAACCTTCTTGGCACCTGCCTCAATGTGAGCAGAAGCCTTGGCCTTTGAGGTGTAGAAGCCAGTGCACTCAAGCACGACGTCAACGCCCAGCTCGCCCCAAGGAAGCTCAGCAGCATTGGGCTTTGCATAGATGGTGATTTCCTTTCCATCAACGGTGATGGAACCCGGAGTGACAACAGTCTTTCCATCCTCACCGAGGACGGCGTCCTTGCAAGTCACAGTGTGCTTGCCCTCGCCATACTTGCCGGCGAAGCCACCCTGTGCGGTGTCATACTTGAGAAGGTGAGCAAGCATTTTGGGACTTGTCAAGTCATTGATGGCGACAACTTCATAACCCTCAGCCTCAAACATCTGACGGAATGCGAGACGACCGATGCGGCCGAATCCATTGATAGCAATTTTGATCATTTTGTTAAATTTAATATAAAGGTTTGAAAATTATACTTGCAGGTCTTTTTAATCCTTTGAATGCGCCCTTGGACACAAAAAACATTACATTTTTTTGCCTCTTGAGCAATTTTTTTTCTCTTTGCGTGCAAAGTTACAATTTTTTTTTTAATTTTGCATCAAATTTGAGTATTAATAAAATAAAAATTGGCGAATGTTGTTGAAAAAAACTTGAAATCGCCACATTGGAAATGTTGGATTGCAAAATGTACTTGGCAAAATGGGGCAAATCACCCTCAAAGACATGCGATCAATATGGAATAGTGTTACACATTACTTTATACATTCATTAAAAATTTAAATTATGGGATTTATTAAAGAATTCAAGGAGTTTGCCATGAAAGGCAACGTGATGGACATGGCTGTCGGTGTGATCATCGGCGGTGCGTTTGGCAAGATTGTCACCTCCCTTGTGGATGACGTGCTGATGCCATTCATCGGCATGCTCACGGGCGGCATCGACCTCTCCGGCCTGGAGTACAAGATGATGATTCCCAGCCCCGATGGTGGCGAGCCACTTGCTGGTGCCGTATTGAAGTATGGTGCTTTCATTCAGAACATCATCGACTTCCTGATCATCGCCTTCTGTATCTTCTTGATGGTGAAGGCAATGAACAAGCTCACCCCGAAGAAGGAAGAGGAGCCCGCAGCTCCCGCAGGACCCACCCAGGAGGAGCTTCTCACCGAGATTCGCGACTTGCTGAAGAAGAAATAAGCATCGTCCACCCACTACAAGCGGCTCCTCGCACGGAGGAGCCGCTTTTTTCAAACACCAACACACCTTTAATTAATGAAAAAAATCCTCCTCACCACACTCCTCATGGTCCTGTCCTTAATCACGGCAGAGGCTCAGAACTTCAAGGAGCGTTTTGCATTTGAAGGCACGCTTGACGGAAAGACCAGCGTACGACTGGCTTTCGAGGTCAACGCCGCCAACATCGCCGCCGGGCACATCTATTACCCGAAGGCGAAACACCCCGCACCCATCATGATCATTGGCTACAAAAGTTCCAATGGCATGTATCACTTGGATGAATACCAATCCGACGGCGAAATCACGGGCAGCCTGGCACTTACCATAAGTGGCGGCAAACTGTCCGGCCAATGGACACACCCACGCACGGAGAAAGACTTGACATTCACCAATATGCGCAGCATCTCCTTCCCCAAGGGTTTTGGAGGACTACTCACCCCCGAAAACCCCAACAAACTTGGACATTATTATAATTACAAGAAATATCACACTGGCATGCGCGAACTGATGGGTGGCAATGTGACATTGAAAGCCGCCGGCAAGAACCGTGTGCATTTCGACATCAGCAACGTTCCCGGCAACATCGCCGAGGGGAAGAGCGCACCCGGTCGCCCCGCCGTGCTTCAAGGCAACACGTTCACCTACACGAATGTGAATGAATGTGGCTATGGTTTCAAGGCCATCTTCTTCCCCCGTTTCGTTGTCTTGGAGACAACCACCGACTACGAGTCGATGGGTTGCTTCGGCGCCCACACCGCCTTCGATGGCATATACATCAAAACAAAAGACTAACGGATGAAGGTGTAACGCCCTCAAAAAACAGTTATGAAAACATTAGTAACGGGAGCCGCCGGTTTCATCGGCTCAAAGCTTTGCCACCAACTGGCCCTCCGAGGCGACAATGTGGTGGGCCTGGACAACATCAACAACTATTACGACGTGCGACTGAAAGCCGGACGCCTTCGCGAATTGGGCATTGATGCCGACGACGACTGCTCGATACCATGGGGCGAACTGCTTGATAGTTCCATCTTCCCCAACTTCAAGTTCATACGCATGGGCATAGAGGACAAGGAAGCGCTCTCCCATCTTTTCGAGACAGAGGAGTTCGACCGTGTGGTCAACCTTGCCGCCCAGGCTGGCGTGCGCTACTCCATCACGAACCCCTATGCCTACCTCACGAGCAACCTTGTGGGCTTCCTCAACATCCTGGAGTGCTGCCGCAACCATCCCGTGGAGCATCTGCTCTACGCCTCGTCGAGTTCTGTGTATGGCCTGAACACAAAAGCCCCATTCTCTGAAGACGACAAGGTGGACGCCCCAGTGAGCCTCTATGCCGCAAGCAAGAAGTCCAACGAACTGATGGCTCACAGCTATAGCAAGCTGTACGGCATCCCCTGCACCGGGCTTCGCTATTTCACCGTCTATGGCCCCTGGGGGCGCCCCGACATGGCACCGATGCTCTTCGCCGACGCCATCTCCCATGGGCGCAGCATCAACGTGTTCAACAACGGCGACATGATTCGCGACTTCACCTACATCGACGACATCGTGGCCGGCACCATGCTCTGCCTGGACCAGCCACCCCTTGCGTCGGCCTGCCCCAACGGCGTGGCCGCCAGGGTCTATAATATCGGCTGCTCACACCCGGTGAAGTTGATGGACTTCATCAGCGAGATAGAGAGTGCCCTGGGAATAAAGGCGCAGATGATCATGAAGCCCATGCAACCGGGCGACGTCTATATGACCAACGCCGACACCACCAAGCTGGAGCAGGAGATAGGCTACAAGCCCCGTGTGCGCCTCCATGAGGGCATCACGCGCTTCATCAGCTGGTATCAATCAGATAAAAACCCGCTTAGATAAAAGGTTGTAGGAGGCTATAGGAGGGCATAGGACATCCTAGGACTTCCTAGGGCTTCCTAGGACATCCTAGGACTTCCTAGGATGTCCCAGCTCCTCTCAGTCTCTCCCAGCCCCCGGCCAATCATCACTCTATCACCACATTGGTGGCGATGCAGTTTTCAATGATGGAGGGGTCGAAGGCCTTTTTCTGGTCTTTGACCTTGATGTTTTCGAAAGCAAAGTCTGTGAGACGATATTTGTCGGAAGCACCCACGTCGAAGAAGTTCTTGCAGTCCATGGTGATGTTGCGCATCACAATGTTGTTGCAAGTGGAGAGCGGCATGTCCTCCCTTTCCTCTGGCTTGAAGAACTGCGTCCAAGGCCTCACGACGAGAAAGCTGGAGCAGTTGCCCTCTATGTCCTCCACGGTGACATATTCGTAATGCTGGGGGGTGTCGGGCCTCATCTTGAGCCACAGCACACGGCTGGCATCCGTCACCTTGCACCTCCTCAGCACGATGTTTCGGTTGTGTAGCGACTCACTGCCGAGCGTGAGGCATCCATGCACCTTCCCATAAGTGCAGTCCTCCACGATGATGTTGTAGTTGGGGCCGTTTTCCGGAGCCTTGTCCGCCCAAGTGCCTTTGCCGCCCTTGAGCACCACGGCGTCGTCGTTGACACTCATGTAGCAACCTTTCACCAAAACGTCGTGACACACGTCGAGGTCGATGGCGTCGCTGCTCGGAGCCTTCACTCCCGATGTAGGCGAAAAGATGTAACAGTCGAGGAAGCGCACATGGTCGCTCTTATAGACGTGGTTGGTCCAGAATGGACTGTTGATGAGCCTGACATCCTGCACGGTGACGTTCTTGCTGTTGGAGATGTAAGTGAGGCGGGGGCGCAAGGCTTCGAGGTTGGTACACTGACGGTTGTACTCCCTCCTGATCCAAAACTCCTCCCAGTAGTTGTATCCGTTGCCGTCGATGGTGCCACGCCCGGTGATGGTGAAGCCGTCCACTCCGTCGGCATTGACCAATGCTGCAAAATATTTGATGGACTGACCCTCCATCCTCGTGTCAAGGATTTTAAAGTTTCTGATGCGGTCGGACCCCTTGAGTTTCCCCCCCTCTGACACATGCAGGTGGGTGCCGGGCTTGAAGAACAGGGACCCGCTGAGGAAGGTGCCTTGCGGTATGACCACAACTCCCCCACCCTCTTCGGCAGCCTTGTCGATGACCGCCTGTAGTTGCTCCGTCTGGATGACATTGCTGTCGTTTTTCACGCCATAATCGGTCACCACGTACTTCTTCCCAAGCGTCTCCACGTCCACCTTTTCAGTATTGGTAAACCACTCCGGAATGGGTGTGCCATCGGGAAACACTGCTACTTTCACCTTTTTCTTTGCGCCAGCTATCATGACAACGGCGCACATTGTCAACAAAAAAAATAGTCTTTTCATCATGTTCAAGCAATTTGTTTGTGCAAAAATAGCGAAAAATTTCTTCTTTCTACAATTAAAAGAAAAATAATTTCACCTCTTTATAAAGATGTCGATATTTTTTCCTAATTTTGCCCCAAAATAACCAAAACAGAACAACAAGTATATGAAAGAATTTTTCAAAATGGTGTTTGCCACCATCGTAGGCATTTTCCTCTTTTCACTCATCTTGGGGCTTTTCGCCGTGATGAGCCTTGTAGGCATGGTGGCCTCTGGCAGCAGTGTGAAATCAGTTGATGACAACAGCGTGATGGTGCTCAAACTAAACGGCGATTTGGAAGAGCGCTCACAAGACAATTATGAGAACCTACTACTTGGTGGCTCCACCAGTGGAATAGGTCTCGACGATGTGCTCGCCGCCATCAAGAAAGCCAAGGAGAACGAAGACATCAAGGGCATCTACATCGAGGCCGGCATGTTCTCATCCGACTCTTACGCCTCACTTCAAGCCATCCGCCGCGCCCTGTCCGACTTTAAGAAGAGTGGCAAATGGGTGGTCTCCTACGCCGACACCTACAGCCAGGGAACCTATTACCTCGCCTCTGTGGCCAACAAGATTTATATCAACCCCGAGGGAATGGTTGACTGGCACGGCATTGCCTCCACTCCCATCTTCCTCAAGGACGCCTTGGCCAAATTTGGAGTAAAGATACAGTTGGCAAAGGTGGGTGCCTACAAGAGCGCACCCGAGATGTTCACCGCCGACCACATGAGCGACGCCAACCGCGAGCAGGTGACGGCCTACATCAACGGCATTTGGGAGAACATTCTCAAGGAGGTTTCGGCAAGCCGCAACATTCCCGTCGATTCTCTCAACAAGTACGCCGACGAGATGACCCCACTCGCCACCACGGAGCAGTTGATGGCCATGAAATTGGTTGACGGCGTTTGCTACACCGACGAGGTGAAGGGAATCGTGAAAAAGCTCCTCAAGATAGATGACGACGATGACATCAACCAACTGAGCCTTGCCGACATGGGCAGTGTGAAGGAACCTGAGAGCGAGGGCGACCAGATTGCCGTCTATTACGCTTTCGGCGACATCGTCGATGGCAACAACTCCTCAGGTTTGTCGGGCGACGGTGCCGTTATCGACGCACAAGTGGTGTGCAAGGACTTGGAAAAACTTACCAACGATGACGATGTGAAAGCTGTGGTGCTCCGCGTGAACAGTGGTGGCGGAAGTGCTTACGCCTCTGAGCAAATATGGCACCAAATGGAACTGCTCAAGAAGAAGAAGCCAGTGGTGGTGTCGATGGGCGGCATGGCTGCCTCTGGTGGCTACTACATCAGCTGCAACAGCAACTGGATTGTTGCCGAACCAACCACGCTTACCGGCAGTATCGGCATCTTCGGCATGTTCCCCGATGCCAGTGGCCTTCTCAAGGACAAACTCGGTGTGAAGTTCGACGAGGTGAAGACCAACAAGAACAGTGCCTTCGGCACCATGTCGCGCCCCTTCAACGAGGAAGAGATGAGTTACCTGAACACATATATCGAGCGCGGCTACAAACTGTTCCGCAAGCGTGTTGCCGACGGTCGCAAGCTTAGCGTCGATGCCGTGGAGGCCGTGGCACAGGGTCATGTGTGGCTTGGCCAAGACGCCCTGAAGCACAAACTCGTGGACCAGTTGGGCAGCCTTGACGATGCTGTGGCAAAAGCAGCCAAACTGGCAAAACTGGACAAATACCACACCGAGCCATACCCTGCCATGCCCGACTTCTTCGAACAGCTGATGTCCAGCATGGATGAAAACACCGGCAGTTACCTTGACAAGACGATGCGAGCCGCCCTGGGCGAATACTACGAGCCATTCCTGCTGCTCCGCAACATCAATCGTCACAGCGCCATCCAGGCACGCATTCCATACCAGCCCAACATCCACTGACATGCACATACACAAGGGCTTGCTGCCAGCCAGCTGGCTCTATGGCATGGCAGTGTGGGTGCGCAACCGCCTCTTCGATTGCGGCGTTCTGAAAAGCCGACAATTCGACATCCCCGTCATCTGTGTTGGCAACTTGGCCGTGGGCGGGACAGGCAAGACACCCCATGTGGAACACTTGCTACGGCTGCTCCGGGAGCAGCATAAATTAGCGGTGCTCAGCCGTGGCTATAAGCGTAGCACCTCGGGGTTTGTCCTGGCCGACGCCAACAGCACAGCCCTTGACCTCGGCGACGAGCCGATGCAGCTACACAGCAAATTCCCCGATGTCACGGTTGCAGTGGACGAGAACCGCTGCGAAGGCGTCGAGCACCTCAAGAGCCTCGGCATAGAGGTTGTGGTGCTCGACGACGCCTTCCAGCATCGTCACATCCACCCCAGCCTGAACATCCTCCTCATCGAGCACGACCGTCTGGTTGGCGACCGCTTGCTGCCCGCTGGCCGGTTACGAGAGCCGATGGGAGGCATCCGCCGGGCCGACATCGTTGTGGTGACGAAATGTCCGCCCGGAATGTCCGAGGCCGATTACGCCGCCGCCGAACGCAGCCTTCCCCTCTCCACCAAGCAGCAACTCTATTTCTCACAGATGGAATACTTGGGGCTGGAACCTGTGTTCCCGGAAGTAGCAAGCACTGTCACCACCATCCACCCCGGCACCAGCGTGCTGCTTGTCAGTGGCATAGCCAATCCGTTGCCCATAGTGGAGGAAGTGCGCCGCCACAGCTCTCACCTCACCCATCTGGCATGGGGCGACCACCATGCTTTCCAACCACAAGACATCAAAGGCATAAACAACACCTTCGAAAGCCTGCCCACACCACGGATACTCGTAACCACGGAGAAAGATGCCGCTCGGCTGAAGACCACCCCTGGTCTCTCCTCCGAGGTGATGCGCCATGCATTCCAACTCCCCATCCGTGTAAAATGGCTTCGCGGAGAGACAAACCAGTTCAACCAACAAATCTTTCACCACATTTCTTCTTTTGAGGGAAAAAATGTGGAAGAAGCTAAATAGAGCCACTCAAAACATACATAATGGAAATATCACAACTCGGTGAATTCGGCCTCATCAGCCACCTCACCAAAGACCTGAAAATGAAAAACCCCTCCACACGCATGGGCGTGGGCGACGACTGCGCCGTGATGCGCTATCCCGACCGCGACGTGCTCATGACCACCGACATGCTCATGGAGGGCATACACTTCGACCTCACCTACATCGACCTGAAGCACTTGGGTTACAAGGCGGCGATGGTGAACATCAGCGACATCTTTGCAATGAACGGAACGCCACGGCAGATGGTGGTGAGCATCGCACTCAGCCGACGCTTCCAGGTGGAGGACTTGGAGGCATTCTACGCCGGCCTGCAACTGGCCTGCGACAAATGGGGCGTGGACCTGGTGGGAGGCGACACCACGTCGTCGGTCACAGGACTGGCCATCAGCATCACTTGCATCGGAGAGGCCAAGGCGGAGGACATCGTTTACAGAAGCGGCGCACACGACACCGACCTCATCTGCGTGAGCGGCGACTTGGGGGCCGCCTATATGGGCCTCCAACTCTTGGAACGCGAGAAACGTGTGTATTTCCAGCAGGTGAATGAGGCGAAAAAAGCCGGCAACAAAGCCGCACTCGAGCAACTTGCCGACTTCCAACCCGACTTCGCCGGAAAAGAATACATCATCCAAAGGCAAATCATGCCAGAAGCCCGTGGAGACATCATTCGACAGTTGCGCGAAATGAACATACGCCCCACATCGATGATGGACATCAGCGACGGACTGAGCAGCGAACTAAACCACATCTGCGAACGCAGCGGATGCGGATGCCGCATTTTTGAGAAAAACATACCCATTGACTACCAAACGGCACTCATGGCTGAGGAACTCAACATGAATGTCACCACCTGCGCACTCAACGGAGGCGAGGACTACGAACTGCTGTTCACCGTGAGCATCGGCGATTATGAAAAGGTGGAACGAATGGAAGGGGTACGTCTCGTGGGCCACATCACTGACAAAAGTCTGGGGCGCATGCTTGTCACTACAGATGGGACAGAGTTGGAACTGAAAGCCCAAGGCTGGAACCCCCTGGGAAAAGAACAATGACATTTCTTTTATATTCACCTTAAATACTAAAAAAAATGAAACAAAAATCATTACTACTCATCGTGGCATTGTTTGCCATGCAAGGAATGTGGGCGGAACACCCCATCGTTCAGTACTCACTCGACCCACAAATTGTGGAGCATCGAAACCTCAATGGGCTTCAGGGCTACCTCAACGGGCTGGTTAACATCAATTTCGACCAACTTGTGTTTGAATACACAAGCCTTGCACCCGACCAGAAGTCAACGGTGCGCCTCACGGCATCCATCAACATGCCTGGAGCAGTGTACAACAAGACATCCAAGGCCCGCGCACTGGTCCTCTACAACCAGTACACCACCTGCAAGAAGCGTGAACGCATTTCGCAAGACAATTACGATGACGCATCACTCTTGTTCAACAAGTTTGAAAGATTTATCTCCATCTCTCCCGACTTGTATGGATGGACGCTCACCGAAGACAAACCACAGACCTACTGCTGCCCGGAGATTCTTGCCATAGAAACCGTTGATGCATGGGATGCCGCCATGATACTCCTCGAGCAGGAGGGCTATGATTTCAAAGACCTGCCTGCCTTTAATGTTGGTTATTCCTCGGGAGGATACCATGCCATGGCCGTTCAGAAATACGTGGATGAGAAACGTCCCGACATCTTCTTCACTGCCACAAGCACAGGCGGAGCTCCTTACGACTTCACCACCGTCCTTGAAACCTACGTGAAAACCAACTTCACCGGCTACCAATGCGCACTACCGCTGGTCATCGTAGCCTACAACGAAACATACAACCTTGGCTTGGATTACAAGGACATCTTCCTCCCACCTTTGTGCGACAAGATTGATGAATGGATCCTTTCCAAGGACTACACCTCATGGGGCATCAACGACCTCATCGGACTGGACACCAAAATTGACCAAATGCTCACACCTGCAGCCCTCGACTACACAAGGGGCATAGGAAAGAAAATATATGACATATTCCGCGACAAAGCCCTCTGCGGCCCCTGGGCCAAATGGCAACCCAACACCGACACGAAGCATTTCATCCTCCACAGCAAAGACGACCTTTACATACACTATCATGTAGGATGGGAGATGGCCAACTACTTGGAGGCTCACGGCTGCGATGTGAAGACAGATTTCAGCAACTGGGATAACCATGTGACATGGGGCATGGTTGTTTGGTACGTCAGAACCATCCTCTTCATAGAGAATTGCATCGCCGACGGCAACGCCAGCTACTTTGTGGATTTGCTGGAGAACAACCCGAATGCCATTCCCGACCTCTACAAGAAGATCAACCGCAACCCCAATATCAACTTGAACGAAGAAGACGTCCCCGCCATCTCTCTCACAACCGACAAGAAAGCCGACCTGAACTCAGACGGCGAAGTGAACGTCACCGATGTCATGCTGATGATCGACCAAATCATGGGCAAGGAATAACAACAAGGACTTTAAGGTCTCTAAGGACTTTAGAGACCTTAAAGACCTTAAAGACCTTAAAGATCCTAAGGACCCTAAAAAAACAAGGTGTGACGGCTATGCCGCCACACCTTTTACTTTGCAAGGATGCGAGTGAATATTAAAGATGATGACTGTTACTTGACAAGTACCTTTTGGCCATTGACAACATAGATGCCCGGCTGCAGTTTGCTCATTTCCTTGGCGCTCATGCCCTTGGCAACGCGCATGCCAGAAAGATTGTAAACGTCCATCTTCTCCTTTGAAGATGCGATGGCTGCGATGCTGGTCACCTCGTTGGCACCCATGTGAATGGTGTTGAGCTGGATGTCGTTTCCAGACTCGACCTTGATGTAGCAACGTGAGGCATAGAAGCCACTCTTTGTGTTGTCAACAGCTACGAAACGAGCCTCGGAGTTGTCGGCAGCAAGGATGCCATAGAGACCCTCGCCCGGCACATGCTGGCGAGCACCTGCCATGGTCACTGTCTCGACATTGCCTTTGGCCATGAGGGTGATGGCAGCCTCAGCGTCGGTGACGACAGCTGTCTTTGCGATGCGCTTGTTGCCTGTCTCTCCCGTGAAATGGATGATGTAAGGAGTGTTGGCTTCAATGCCAGCGGCCTTGCAGTCTTGGAAATAGAGGTTTATGGCAGAGCCGTTGTTGTCCACTGCAACAAGTTTCTCCAATAAGCAGTCGGCACCAAAAACATCGTTCACCTCACTCTCGGTAAGAGCGAAAGGCAGTGCGATGGTGTTCCATCCATTAAACATATAGCGGTTGACAACGACATTGCATTCCTGGCCGTCGAAGCGTGAGAGGTTCGTACCGTTGTAGGTGCTGATGTTGAGCGTTTGCTGTGCACTTGCAGCGAGGCTCATGATAGCCATGGCTGCGATAAGGTAAATCTTCTTCATAACTATATAGTTTTGGTTAATAATACAAGATAAATCGATGTTATTGATGATGCAAAGATAATAAATTAAGATAAAAGGCCAAAGAAAAACTCACTTTTTTTATTTATTCATAACGATTTGCACATTTTTTCACAAAAGTAGTGACAAACTACACTTTTTTCTACTTTAGAAACCTCACCCACCAATTAAAAAGGCGAAAATCTTTCTTGTACCAAACAAAATTCGTATCTTTGTCAGCAAAACCTAACACTCGTGATTATGTACAAGCTTTTACTTACTTTGGCTGCTGCTACCATTTGCCAAATGGCCGCAGCACAAGGGCCGCGTCACCGCTATCAGCGCGAGGCTTTCACCACCGACACCCCCATGGTACACGACCCCGTGATGGCCAAGGAGGGCGACACCTACCACATCTATGCCACAGGCATGGGCATCCAGCAAATGACCTCCAAGGACCTCAAGACCTGGACGGTCCTCCCCACACCGGTGATGACCGTCATTCCCGGATGGACCACCGACTCGGTACCGGGCTTCAACAGCCATGTGTGGGCTCCCGACATCATTCGATGGCACGACCGTTGGTGGATGGCTTACAGCTGCTCCACTTTCGGAAAGAACGGCTCTGCCATCGGCCTGTTAAGCAGTCGCTCTCTCGATGCCAACATCTGGAAGGACGAGGGCTGCATCGTCACCTCCCGTGAGAAGCGTGACAACTGGAATGCCATCGACCCCAATTTCGTCATCGACGAGGCCACCGACACCCCATGGCTCGTATGGGGCTCTTTCTGGGACGGCATTCAACTGGCTCGTCTCGACACCACGATGCACATCGCCAAGGGCGAGAAGCCACGCACCATCGCACGCCGCTACGACCCCAATTACAAGCCATCGGAACCCAATCCCACATCCAAATACGCGGGAACCAACGCCATCGAGGCGCCTTTCATCTTCAAGCACGGTGGATATTACTACCTCTTCGTATCATGGGACTATTGCTGCCGGGGAGCAAAAAGCAACTACCGAGTGGCAGTGGGCCGCAGCAAGAATGTGGAGGGGCCTTACCTTGACCGCAAGGGCGTCAATATGGCCAATGGGGGTGGCGACCTCTTCATAGAAGGCGACAAGAAAGAATGGGAGGCCGCCGGTCATTGCGCCGCCTACAACATCGACGGTGAAGACATCTTCATCTGCCACGGCTACAGTGCCACACGCAACGGAGCCGCCATGCTCATCCTACGCAACATCGCCTGGACTACCGATGGATGGCCGGAACTAAAACCATAATCCTTTTCCATGGTACAGAAATAATGCCGCTACCCTCCTCATTCGGATGGTACCGGCATTACATATATAAATAAGGTGTAGCCTTAGCCTTGCCTCGTAAAACAGGGACACGAAAAAACCCGGCTCCTTGCGGAATACCGGGCTGATGAAAGGAGGAGTGGTACCTCCAGGAATCGAACCGGGGACACACGGATTTTCAGTCCGATGCTCTACCAACTGAGCTAAGGCACCATTTCTTTCGAATTGCGGTGCAAAGGTAAGCATATTTCTCCAAACACCATCCAAAAGGAAAAGAAAAATGCAAATAGTTAACTTTTATTAACAATAAAGACGCATTCCAATCCATTATCCATATCAAATGACGCATTTATACGCGCATTTTATCGTTTTTGCAAGTTTTCCTTTGGCTTTCTCTGGCCAGCGACCACGAGGCACTATAGACACTATAGACACTATTAATACTATAGAAACTATAAACACTACATGCACTATATCCACCATAAAAAGCGACAAGCATCTCGATACAAAATAATCAAAATGTCATATTTATGCTCAAAAAAGCGACATTTTTCTTTGTGTTTGCGAAAAAATCAGTAATTTTGCAAGCGAAAATTTTTAATTAAGAATAATTTAATATGTAGAACAAGATTATAAAAATTTTCACAACAATGAGGAAACAATCATTCAAGAGTTCCTCACTGGCCGTAGCCTTGGCTGTTTTCAGCTCGGTGGCGGCCATGGGGCAACGTAGTGATGGCCAGTCTATTGATTGGCTCAAAGAACTGACGAACCGCATAGAGGTTCACGGTTACGCTCAAGGCGGTTATTCTTACGACGACAACCACAAACAGACGAACAGCACTTTCAATCTGAAGCGCACACTGTTCTGGGCGAAAGCTCGTGTCACCGACCGTTTCTCCTTCCTGTTCATGCACGACTTTTCGAGTGTCGTTCAGGAATATTATTTGGACTACCGTTTCTCCAATGACAAATCGCTCAATGTGCGGTTGGGGCAGTTCAAGCACAGTTACAGTATGGAGAACCCTTTGTCTCCCACCATGCTTGAACTCATTGATGTCTATTCCCAGGCCGTGCTCTTCCTTGCCGGCGAAGGCCCCGACCCTCTCAATGGGGTCAACTATGGCCGCGACCTTGGCATGATGGTCTATGGAGACCTTTTCAACAACAAGATACATTATGAGTTGGCCCTGATGAACGGCCAGGGCATCAACCGCAAAGACCTGAACAGCGACAAGGACTTGATTGTACACTTGGAATACAAGCCAACAGAACATTTCCGCGTTGTAGGCACGGCCCAGAAGGGTCGCGGCCATGCCGTCGGCACTGCCGCTTGGAACCCTGGCGTGAAGCAAGGCGACAACTACCGTCGCGACCGTGTGAGCCTTGGCGCCGAGTGGAAGAGCAAGGAGTTGAACGTCCGTGCCGAATACCTTGGCGGCAAAGACGGCGACGTGGACAGCTATGGCGGCTATGTCACAGCGAGCGTTCCCATCGCCGACGGCCTCGACATCGTGGCCTCTGCGGATTACTACGACCGCAACACCGACATGGACTACTACCAGACCAACCTCACCGGCGGCATTCAGTATTGGTTCTACAAGAAATGCCGCCTTCAGTTGCAGTACACCCGCTGCCTGAGCCATTTTTCCGACGATTACAACTGGCTTCAAGCACAAGTGCAAGTGGCCTTCTAACAAGCATAACACCATAAACAAATGATCATAAAAGTACTTCTCACCGTCATTTTCCTGGCCGTGCTCATCGGCGTGGGTGTCTATTCCCGCAAACAGGCCAGGACCGTAGAAGGTTTCGTGCTTGGCGGCCGCGCCGTGGGTCCCTGGCTCACCGCCTTCGCCTTTGGCACCAGTTATTTCTCCGCCGTCGTCTTCGTGGGCTACGCCGGGCAGTTTGGTTGGAAATACGGCCTTTCCGCCTCATGGATTGGAGTGGGCAACGCCGTCATCGGCTCACTTTTGGCATGGATACTCTTAGGCCGCCGCACCAAGTTGATGACCCAGCACATCGAGAGCCGCACGATGCCCGACTTCTTCGGAACACGCTATCATAGCGAGTGGCTGCGGGTGACGGCTTCCATCATCGTCTTCGTCTTCCTCATCCCCTATACGGCAGGTGTTTACAAGGGCATTTCAACCCTTTTCGAGATGGGCTTCGGCATTCCCTATGAGTATTGCGTGATTATCATGGCCATCCTTACCGCCATCTACGTCATCCTTGGCGGTTACAAGGCGACGGCGATGAACGACTTTGTGCAGGGCGTGATCATGCTCGTGGGCATCGTGGTGGTGATAGCCGCCGTCCTCAACTCCAAGGGAGGGTTTTCTGTTGCCTTTGAGAAGATGGCTTCTCTGCCGTCCGACACCGACGCTTCGGTCAACGGCGGCTTCGCCTCACTCTTCGGCCCCGACCCATGGAACCTTCTCGGCGTGGTGGTGCTCACCTCGCTCGGCACGTGGGGACTTCCCCAGATGGTGGGCAAGTTCTATTCCATCACCGACGAGCAAGCCATTCACCGCGGCACGGTGATTTCCACCATCTTCGCCTTCGTGGTGGCCGGCGGCTGCTATTTCCTCGGAGGGTTCGGCCGTCTGTTCGGCACACCGCCCACACTTCCCAATGGCCGTCTGGACTTCGACTCCATCGTCCCCTCGATGCTTGTCACGCTGCCCGACATTCTCATCGCCCTTGTGGTGCTGCTCGTGCTTTCCGCTTCGATGTCCACGCTGGCCTCGTTGGTGCTCACCTCTTCCTCCACGATGACGCTCGACTTGATTTACCGCGACAAGAAGTCCGCCCCCGGCGAGGTTGCCGAGGGAACCATCGACGACATTGTGTCGGAGAAGATTGAGCGTCGCAAGGTGGTTGTGATGCGTGTGCTCATCATGTTCTTCATCGCCATCTCGCTTCTCATCGCCCTCAACCCACCCACGTTCATCGCTCAGATGATGGGCATCTCATGGGGCGCATTGGCAGGGGCATTCCTGGCACCCTTCATGCTTGGTCTCTACTGGCGCGGTGTGACGACAGCCTCCGTGTGGGCCTGCTTCGTCTGGGGTGTCGGCCTCACCGTCATCAACATGCTCATAGGCAACCCCATCAACCCCATCAACTGCGGCGCCATTGCCATGGTTGGCGGCTTTGTGGTGGTGGCGTTCGTCAGCCTCTTCACCAAGAAGATGCCCGCCAAAGAAGTGGAAAATATTTTCGAGTGCTACAAGAAATAGGAACTTCGTTACTCAAAGATTATAGCAAGAGAGATTTAGTAGAACTGAAAAATCCCCCCGGCTGGGGGGATTTTTCTATTCGTCTTGTTGGAAGAGCGGGTCGTCGGGCATGACCATTTCCGGTTTTTGTTTCTCAGCCTTCAGGATGTTCTCCGGGACATATTTCTTGTCCACCACGAGGCGGAACATGTACTCCCTGAACCAAGGGTCGGTCATAACGAGGCATCCTGCCTTCCCTGAGGAAGCACCCCAACTGTTCTCCACCTTCCATTTCTTCGCCTTCCCCTGCTCGTCGAGGTCCACAGCGGTGAGAGTCATGGCATGCGTCGAACCACTGTCGAAAGTGGTGATGCGCTGTGCCTTGTCCATTGGGAAGTCGGTGCCGAAAAGCGAAGCATAGTCATAAATGTCGATGTCAAGGAAGCCGTTTTTCCTGTCAAACTGCTTCCCCACGTCGTATGAGGAATACAGTTTGGTGCCGTCCTTGATGGATGCGATGGCGAGTTGCTCGATGTCGTCCATGGGCAGGTTGATGTATTTCCAGTTGTGTCCGTCGTAGGTGTGCCTGTCCCATTCCACCTCGTATGTCTTGTAATATTCCCTCCTGGGGTCGTTCATGGCCATGATGAACGTGCCGTTGAGAGGCTCTCCCACCGTCTCCTTGTAAAACTCAAGGGGAGTGTAGGTTTTCACCGGTGTCACCGCCTTGCCCTTCTTGTTGAGGAAAGCGTACGAGAACTGCTTCACCGGCTCGCCGAGGGTGATTTTGAGGATATGATAGATGGTGGCGAGCATCTGTGTCTTTCGCTCCTTGATGTCCTTGGCACTCTTTTTGTCGGCCACCATCTGCCTTAACTCCAAGCCATACTCCCTCAGTTTGGAGTCGATGATGCGAGACATCCTGCTGGTGTTGTCGGCAGAGTAAGTCTCCGGTTGCACGGACATGGGCACAAGGCCATATTTTTCGGCCAAGTCGGCCACGCCGCAGAAGGTGCCGCCGTCGCTGATGGGCGATTTGAAAAGCATTCTCACAAACTTGTCATCCATGGGTTTGTCGGCCATGTCGATGACACCTTGCAACATGAGGTTGGCCTTCTCCAGTTGGTCGTAGAAGAAGAGGTAGTCTTGTGAGAACTCCACGTTGATGCTGTCGTTGTGTCGCTTTGCGAAATTGGCCCTCAGCACGTTGAGGCCGCTGAACATCCAACATCTTCCACTGCTTTTCTGGTTGTGTATGGACTGGCTCTTCGTCTCGTGGCTGAAATAGGTGTCTTCAGGGCCGTGATTGGCGAAGTTTTTTGCCAGGTCGTCGATGGCGTTGGCTGCGATGGCGTTGAATAGAGCCTTGTCGGATGGTCCTCCATCCTGCATTTTTTCTATCCGTGAGAGCATGTCGGCCGAAATGCCTCCTTGGCTCTTCTGCGCCACTGTAGTGGTGGCAAGACATACCAATGCGATGAACAATAATGCTTTTTTCATGATGAATGTATCTATATTTACGTGAGACAATGGTGCAAAGATAGCATAAAAGAATTGTAAAACAAAAAAGATGATGGCAATTGTTTGAGAATGGTTGATTTTTTAGGAAAGTTTAGTTGATTTTTTTGGAAAGAGCAATTTATTTGTTAAAAACAAACGAAGTATGAATAAAAATCATTAATTTTGCAGATTACAAGGATAATTTTCCGCAAGGTTTCCCCCTGTTTGCGGCAGATTAGGTTACGATGGAAAAGTTAACATACAACATACTCAACAAGATAGAGAGCCCTTCCGACCTTCGGAAATTAAAGGTGGAGCAGTTGCCTCAACTCTGCGAGGAGTTGCGCGACGACATCATCCACGAGCTTTCCGTGAACCCCGGCCACTTGGCGTCGAGCCTTGGCGTGGTGGAGCTCACCGTTGCCCTGCACTATGTCTTCAACACACCCGAGGACCGCATCGTGTGGGATGTGGGCCATCAAGCCTACGGTCACAAGATTTTGACCGGTCGCCGCGATTCTTTCCACACCAACCGCAAGCTCCACGGCATTCGCCCCTTCCCCTCACCGATGGAGAGCGAATACGACACCTTCACTTGCGGCCACGCCTCCAACTCCATCTCCGCTGCCCTCGGCATGGCCGTGGCAGCGAAGGCCACGGGCAGCAAGCGCAAGGTAGTGGCAGTGATAGGCGATGGAGCCATGAGCGGAGGACTTGCCTTCGAGGGTCTCAACAATGCCTCTTCCACCCCCAACGACATGCTCATCATCCTGAACGACAACAATATGAGCATCGACCGCTCCGTGGGTGGCATGAAACAATACTTGCTCACACTGAACACTACGGAGACCTACAACAACGTGCGCTACCGTATCGCCGAATGGCTTCGCAACAAGGGCATGCTCAGCGACCAGCGCCGCCATGGCCTCATCCGCCTGACCAACGCCGTGAAGTCGGCCATCAGCCATCAGCAGAACGTCTTCGAGGGTATGAACATCCGCTATTTCGGACCTTTCGACGGCCACGACGTTGTGGAAGTGGTGAGACTTCTTCGGCAGTTGAAAAAGATGAATGGGCCCAAGTTGCTTCACCTGCACACCATCAAAGGCAAAGGCTACAAACCGGCGGAAAAGAACGCCCAAGCATGGCACGCCCCGGGGAAGTTTGACGTGGAAACCGGCGAGCGCCTGGTGGGCGACAGCACCGGACAGCCACCAAAATTCCAGGATGTCTTCGGACACACCCTCCTCGAACTCGCCCAAGCCAACAAGCGCATCGTCGGCGTGACACCTGCCATGCCCTCCGGCTGCTCCATGAACATCATGATGAAGGCAATGCCCAAGCGCACCTTCGACGTGGGCATCGCCGAGGGGCATGCCGTAACCTTCTCCGCCGGGATGGCCAAGGACGGCCTTCTGCCTTTCTGCAACATCTACAGCGCCTTCGCCCAACGTGCCTACGACAACATCATCCACGACGCAGCCATCCTCGGGCTACCTCTCGTGTTGTGCCTCGACCGTGCCGGTTTGGTGGGTGAGGACGGCCCCACCCACCATGGAGCGTTCGACATCGCCTCGCTGCGCGCCATCCCGGGCGTGACCATCTCCTCCCCCATGGACGAGCACGAACTCCGGCATCTGATGTTCACCGCCCAGACACCCGGGAAAGGCGTGTTTGTCATACGCTATCCCCGTGGTCGCGGCGTCTGCTCCGACTGGTGCTGCCCCATGGAAGAGATTCCTGTGGGAACAGGCCGCACACTTCGCGAAGGCAGCGACATTGCCGTGCTGAGCTTTGGCCCCATTGGCAACAACGTCGCCCAAGCCATCGACGCCCTCGCCGCCGAGGGTTCCACCCTCTCTGTTGCCCATTACGACATGCGCTTCGCCAAACCTCTCGACGAGAGGTTGTTGGAAGAGGTGTGCTCGCGTTTCACCCGCATTGTCACCGTTGAGGACGGCTGCATCGCCGGAGGCTTCGGCAGTGCTGTTGCCGAATGGCTCTTCGACCACGGCCATTCCCCCCTCCTTCGCCGCCTTGGCCTACCCGACACGTTTGTGGAGCATGGCAAGGTTGGCGAACTCCAACACCTTGTTGGCATCGACAGTTTCACCATCAAACAAACCATCCTTGATTTATGCGAATCATCATCGTAGGCGCCTCGGCCATTGGTTCCCACCTTGCCCGCCTGCTCTCACGCAGCAACCATGACATCGTATTGATGGACGAGAGCGAAGACAAGCTGGACGCCATCAGCAGCGAATACGACCTGATGACGCTCACCGGCTCTCCCACGGAAATAAAGGCCCTGCGCAGTGCCGACACCGACTTGGCCGACATCTTCATCGCCGTGACCCCCGACGAGAACGCCAACATGACCAGTTGTGCGATGGCACACGTGATGGGTGCCAAGAAGACAGTCGCACAGGTGACCAACTATGAATTGGTGGATGCCGACAACACCGCTCTCATCCGCCAAATGGGCATCGACAACATCATCCATCCGGAGAAATTGGCTGCCGACACCATCGTCAAGAGTCTCAAACTCAGTTGGGTGCGACAGCGGTGGGATGTCCATGGCGGCTCCTTGGTGATGCTTGGCATCAAACTGCGTGAGTCGTGTGAAATCCTCAACCAACCCCTCCGACTGCTCTGCGGTCCACAAGACCCCTACCACATCGTGGCCATCAAGCGCGGCAACGAGACGGTCATTCCAGGTGGTAACGACGAACTCCGCCTCTACGACATCGTGTATTTCATGACCACCACGCCCTATATTGCCTACATCCGCAAAATTGTGGGCAAGGAGCATTATGCCGACGTGAAAAACCTCATCATCATGGGCGGCGGCAAGACCGCCATCCGTGCGGCGAAACAGATGCCGACCTTCATCAATACCAAACTCATTGAGATTGACGAGCGACGGTGCGAACGACTCAACGAGGAGTTGGACGACACGAAGGTGATGGTCATCCACGGCGACGGCCGCGACATCAACCTGCTGAAGGAGGAGAACATCAAGAACACCCAAGGCTTCGTGGCCCTCACCGGCAACGACGAAATCAACATCCTGGCTTGCCTGAATGCCAAGAAACTTGGTGTGCGCAAGACCATTGCGATGATTGACAACTCCAACTACCTCAGCATGGCGGAGAGCCTCGACATCGGCACGGTGATCAACAAGAAAGTGCTTGCCGCCGGCAACATCTACCAAATGATGCTCAGCGCCGACGTTCAAAACATCGGGTACCTTCCCTCCGTGCGTGCCGACGTGGCGGAATTTACCGCCCAGCCCGGTTCCAAGGTGACCCAGAAAAAAGTGTATGAACTTGGGTTGCCCCGTGGCTGCACCATCGGCGGCCTGGTGCGCGGCAAGGAAGGCTTGCTCGTTTCGGGCGGCACACAGATAGAGGCTGGCGACAACGTGGTTGTGATTTGCTACGACCTCGACTTGAAGAAGATAGAAAAGTTTTTTTCCAAATAATGTTCAACAAGAAGCTCATCTCCAAGGTGATAGGCTCCCTTCTGGTGTTGGAGGCCTCCTTCATGCTGCTGTGCGTGGTTACCGCACTTTTTTACGGCAGCAACGACGTGTTGCCTTTCGCCGTCTCTTTTCTCATCACACTTGGAGCGGGGATGGGTCTGATGCGCCTCGGCCATGAGGCCCCCACCACGATGGCTCGACGCGACGCGTACATCGTCGTCACCTTCACATGGGTCACCTTCAGCATCTTCGGCTCCCTGCCCTACCTCTTTGGCGGCTTTTTCGGCTCCTTCGAATTCTTTGACATCGAAGCCCAAATAGCCATCACCACCGATGCCTTCTTCGAGACGATGTCGGGCTTCACCACCACGGGAGCCTCGATGCTCAACGATGTGGAAGCGCAGTTGGAGTCCCACCACGCGATGCTTGCCTGGCGGTCGCTGTCGCAATGGATTGGCGGCCTGGGTATCGTCTTCTTCACCATCGCCATCCTACCCTCGATGGTGGGCAACTCGATGAAGGTGTTCTCCGCAGAGGCCACGGGACCCATCCGCTCGAAGATGCACCCCCGCCTGAGTGCCACCGCGATGCGCATCTGGTGGGTCTATATCCTGCTCACCATCGGCTGCGGAGTGTGCTACGCCCTTGCAGGGATGGACGGCTTCAGTGCCGTGAACTACGCCATGACGACGACGGCCACGGGCGGTTTCTCCATCCACAATGACAGCATTGCCCATTTCCATTCCCCCACCATCGAGTACATCGCCATCGTGTTCCAATTCCTCTCCGGCATCAACTTCTCCATGCTCTTCATGGTGATGGCCAAGCGCAAACTGACCAGCTGGCGGGAGTTCAAGCGCAGCGAGAAGAGCAAATGGAGCGAGTTCTTGGGCAACGAGGAGACGCGCTTCTACATCATCGCCGTGACGGCATGCACCATCGTGATAGCCCTCATCCTGATATTTTCCAATGGTTATGCCCTGGAAACAGCGTTCCGCAAGTCGCTCTTCCAGGTGGTGTCGCTCATGACCACCACCGGCATCTTCTGCGACAACGTGGGTGCATGGCCTCACATCACATGGATGCTGCTCTACATCCTCATGTTCGTGGGAGCATGCTCTGGCTCCACCACTGGAGGTTTCAAGAGTTCCCGTGCATTGATGGTACTGAAGGTGATTCGCAACGAGTTCGTGCGCATGATGCATCCCCGCGCCGTGCTTCCGGTGAAGCTCAACGGCAAGGCGATGCCCTCGCAGATGGTCAACAGCCTCCTTGCCTCTTTCTCCGTATATATCCTGGTATGCCTGGGCACGATGGCGCTGATGATGGCCATCGACATCAACGTGACCAACTCCGCCATCATCTCCATCAGTTGCCTGAGCAACGTAGGCCTCCCCCTCAACGAACTTGGCCCCGACATGACTTGGAGCAGCCTGCCCATCTGGACAAAATGGGTTTGCACCATCCTCATGCTCCTCGGCCGTCTCGAAATATTCAATGTCCTCATCCTCTTCACCCCACCCTTCTGGGAAGACAACTAAGGCCCCAAAGTCCCTAAAGACCTTAAAATCCCTAAAGACCTTAAGGACCTTAAAGACCTTAAAGACCCTAAAGCCCCTATAAGTATCACGATATCAATGTTTAAATTCAAGCCAATTTTTAAAAGCACCCTGTGGGGCGGTGAGAAAATCGCCGCCTTCAAACATTTGGACATTGCCCAGCACCAAGTAGGCGAAAGTTGGGAAATCTCCGGCATACCCGGCAAGGAGACCGTGGTATGCGAGGGTGAACATACTGGCAAGTCACTCAACGAATTGGTCGCCCTCCTTGGCCCCCGTCTTTTAGGAGCCGACAACTATCGTCGCTTCGGCAACGAGTTTCCATTGCTCGTCAAGTTCATCGACGCCCACGACGACCTCTCCATCCAAGTTCACCCCGATAATGCAACGGCCCAACGCCACGGAAAGGGACGGGGCAAGAACGAGATGTGGTATGTCTTGGACTCCGATGCCGACGCATATCTTTACAACGGACTACGCCATGCCATCACCCCGGAGGAATACAAGTCGATGGTAGCCGGCCATACCATCTGTGAAGCACTCACCCGCTACCCGGTGAGAGAGGGCGACGTGTTTTTCATCCCCTCCGGACGCATCCACTCCATCGGCAAAGGTTGTCTCGTGACCGAAATCCAGGAGACGAGCGACGTCACCTATCGCATCTACGATTTCAACCGCCGCGACCAGCAAGGCCACTTGCGCGAGTTGCACACCCACGAGGCTTCCGAGAGCATCGACTACCGCGTCCTTCCCGACTACCGCACTCATTACACGCCGATGAAGAACATGGGGGTGGAATTGGTGCGATGCCCCTATTTCACCACCAGTTTGTACGATTTGGACGAGCCCATGACCATCGACTATGACGACCTCGACAGCTTCGTCATCCTCATCGGAGTCAAGGGAGGCGGTACGTTGACCGACGACACTGGCCACCTCACGACCCTCCGCGCCGGAGAAAGCATCCTCCTTCCCGCCACCACAAAAGCCATTCAGGTGGAAGGAGAAGTAAGTTTTTTGGAAACTTACGTGTGAAATTGCTACTTTTTTCAGCTTTTTTATTGCAAATTTAGAAGATTTTGTCTAATTTTGCCCAATTATTGGTAGAAGGCATCCATCAACTACAAAAAAGAACGATATGAGAAAACCTATACTCCGAACAATAATCACACTGGTTGCCACACTCATCCCGATGCTCCTCTGCGCCCAGGAGGCGGGAGGCTACAGCGTGGGCACCACGCCCACCAAGCGCGGTGCGCTGTTGGAGGAATTCACCGGCATCCACTGCGGCTTCTGCCCCCAGGGGCACGCCATCGCGAAGAAAATGATGCGCAACCACCCCAACGTGTACTCCATAGCCATCCACTCCGGGCACTATGCCGCCAACCACCCCGACGAGCCCGACTTCCGCATCACCGAGGGAGAGGCCCTGGATGCCTTCTTCCACCCCAGCGGCTACCCCAGCGGCATGGTGTCGCGCTCACTCGTGTTGTCGGATGACGACAGTCCCGTGACAGAGCGGAGCCTGTGGCCCTACCAGGCAAAAGCCATCATTGAACAAGATGCCAGCGTCAACCTCCTCGCCACATCGAAATACGACGGCTCCACCGGCAAGCTCTCCATCCATGTGGAAGGCTATTTCACCGCCGAGGAGCAACTCCTTGACCAAGAGCTGATGGTGGTGTGGACGCAGGGAAACATCTTAGGCCCACAAAGCGGCGCCAACCAAGGCGACGACTATTCCCATCAGCACATGCTCCGCCAGTATGTCACCCCGTTGTGGGGCGACACCTTGCAGTCTCCCAAGCAAGGGCAGTATTTCACACGCGACTACGAAGTGGTGGTGCCTGCCGACATCAAGAAGGTGGAGGTGGTGCCTGCCGACATCCAAGTGCTGGCTTTCGTGTGCAACGGAAAGGGCGAAGTGCTCAACGTCACTTCCTCCAAGCCCGAATACGTCAACTACAGCCTCGTCAGCGGTGCGTTGGAAGCCCCGCAACTGCCCATCGGCAACCGCTATGCCTTCAATTTCTTCGAAGCATTCCTGAAGAACAACGGCACCGCCCCCATCACCACCGCCACATTTGACATCACCATCAACGAAGACAAGAAGAGTGTGGAGTGGAGCGGCAACATCGCCCCAGGCAAGGGTGCCGACATCGAGCTGCCCCTCGCCGGCCTTGCCATCGACAGGAAAGACGAAAACGAGTATCTCATTGAACTGAAAACCCTCAACGGGCAAAGCGTGAAGTCGAGCAAGCTCAAGGGCGATTTCATCTATGCGCAGCCATGCACACCCGACTTGGACATCATCATCACGACCAACGACAAGGCCGACGATGCTTTCTACCGCCTCCGCGATGCCGACGGTGCCATCATCAAGGAATTCGGCCCCTACCCCGTGGGGGAAATCAGCGAGGACAAGCAACAACTCAACCTTGAGCCCGACCGCGCCTATTGCTTTGAGGTGTGGTGCCCCTGGGGAATGGACCTGACCTACCCCAACAGCACCTACGTGATACACAACTCCGACGGGTCCCTGTTGGCACAGGTGCTGAAAATCACCGACTATGGCTCACGCACCTTCTTCTTCACCTCCAAACCCTCCGGCGTGACAGAACTGCCTGCCGTGGGCAACACACCCGGCACCCTCTTCGACCTCTCCGGCCGACGTGTGACACATCCCACACCAGGCCTCTACATCCAAGACGGAAAGAAAATCATCATTCAATAAACATCAACACACTTGATTATGAGAAAAGCTTTACTTTTGTTTGCTGCATTTGCCTTGAGCATCTGTGCATGGGCCCAGTGGCCTTCCAGCACCGACAAGGCAGTACAAATCTCATTACCCGGACAGAGCGACTACGGCTGCCAGACAGCCTTCTCACCCGATGGCGTCACCTACGTGGTGAAAATCGTGCCACAAAGACCCGGAGAGGCAGGCCTCACCGTGCTTAGCTACCGTCTCTATGCCCTCGACAAGGACGGTGTTCTCCTTTCGCCCGCAGAAGGATACGACATCGCCACCGAGAACAACAAATCGTGGACGGCCGTCAACTCGCAACTTTACGTGGACAAGGATGGTAATGCCATCGTGATGTGCTGCGACAGCCGAAACGCAAGGGAATACTCCGATGAACAAGGATACACCATCTACAAAGTTAATCCCAAAGGAGAAGTCATCTGGAAAGCAGACCTCGACAAGGGCAATGTTTACTATCTCCCAGTGAGCATCAACTGCGTTGAGGACACCGACGGCAACTATCTTTTTGCATACACGCCATACACCACGATTGAGGCAAACGCAGTACCGCCCTTGCTCTTGGAGAAACTCGACAAGAACACCGGCGCCACCATCTGGACACGCAAGATGGAACACGAAACCAGACCCTACGCCTATCCCCACCTGGTGGCCTCCAACAACAACCAGTCGCTTCTCTTCTACCTCTACACCTCCAACCAGTATGTCTATGCCAAGATGCTCGACAAGGACGGCAACGACGTATGGGATAGCGACGCACGCGTCTATCGCGGCGGCTTTGGCAGCATCCCCGCCCACGTCACCATCAAGTCGTTCGAGGGACCCGACGGCGGCGGACTGTTCACCTGGCGCGACGACCGCAATTATGAGGATGTCTATGCCTCATACGCCTCTTATATCAAGGCCGACGGCAGCTATGGCTTCCCGGGCGAGACCGATGCCTTGAAGGTGTGCTACGACGACTTCCAGTCGCGCAATTCCGCCGACATAGCATGGAGCGAGCAGCATAACTGCTTCTACGCCGCCCTGCAAATCTTCAACCAAGCCTACCAGAACTACCAAGGACTGTATGTGCAGAAGATTTCAAAGGAAGGCGAACTGCTCTGGGGTCCCAATGGTCTGGCCTTGGAGCCTCTGGAAGAACAAAGCATCTACAACGACCCCATCGTGCGTATCGACAACGAGGGCAATCCCGTGGTGTTCTACATGAAGACGACAGACATCTATACATACCAGACCAACGACATTCAGCAGTGTGCCGTGAAACTGGACAAGGACGGCAACAAGCTTTTCTCTGAAGAGGTGACCTTCGACACGCACAAGAGTTACAAGACCAGCCTCGCCGTTTCCCAACTGATTGACAACAAGTATTGGGTGGTGGCCTGGTCCGACAACCGTTTCGGTGAAATGGACTACGGCTCCAACAACATGATGGCCACCCGCTTCAACGTGGACGGGACAATAGGCGACCCGGAGAGCGGCATTCATGCCATCGAAGCGGGTGCCACGTCCGACGATGCCTATTTCGACCTCTCGGGCCGACGCGTCTCCCAACCCTCCAAGGGCATATACATCCGCAATGGGCGCAAGACCGTTGTGAGGTGAAAAAAGAGCAACCTACTTTTACCAACCTAAATAACTCAACTTCATGAAAAAAACTTTATGGCTATTCCTGGGCTTCATGCTCTCCATGATGGGAGTGCAAGCCCAAGTCATGCCCTCCTACTCGTTTGTGTCGAGTTCAGGCACTTACGAGGAGATCAGCGGCGGCACCGTGCTTGCTACGGCTGCCCTCGCGGGCGATGACTTCGACGGGAAGGTGTTTGGCGCCGAAGGCACGGCAGTGTCATCATCCGGCGCCGTTGCCGGCATCGACATCGGCTTCACCTTCAAGTACAACAACCAGGACATGACGAAGTTTGTCGTTTACACCAATGGAGCCATCCAATTGGGAACGGGCGACATCAACGTCAATCCTTCTGGCTACTACAACAACTACGCGAATACCGAGAACTACCTTGGTATGAGCGACATCCGCGGCGTAACCAACAATGATGCCACGGAGGTGAGCTACAAGGTTGAAGGCTCCGCCCCCAACCGCGTGCTCGTCGTGCAATGGAAGAACGTCTCGAACAAGACAACCCACTGGGGCGACGACGACTTCATCACCAGCAACCACCAAGTCCGCTTGAACGAGGCCGACTGCAGCGTGCAGGTGGTCTTCGGCGCGTTCACTCCTTCCGAGACGGTATCCGGCGGTGTCAACTTCAAGGTTGGCGTGGGTGGTGGCTCCGACAATCTCCTCCTCACCACCGGCACCTGGGCGGAGCCGGTGAGCAGCACCAACGATGTTTCTGCCATCAACACGGGCAAGGGGAGTCTTCCCGCCAACGGGCAGACGTTCACCTTCAACGTCCCACCGCCCTGCACGGCTCCTGTGGCACAGCCCACCGGACTGGTGCTCAGCGCCACCTCCACGCAGTTCACCGGTGAATTCACCGCCTCTGCCTCTGCCGACCACTACCTCGTGCTTTGCTCCGACGCTCCCATCACTGCCACCCCGGCCGATGGTGTGACCTATGCTGAAGGCACCGAACTTGGCGGAGCCATCGTGGTGACTTACACGGAGAAGACCTCGTTTGAATCGCCTGACGGCCTCTCTGGTTCGACGAAATATTATGTGGCCGTCTTCGCCGCCAACTCCCGCTGCATGAACGGGCCGAGCTACCTGCTCGCCGCCCCGCTCACTGGTGAGACAAGCACCCTGCCGGCCGCACCCGCCGGCCTGACGGCCGAGGCCACCGGCGTGAGCACCGTGAAGCTCTCCTTCCAAGGCAACGCCTCTGGAGACAAGGTGCTGGTGGCCCAGACCAACATGGCAGCCATCAACGACTACGACCAGATGCTCGAGTATGGCGCCTTTGGCCTGCCCTCTGGCGACCTTGCCGTTGGCAGCGAGATAGCCGGCGGTGGCAAGGTGGTCTTCATAGGCACACCTGGCGAAGCCATCACCCTCGAAGGCCTTGCCGAGAACAACGCTTGGTTCTTCCGCGCCTGGAGTGTTGACGCCAACGGCAACTGCTCCACCACTTACACCGACGCAGCCACCGCCACCGGCGGCACGGTGCCCTACGAGCCCGACCTGAGCCAGTTCTCGCCCTACAACTACGAGTCACTGCCTGGTTGGAACGACACGGGCGCCTTCTATATCCAGGAAGACACCGAAGGCAACAAGTTCATCGAGTGCAACCCCTCTCCGGTGGACACCGACCACGGTACCGAGGTGTTCACCAACACGCCTTGGGTGACTTTGGGTGAGGGCACCAACCGCGTCCTCTTCGACCTGAACATGGTCAACCCGGGACGCTGGGGAATGACGAACCCATACGCATGGAATGAAGACGACGTGATGCTCATCCAAGCCAGCGAGGACGGCGAGAACTTCACCACCCTCTACACGGTGAACGACAACAACGCCCCGGTGTTTGCAAGTACCACCGACCGCCTGCACTATGGCATCAAGTTCGACCAGTTTGCTGGCAAGACAGTGCGCCTGCGCATCTACTTCAAGATTTTCAGCCCCATGCGCGCACAATTCTTCAACTTCGCCGTGGAGCAAGTCAAGGCCGTGGACTATCCTGCCAACCTGAAGGCCACCATGATTGCCGGTGGCAACGTCACCCTGGCATGGGAGAGCAACAACGACCCTGCCGAGACCGACTGGGAGGTGCGTTACAAGAAGAGCGACGAGAGCGAATGGAGCGAGCCGGTGGCTGTGAGCGGAGAGCCTACCGTCGTGCTTGCCGGACTCGCAGGCCTGACGAACTACGAGGCTCAAGTGCGCGCCAAGAAGGGTGACCAGGAGAGCGACTGGACAAAGAGCTACTTCTTCACCACCGGTCTGGCCATCCCGTTTGAGGACACCTTCGCAGAAGGCAATACTGCCGGCTGGACCCCGATGCACGGCGTGCTGACAGAGGCCGGCGGCCCGTTGGAGGACGAAGGCGCATGGAGATACAACAACTGGGGACGTGCGATGGTTTATGCCCCCTATGAAGTGCCGGCCGACGACTGGCTCATCAGCCCCACCATCGACCTGGGCGACGGTTCCAAGTCTTACTCCATCTGCTACGACATCATGCACAGCTACGGCCAGGGCGAAGCCCAGGGCGTGAAATACCAGATTGTGGTGTCGCGTGACAACGGTGCCACATGGAGCACCAATGACGTGGTGGCCACCTTCAGCGGCGACGACATCCCGGCAGCAGCAACGGAGAGCACCATCTACTCCGCCAACCTCCAGGGCATCACCGGCCCGGTGAAAGTCGGCTTCTACATCCACATCGAAGGAGGAGACCCCGACCAGCTGCGGATGAGAAAAATCTCCGTTGTGGAGAATGCGGCACCAGAAGGTGGTGAGTTCACCGTCACCTACGCCGTACAAGAGGGCGATGCACACGCTTCCGGCGAGACCGTCAGCGTGACAGCCAACGGCAAGGAAGTGGCCACCCTCACCTTCGGCGAGGAAGGCGGTGCCGACTTCACGGCAGCTTCCGCCGACAGCCATGTGGACGGCTTCGTGGCCTACACTCCAGGCAACGGCGTCAACGGCAACAAGGCAGGAGGCACCTTCTACACCATCACTCCGAAATACGACGGAAAGATGACCGTCGCCGTCGTGCTCAACAGCGACAAGGACTTCTTCGTCCTGGAGAACGGCACAGCCCTGCCCGAATACGACGCATACAGGGCAACGGAGAAATACTACGGAACGTTCGACTTCGACGTGAAGGGCGGCAGCAGCTACAAGATTTACTGCGCCGGCTCCAAGCTCGGCTTCTACGGCTTCAACTACAGCGGCTCTATCCCGTCGGATGAAATCTACATCGAGACCGACCTCACCAGCCAGTTTGCTTCCCTCACCGAGTACACCAACTGGGTGGGTGCCAGCGGCTACGCCACATGGGCGGCTCCACAGGTGACCACCAATGCCGGACAGACCGTCTATATGTGCGAGCGATATGACACCAACTGCGAGACCACCGGAGACGTGTTCTACCAGAACCTCACCGGCCTCACACCCGGCACCTACAAGATTGAACTCTACGGCTCGGCTGCCTTTACCTTCGGACGTGGCATCCGTTCCGATGCCTTCGCTGACGACGACACACCTGAAGGCCCGCTGACAGAGAATACCGGCATCAAGCTCTACGCACAAACCAGCGAGGGCGTCGTGGAGCAGGAAATCGCCGCTTACAAGGCCACCTCGTTCTCCGAGGTTTCCACCGCCGTGCTCGACGGCGTGGTAGTGGGCGAAGATGGTGCCATGAAGCTCGGCATGAGCAAGAACACCAAAGCCACCAACTGGCACATCGTACAGCTGAAGGGCGTCACCGCCAAGGTGCTGGCCTCCGAACTCTTTGCAACCTACATCGCACAGGCTCAAGCCCTCTTGGGCGAGCCGATGAACGGCGAGACCCTCGCACAGTTGCAGGCCGCCATGGTGGACAACAGCGGCTTCACCACCGCTGAGCAATATGAGCAGGCCATCGCCAAGCTTGACGAGGCCATCGCCGAAGCCAACAAATCAATAGCAGCCTACAAGAACGTGAAGGACGCTCTCGACACCTACGCTGCGAAGGCTGCCCTGCTCGACGCCGACGGCCAGGCCGCATACGACGTCGCTGCCATCCAGAAAGCTTACGACGAGCGCACACTGACCGACGACAGCGTCACGGCTGAAATCGCTGCCAAGTACATCGCTGCAGTGAAGCAGCAGACCACTCCGGGCTCCGACTACACCGACGCAGGAAGCAAGGCCCAGAGCGCATGGATTGGCTCCACAGGGGTTTACCAAGGTGACTATGCAGAGCGCTTCGGTGAGGAGATGCCCGCCGACACCATCATGCACCAGACCATCAGCGGCCTGAAGGAAGGCACCTACAAGGTGGAACTCTACGCCGTGGCAAGCCAGGCTTGGAACAGCGCTGCTGTGGGCAACGACATCACCGTGGCTTACGCCAACGATGGCATCTACCCGCTTGAGGTCATCGCCCAGGTGGCTTGCGACCCCACGGCATCCGTCGCCACGATGGAAGCCAACGTTGGCAGCGACGGCTTGCTCGACATGGGCATGCGCAACATCGCTGCAGGTGGCAACTGGTTCGTCATCCAGCTCAAGTCCATCTCGCTCGTGAGCCTGGTGCCCTCCGTAGGAGAGGCCATCACACTCGACATCGAGAGCGGCAAGGACATCACCACCGAGTTGGCAGCGGCCATGGAAAACAACCCCAAGCCAGCGGCCATCAACATCAACCTCGCTGCTGGTGGTGAATACACCGTCAGCGGAACCATCGAGACGGCTGCACCGCTCACCATCTCGGGTGACGAGAACAGCATCGCAACCATCGACGCCTCAGCCCTCAATGCACCGCTGACAGCCATCAGCACCACTCCGTATGAGAGCACGCTCAACGCCGCCAACAACTTCTACGGCATCGGCGACATCGCCTTCAAGAACCTGAAGGTGAAGGGCCTCAAACAACAGCTCATCTTTGGTAACAAGGTACGCGCACTGATTGACAACCTGATTGTTGACAACTGCATCATCGAAATTGCCGGTGGCAGCAAGACAACCTTCGATTTCAACGGAGGCGGCGTCGTTGGCCTATTTACGGTGAACAACTCCACCATCTACGGCAACCCGCAGCACACAGGCCAGCTCTACAGCTCGCAAAGCGGACAGAAGGCCACGGAGGTGAGCGAAGACTTCATTCAGAAGTTCTCTTTCACCAGCAGCACCTTCTTCAACTTCTCCTACGGCAAGAACGTCACCTCTCACCGCCAGAGCAACCAGAAATGGCTGAGCTACGAACTGACCAACTGCCTCGTGGTGGACTGCGGAAAGGACGGCCAGTTTGTCAAGGGCCTCAACGGAGGACAAGGAGGCGCCAACCCCACTTGGAGCATCTTCGGCAACTCCTTCCAGCGCATTGTTGACGGCGCATTCACCGACATCAGTGCCAATGAGAGCACCGGCGACGACGATGAGCCTGTGGTCAACAGCCTGGAAGGCGTGGTGGTCTTCGCCGGCGACTACGCCAACGGCGACTTCACCTTGGGCAGTTGCCCGCAAAGCGAAGCCTTGATCGGCGACCCGCGCTGGCTGAGCATCGACCACACCCTCGTACTCAACGTGGAGAGTGGCAAGGACATCACCACCGAGTTGGCAGCCGCCTTGGAGAACAATCCGAAACCGACGGCCATCAACATCAACCTTGCCGCCGACGGCCAATACACCGTCAGCGGAACCATCGAGACGGCGGCACCGCTCACCATCTCTGGCGACGAAAGCAGCATCGCCACCATCGACGCGGCAGCCCTCAGCGCACCACTGGCAGCCATCAGCACCACCCCGTATGAGAGCACGCTCAACGCCAACAACAACTTCTATGAAATTGGCAACATCACCTTCCAGAACGTGAAGGTGAAGGGCCTCGCCCAACCGCTCATCTACGGCAACAAGGTGCGCGCATTCATAGAGAACCTGCTTGTTGAAAACTGCGTCATCGAGATTGCCGGCGGCAGCAAGACGACCTTCGACTTCAACGGAGGAGGCGTGGTGGGACACCTCACGGTGAACAACTCCACCATCTACGCCAACCCGCAACACACCGGCCAGCTTTACAGCTCGCAGAGCGGGCAGAAGGCTACGGAGGTGAGCGAAGACTTCATTCAGAAGTTCACCTTCACCAACTGCACCTTCTACAACTTCTCCTACGGGAAGAACGTCACATCCCATCGCCAGAGCAACCAGAAATGGCTGAGCTATGAGATGAGCGGCTGCATCGTGGTGGACTGCGGCAAGGACGGTCAGTTCGTCAAGGGTCTCAACGGTGGACAAGGCGGCCCCAACCCCATCTGGGACATCAACGGCAACTCCTTCCAACGCATTGTTGACGGCAAGTTCACCGACATCAGCGCCAACGAGAGCACCGGCGACGACGAGGAGCCCGTGGAGAACAACGTGGAAGGCGTGGTGGCCTTTGCCGGAGACTATGCCAACGGCGACTTCACCTTGGGTTATTGCGTACAGGATATCTTGGGCATAGGAGACCCGAGGTGGCTAAGTGGCACCAATTACTATAACTTCGTGGCCAGCGAATGGATTGCCGGCGACCCGGGACGCATCAGCCCCGACCAAGTAAGCGTCAATGAGGAGGAGAACACCATCACGGTGAGCCAGACGGGACAGAACAACGTGAATCTGCTCTTCCGCTCTCAGAACGTCTATACCGTGCCGGCAGAAGCCCGTTACTTCATCATCACCGCCAAAGGTCTTTCCACCAACGACGGCGACAGTTATCTCTGGTGGCTGAACAACACCAACGACGGAGGACAGTACAAGCCCACTGCCATCTATGAGGAGGACGGAGAGACCGTCTTCGCATGGGATGCCAACCTCCTTCCCATCGGCGGCAACCTCGGCTTCGAAACAACGGAGTTCAAGGACGACGGCGGATGGAGCACCACCTTTGGTATGACACTGGCCGACCCGGCCGTGCCGGCAGTCATCAGCTACATCGGCTTCACCAACAACATCGAGCAACCGACGGAGGAGGCTGAGTATGCATGGGACGCCACACTTTGGGTGGCCGGCGACCCGGGACGCATCTCACCCGACAAGGTGGTGGTGGACGAGACGGCCAACACCATCACGGTGAGCCAGACGGGCGACAACAACGTGGCATTGCTCTATCAGACCGACAAGGTGCTCTACGTGAACAACGCGAAGTACTTCGTCATCCAGGGCAAGGGGCTCTCCATCGCTGCCACCAAGTCTTACCTCTGGTGGCTGAACAACACGAACAACGGCAGCCAGGTGGAACCCAACATCGCTGTTGAGGACCAGGACGGCACCGTCACCCTCGTGTGGACCATCGCCGACACCGGCCTGGGAGCTTCCTTCGAGACGGAGACAGGCAAGACCTACCTCGTGGGCAACGCCGGATGGAACACCACCTTCGGCCTCACCTTGGCCGATGAGAACGTGCCAGCCGTCATCAGCTACATCGGCTATGAGACAACCAACTCCGACATCGTGAAACATGCGGAGGAACTCACAGGCATCGTCAACGTGACCATCGACGTGGCCAACGGCGACATCTACGACCTCATGGGCCGCAAGGTGCTCACACCGCGCAAGGGCAACGTCTATATCCAAAACGGAAAGAAGTTTGTCGTGAAATAAGCACACGAGCATCCTACTCTCATACGTGGGGGAATGGCCTTGGCCATTCCCCCATTTTGTATCACTTGATTTTTCAAAATCGAAAAGTTAGGCCAATAATGGCCGGCAAAAACAAATGCCTTTTTATCCATCATATAGGGAAACCTGTTCATTGGGGGGCCTATATGATTGTTTTTGACCAAAAATTTTGTCTAATTTCGAAAGATATAGTATTTTTGCATTTTCTGAAACATATCAATTCATCATTATATATCTATGCATAGAACCATATCAAAATGGCTCCTGGTGCCAACCCTGGAGGGCAATACCGGCGGCACATTCATCCGCCTCGCCTCCGGCAAGAGCGCATCCTTCGAGGACTGCTGGTGTACACGCTACATCGGCACCGAGCAAGGCACCTGCGTGTTCGGCAAGGTTGGTGTGCCGGAAGGCTGCAAGTGGGAGATGGTGGAGGAGCCAGACCTGCGGTTCGCCGGCAAGTCCTACTGGAAGAGCAGAACAAACAACTCAGTGAATACTGGGAGATGCTCCTGGAGGCGGGCATGGGAGGTTTTAGCGATGGAGAAGGTATCATGGAAACCGACCTCAAAGACAAGAACGCCGTCGAAGTGTCACGCGTCAAACGTAGATAAGCCATAGATTATTCAGAAAATATGAACATAACAATGAGAAAAAATGTGATTTTGGTCGCTCTCTTGGCGATGAGCGGGGGGGCGATGGCGCAAGGGTCGTGGGAAGATTTAATATCCGAGCCGGAAATGATTGACAACATCAACAAACAGATTACAATCTCCAAAGAGGGAGAACTCGCCTGGATTGCCTATCAGGTAAACGAGGGGGAATCGGACTTCGATGGATACACAATCACCTTAAACAAAGACCTTGACTTCGTGGGTCACATCTGGAAACCAATAGGATATGGGGATGAACTCGACGACGGTAATAGCTTCAAGGGTACTTTCAACGGAAAAGACGAAGAAGGGAACATCCATACCATCAAACACCTCGACGTCAAGAATGGTTGTGGCGTCGGCTTGTTTGGATATATATACAATGCCACCATCAAAAACCTCATTCTTGAGGATTGCCACTTCACCGGCGAATACAACGTGGGAGCCATCGTGGGCAACAATGGCGGCAGCACATACGGCAGCAACAATCCCAACGTGGGCATCTACAACTGCCATGTGGGAAGCGGGGTCACTGTCACTGCCAAAGGTGAAAATGAGGATGACGGATTAAATGCCGGAGGAATTATCGGGTGCCTGTCTTCCATCACCGTCAGTAATTGCACGTCAGCCGCAACGGTGAAAGGTGTAACTTGCGTGGGGGGGATTGCAGGTCTTCTCCTTGGTGAAATCATTGATGGCAAACAGTGTGGTGAAATAGATGACTGCTACTACCTCGGATATGATATCCAGGCATCTGATGAAGACTTGGGAGAATATGGTACTATCGTGGGGGCTCGGGGATATCCCGACCCTGATACGGAAGGTGCTATCCAGAAGGGTACAGAAGGACGCATTCACATCACACTCTTCGACAATGATGTGAACAACAATGACATCATTATCAATAACAACAGCCTCAATAACGAGCAACGCATCTTTTATTATTTGGACATGAAGGATATAAGTATTACCATACAGGGGCGCACCCTGTACAGGGACGGCTCATGGAATACGCTCTGCCTGCCTTTCTCACCTATTCCCGGAACCACGACTCCTCTTGAGGAAGGCAACCCCGTCGTACAGGAATTGGAAGAATCTACATACGACGAAGAAACAAATACTTTGAATCTCGTTTTCAAGGAGTTGACGAATGGTATTCATGACATGTCGCCACGTTATCCATACATCGTGAAGTGGAATGCGGGGACTCCCCTCGAAAATCCTACTTTCAACCATGTGGTCATGGTGGGAAGCGACGTCTCCGAGCCTAATGATGTGGAGCAGGACAATGTCTCCTTCTGTGGCATATACACCACTATCGACATCTTCACCACCGAGAAGACCAACCTCTATCTTGGCTACGACAGCAATGAAAAAACGTCAAAACTCTACTATCCATGGGGAAATGAAATGGAGTACTTCTATATCAACTCCTTCCGTGCCTATTTCAAACTCATCGGCCTCACGGCTGACCAAACCAGTTCCTCCAATGGCATCAACAATTTCGTGCTGAACTTCGGAGGCGAAAGCACTGGCATCAAGGAGATTTCAAATCCCATATCCCATGCCTCCAATTCCTCGGAATGGTTTTCTCTTGACGGAAGAAAATGGGACAGCAAGCCCAAGGCCAAGGGCATCTACGTCAACAATGGCCAAAAGGTGGTCATCAAATAACATGACACATTCAGCCTCCATGCACACCGCATGGAGGCTGAATGTCAAGAGGCAGTCATTGCTTCTCCTACGACACAGAGGGCTACTATTGGACTAACGAACTGGAGCCTTTCATAACAGACTACGCACTCATATTACGTTTCACTCCACGGGTAGTTCATCATAAAAACTTCTATAATGCACCACGCGACATGGGTATGCCCGTCCGTGCAGTATCTACAACCAGCCCCTGACATCACTATAACAAGAAATCGTCGGCTATGCTGCAACATTGTTGCAGCCTTATAGCAGGCAAAAAATGTAGAAAAGGCGAAAAAAACGACCTAAGAATGTGTGCTTTTCATTTTTTTTGTTATCTTTGCCGTGCCTAAACAATGAAGCTATGCAGAAATACGCCGACTACATCGAACAGATAGAGATAGACTCCCTTTGGAGCGGTCGCCGCCACATCAAATGGGACTTGGACCAGCATGTGAACATCCTCAGCGGCACCAACGGCCAAGGCAAGAGCACCATCATCAACAAAGTGGTGAAAGGACTCGCCGCAGGAGGCGAATATCCCAGCCACCTGCTCAAGGGCGTTCACCTGAAGGTGTTCCCCTCGGAGGCGAGATGGATACGCTTCGACGTCATCCGCTCCTTCGACCGCCCCTTGATGAACCTCGACACGTTGGCAAAAATGGACATGAGCCTTGCCACGGAACTCGACTGGCAACTCTTCCAGCTTCAGCGCAAATACTTGGACTACCAAGTGAACATCGGCAACCGCATCATTGAGGTGCTTCAGAGCGGCGACCCCGACGCGGCACAACGAGCACAGGCATTCTCCGCACCCAAGAAGCGTTTCCAAGACCTGATGGACGACCTCTTCTCCGACACGGGCAAGAAAATCGTCCGCACCGCCAACGAAATCTTCTTCTCACAGATAGGAGAGACGCTCGTTCCCTACCAGTTGTCGAGCGGCGAGAAGCAGATGCTCGTCATCCTCCTCACCGTGCTCATACAGGACAACAAGCCGTCGGTGCTCTTCATGGACGAGCCGGAGGTGAGCCTCCACATCGAATGGCAGAAACGCCTCATCGACATGGTGTTGGAACTCAACCCCAACGTCCAAATCATCCTCACCACACACTCCCCGGCCGTCATCATGAATGGTTGGATTGACCACGTGACCGAGGTGTCGGACATCACCGACAGCTTCTAACCCACCCAAATTTCGCCCATGGCCAAACGCCTCAGAGACAACCTCACCTCCGACTACTTCAGCGCAGCCAACAAACTGAAGCCCAAGACCGCCCGTCGCCGTATCGCCGCATACGTGGAAAGCTACGACGACATCTTCTTTTGGCGGTCCGTGCTGAGCGAGTTTGAAGACGACACCCGCTATTTCGAGGTGATGCTGCCCTCCAAGGTGAACCTGTCCAAAGGCAAGAAACAAGTGCTGATGAACCTCGTGGGCGACAACGTGGGCGAGGACTTGATAGCCTGCGTCGATGCCGACTACGACTTCCTGGTCCAAGGAGTGACCAAGACTTCGGAGAAGGTGATACACAACCCATACGTCTTCCACACCTACGTCTATGCGATTGAAAACTACCAGTGCTACGCCCCCTCCCTGCACAACGTATGCGTGATGGCCACCCTCAACGACCACCAAATCTTCAATTTCGAGGAATACCTGCGCCAATTCTCACAAGCCATCTTCCCACTCTTCGTGTGGAGCATCTGGTACTACCGCTCACCCAAATACACCGATTTCACCATCACCGACTTCAACAAGGTGATTGAGACAGGCCATTTCACCCTGGCCAATGCCGCCGACGGCCTCGCCAACGTGCGGCACAAGGTGGGCCGTAAAATCATCCAGTTGCAGAAAGAGAACCCCGAGGCGAAGGACTCCTACCTGGCACTGAAAGACGAGTTGAAAGCCCTCGGCGTCACGCCCGACACCACCTACCTCTACATCCAGGGACACCACCTCTACGACAATGTGGTGGCACCGATGCTCGGCAAGGTTTGCGACCGCCTGCGCCGGGAGCGGGAGATAGAGATTCACAACAAGGCCGTGCACCACACCCAGATGCGCAACGAACTGTCGTGCTACGAGCACAGCATAGAGAGCGTGTCGGCGATGCTGAAGAAAAACACCGGCTACACCCGCTCAAAGCCCTACAACCGTCTCCGTGCCGACCTCACCTACTTCCTTTCCCACCTGCCACCTCTCCGGAAAGCGGAAATCCACACCACCCCGCAAGCAACCCCTTCCCCCATCCCGCAAGCAACCCATCCCCTCACCCCGCATCCATCACAACAACCCCAACAGCCATTCACGGCTTCCCAAGACCTATAACCCATGGAACAAAAAACCGCCTCCATCGAGACCGCACGCCTTCTGCGGAAACACCGTTTCAACGAGCCCACCACGAGCTACTACGACGCCGACGGCACTTTTCACACCGTAAGCACCTCCGAAGCGTGCAACTGGAACAGCCCCACCTACGACAAGAGCCCCCGGAAGAAAGCCTACTCCTCCCCCTCGCTCTCCCTCGCCCACCAGTGGCTACGCGAGAAAAAACGTTTCGACGTGCTGGTGGACCGTGACTACCTTTTCGGCAAGGTGGGCAAGTATTACGCCAAAATCATCCGCCTGAAGGATGGAGCCATCGGCGAGACAGGCAAGTACCGCAGCTTCGAGAAAGCCTTGGAGCAAGGCATCGTGAAAGCCCTCCGCACGATGTAAGACCCCTGCAATCGTTTTCGTGAAAAAGAAATCGCCAAGCCATCGGTTTGGCCTTTTTTGTTCGTACCTTTGCAGCCCAAAACAAACAAGCCATGACGTCACTAACCATTGCAATTGTATTCGTATTTATCGTAGGCTATCTTTGCATCGCCTTTGAGAGTAGTCTGAAAATCAACAAGGCAGCCATCGCCCTGCTCATGTGCGTGGGCACCTGGACCCTCTTCATGCTCGACCCAGGCAGTTACATCGCTGGCTTGTCGGTTTCCGAAATACCATTGCGAGTTAGCGAGATACTCAAGGAGCACCTTGGCGAGACGGGCGAGACGCTCTTCTTCCTGATGGGCGCCATGACCATCGTGGAGATTGTTGACAAGAACGGCGGTTTCAACTTTGTGCGCGACATGATGGCCACCACGAACAAGCGCAAGCTCCTGTGGCGCATCGCCTTCATGACATTCATCCTCTCTGCCATCCTCGACAACCTCACCACGAGCATCGTGATGGTCATGGTGCTCCGCAAGTTGGTGAACGACCGCAACGACCGGCTCATCTACGCTGCACTCATCGTCATCTCCGCCAACAGTGGCGGCGCCTTCTCACCCATCGGCGACGTCACCACCATCATGCTGTGGATCAAAGGAATGATCACCACCCAGGGGGTCATCAAGGAAATCTTCATCCCCTCCTTGGTGTCGATGATCATCCCCGCCCTCATCCTTCAAAACTATCTCAGCGGCGAGTTGCCCCAACCCCAAGGCATGAAGAAGCAGGAGACCTCAGACCTTTTCACCAAGCGCCAGCGCAACACCATCTTCGTACTCGGCGTGGGCGGCCTGATGTTCGTGCCTGTCTTCCGCTATCTCACCGACCTTCCCCCGTTCATGGGCATCTTGCTCATCCTCGGCATCCTTTGGACGGCGACGGAAATATTCTACCGCAGCGTGAAAAACAAGAGCAAGGACAGTTTCTCACGTCGTGTGACCAATCTTTTGGGCAACATCGACATGGCCACCATCCTCTTCTTCCTCGGCATCCTCATGGCCGTTGCCTGCTTGGAAGAGGTGGGCGTGCTGACCGCCCTTGGCGAGAGTTTGGACAAGATGTCGGGCGGCAACCACTACTTGGTGACAGGTGTCATTGGTGTGCTGTCAAGCATCGTTGACAACGTGCCATTGGTGGCCGGCTGCATGGGCATGTATCCCATCGCCGAGAGCGGTGCGATGGCCGTGGACGGCATCTTCTGGCAGTTGTTGGCCTATTGCGCCGGCGTGGGCGGTTCGATGCTCATCATCGGCAGTGCCGCCGGCGTGGTGGTGATGGGTCTGGAAAAGATTACTTTCGGTTGGTACATGCGCAAGATAACATGGATTGTCTTCGTAGGCTACATTTCAGGCATGGTGAGCTACTGGCTGTTGGACACCTTCGTGTTCTAAGGCCCCCTCACCCCAAAGCGCCCCCCATAAGTCATGAGGGGCGCTTTTGCATTCGTGGGTCATCGCATCATAGCGGGTACTCGTCAAAGGCGTAGAGCACGGTGGAGAGATAGCGCTCGCCTGTGTCGGGCAGCAGCACGACGATGTTCTTCCCCTTGTTCTCCGGCCTGGCGGCGATTTGGGCAGCGGCGAAAGCAGCCGCTCCCGACGAGATGCCTACGAGCAACCCCTCCGTCCTGGCCAAGAGCCGGCCGGTGCGTATGGCGTCGTCGTTGTCCACGTCCACCACCTCGTCGATGATGCCGGCGTCATAGGTCGCGGGGACGAAGCCGGCCCCAATGCCCTGGATTTTGTGCGGTCCGCTCTTTCCGCCATTGAGCACGGGCGACGAAAGCGGTTCCACTGCCACCACCTTCACCTCGGGGTTGCGCTCCTTGAGCAGCCTTCCCACGCCGGAGACGGTGCCTCCAGTGCCCACGCCGGCCACGAAGATGTCCACCTTCCCGTCAGTGTCCTCCCACACCTCACGTCCGGTGGTGAGGTAGTGCCTTTCGGGGTTGGCTTGGTTTTCAAACTGCTGCAGGATGATGCTTCCCGGGATGGAGTCCCTCAGTTGCTCTGCTGCCTTGATGGCTCCCGGCATGCCGTCCTTCCCACTGGTGAGTTTCACCTCCGCACCGTATGCCTTGACGAGGTTTCTCCTCTCCACGCTCATGGTTTCCGGCATGGTGAGTATGAGTTTGTATCCCTTGACAGCCGCCACGAGTGCGAGGCCCACTCCCGTGTTTCCACTGGTGGGTTCGATGATGGTTCCACCCGGTTTGAGAAGTCCCTTTTCCTCCGCATCCTCAATCATGGCGAGGGCGATGCGGTCTTTTACACTGCCACCCGGGTTGAAATATTCCACTTTTGCCACGATGGGTTTTTCCAGACCCTTCTCAGCCGAAAACTTTCCTAATTCGAGCAACGGCGTATGCCCGATGAGCTCTGTGAGCACTTTTGCTACTTTTGCCATAGTTGTTTGTTTTTATTTGTTGATGTTGATATGTTTCTTTTCGACGGTGCAAAGGTAGTGACAAAAAATGGGGTGAGAAATAGCCCATGGGAGTGATTTTATCTACCACAAATGTGGTATTTCTTTGTTTTTATCCCAAAAAATGACTGAAAATAGGGTTTGTTAACATTAATTATATGCGCAAAGCCTGTTTTTCTTACATTTTGACGTAATTTTGCGTGGAAAATTTGACTATTCATTTTTTATATAAAGTTAGTATGATTATTCCTTCCGTCTTTTGGCTTGTTCCCATTGCCTCGGTGTGCGCATTGGGGATGGCTTGGTATTTCTTCAAGCAGATGATGCAAGAAGAAGAGGGCACACCTCGAATGGCAGAGATTGCCGAGTATGTTCGCCGTGGTGCGATGGCCTATTTGAAACAGCAATACCGCGTGGTGCTGATTGTGTTCATCGTCCTGGCACTTATTTTCTCCTTCATGGCCTATGTGCTGGAGGTGCAGAACCCCTGGGTGCCCTTTGCCTTCCTCACGGGCGGTTTCTTCAGCGGCCTTGCCGGCTTCTTTGGAATGAAGACCGCCACCTACGCCTCCGCTCGCACGGCGAACGCCGCACGCCGGAGCATGGACCGCGGCCTCCGCGTGGCTTTCCGCAGCGGTGCCGTGATGGGGCTTGTGGTTGTAGGCCTCGGCCTTCTCGACATCGCCCTCTGGTTCATCATCCTCACCTATTTCTACCAGGACAATCCAAAGATGCTTATCGTCATCACCACCACGATGCTTACCTTCGGCATGGGTGCCTCGACACAGGCTTTGTTCGCCCGTGTTGGTGGTGGCATCTACACGAAGGCTGCCGACGTTGGTGCCGACCTGGTGGGCAAGGTTGAGGCGAACATCCCGGAGGACGACCCGCGCAACCCCGCCACCATCGCCGACAACGTTGGCGACAACGTTGGTGACGTGGCCGGCATGGGTGCCGACTTGTACGAGAGTTACTGCGGAAGCATCCTTTCCACCGCTGCTCTTGGCGCCACCGCCTTTGCCATGGACCCATCGATGCAGTTGAAAGCCGTCATCGCCCCGATGATCATCGCCGCCGTGGGCATCTTCCTCTCCTTGATAGGCATCTTCCTGGTACGCACGAAGGAAGGCGCCACGATGAAGGATCTGCTCCACTCATTAGGTGTAGGCACCAACGTGTCGGCCATCCTCATCGCCGTGGCATCGTTCGTCATCCTCTACCTGCTTGGCATAGAGAACTGGATGGGCGTTTCCTTCTCCGTCATCACCGGCCTGGTTGCCGGCGTGATCATCGGACAAGGCACCGAATATTACACCTCTCACAGCTACAAGCCCACACAGAAGATTGCCGAGGCCTCCCAGACTGGCTCCGCCACGGTGATCATCAAGGGCATCGGCACGGGCATGATCTCCACGATGATTCCCGTGGTGACCATCTCCATCGCCATCCTTCTGAGCTACCTGTGCGCCAATGGCTTCGACCTCTCCATGAATGCAGCCAGCATGTCGCACGGCCTCTACGGCATCGGCATCGCCGCCGTGGGCATGCTCTCCACATTGGGCATCACCCTTGCCACCGACGCCTACGGCCCCATTGCCGACAATGCTGGTGGCAATGCCGAGATGAGCGAACTGGAGCCGGAGGTACGCAAGCGCACCGACGCCCTCGACGCCCTTGGCAACACCACCGCCGCCACCGGCAAGGGGTTCGCCATCGGCTCTGCAGCCCTCACCGCCCTCGCACTGCTTGCCTCATACGTTGAGGAGGTGAAGATTGCCATGGAACGCACCGTTGACGCCGCCGGCAACTTCATCTCTTCCTACGGCAGCATCAATCCTTCCACCGCCACCATGTCCGACTTCATGAGCTACTTCCAAGTGAACCTGATGAACCCGAAAGTTCTCGTTGGAGCCTTCATCGGCGGCATGGCTGCTTTCCTGTTCTGCGGCTTGACGATGGGTGCCGTGGGTCGCGCCGCCCAGTCGATGGTCGAGGAGGTTCGCCGCCAATTCCGTGAAATCAAGGGCATCCTTGACGGCAAGGCAACTCCCGACTACGGCCGTTGCGTGGAGATTTCCACACGCAGTGCTCAGCGTGAGATGATATTCCCCTCCCTTCTTGCCATCGCCATCCCCATCGTCGTGGGCATGCTGCTTGGTGTCGCCGGTGTGATGGGCTTGCTCGTTGGCGGCTTGACAGCCGGCTTCACGCTTGCCGTCTTCATGGCCAATGCCGGCGGTGCCTGGGACAACGCGAAGAAGATGGTTGAGGAAGGCAATTTCGGCGGCAAGGGCTCCGCTTGTCACAAGGCCACGATTGTGGGCGACACAGTGGGTGACCCGTTCAAGGACACCTCCGGCCCGAGCCTCAACATCCTCATCAAACTGATGTCAATGGTGAGCATCGTGATGGCAGGCCTGACGATAGCCTGCGGAATGTAAACCGCCTCGCTTCATAGTGGAATGCCAAAGGCCCCGACCTCTTCAGGTATGTGGCCTTTGGCATTCTTTTTCGCTATTTCCCTTGCTCTCATTGTTTGAAAATTATGCGTGTTGGGACGTTTTAACAAAAATTACCACTCCAATTGAACTTATTAGGGGGAATAGTTGTACTTTTGCAAACAATTAATAAATAGCGTCTTTGCATATCGTCGTACATTCAAGAACTTTCGAGTATTTTTCAGACAAAGTTCTCGAGTGCAAGAGACATGCATGATAAAAAAGAAATGAAACAATGAGCATTCCTGACAATTACAAGAGCGGCTCTTCGCAAAGCAGCCACCATCACCATCATCACAGTGGCAAGAAGAGGAAGCACATGGATGACTCCGACCGCTTCAAGAAGCATGGCTTGTCATCCATCCGCCGTCGCAAAATTTTGAGCAGACTCCTCTGGTGGGCGTTGGTATTGGCAGCGATAGCTGTTATTGTAACAGTCATCATCGTCTATACCCAGGTTCCAGTGACAAAATACAAATAATGACGATTGGCCGCTAAGCCAATCCGAAAATGTCATCAGAGACAAAAGGCCAAGGGCAATCTCCCTTGGCCTTTTGCAGCGTTTTGTCTTCCATCCTATTTGGTCACCCTGAACCAGTCGGCCTCCAACCATCCCCTGTCGGTGGGTCCGTCGGGTTCGACGCTTACAAAGCCTATTTTCGCCCCTATCCATTTTCCCTCTTTCATGGTAAAAGGCTCCCCAGCGTCCTTGAATTTCTTTCCGTCGAGGCTGTATGCGAACTTGCAAACACCGTCATCGACCGTCATTCTCAGGAAGATGTCGAGATGTATCCCCGGCTTGTAGTCCACCTTGTCCTCAGCCGTGGGCTTGAGCGTGGCGATGTCAGTTGCCGTCTCCGGTTTTCCCTTGTCGGCAGCCTTGCACGTCACCCTTTGCAGGATGAACTCCTTTCCCACCCTTTTGGCCATGAGGGCGGAGTAGTCGAGCCCTTGCATGATGATGCCAGCCGACTGGTTGTCAGCCTTTGACGTGATGCGCACCTTTGCCGTGGCTGTAAACTTGTCGGCGGGTGTTTTCTGCAACAGCATGTTGGGCACATCCCACATGTTGGGGGCTTTCGGGTCGTGCTTGAAGTTGAAGACGCGGAACGTGCCGAACATGGTGGGCATTCCGAACGTCTGGTCGTAATTAGCCTGCCACTGCCACTGCAAGCCCATTTTCGGTTGGTCGAACTCATCACTCTCCACGGGGTTGACAAGTTTCCAGGTGGCGTTCGTTTTGGGCTTCTTGTAGGTGACAACCGGCTCCCCGCAATAGTCGCCATCCTTGTCCTCGCCCATGACGGGCCAGTTGTCCTTCCAGGTCACAGGCTGCAGGTGCACCACCCTGCCGTAACATTCCTTGTCTTGGAAATGCATGAACCAGTCCTCTCCCATGGGCGTATGCACCCATCCTCCCTGGTGAGGCCCGTTCACCTTGGTGCTCCCTTGTGCCAACACCACCTTTGCCTCGTATGGGCCGTAAGGCGACTTGGCCCTCATGGCCAGTTGGAAGCCCGTAGGCACACCTCCCGCCGGGCACATGATCCAATACCACCCTTCTCGTTTGTAGAATTTCGGCCCCTCGCAAGTGCGGTTCTCCGTCCCGTTGCCATCAAAGACGATGACAGGCTGCGAGATGGGCTTCGTCCCATCTGGTGTCAACTCCCTGACGGTGAGTACAGAAGCGAACCTTGACCGGCTGTTGGCCCATCCATTAACGAGGTAACACCTGCCGTCGTCGTCCCACAACGGGCACGTGTCAATCATCCCCTTTCCTGGAATGACACAGAGGGGCTCGCTCCATTCTCCTGCCGGGTCCTTGGCCTTCACCATGAAGACGCCGAAGTCGGGGTCTCCCCAATAGATGTAAAACTCTCCGTTGTGGTATCTGATGCTCGGCGCCCAGATGCCATTTCCGTGACTTGGCTTGTCAAACACCTCCTTGGGTTGAAGTTCCTTGACCGCGTAGCCAATGATTTCCCAGTTGACCAAGTCCTTGGAGTGCAGGATGGGAAGTCCTGGGATGCACTGGAAGGAACTGGCCGTGAGATAGTAGTCGTCTCCAGCGACACACACGTCGGGGTCGCTGTAGTCTGCATTGATCACCGGGTTGGTGAAAGTGCCGTTTCCATTGTCTGGCGCCCACACCTTCGAGCGGTATTCGCCTTGCGCTTGCAATGCCACGGCGAGCATCAGCAAGAGTGTTGTTTCAATTAGTCTTTTCATTGTTTGTTATGTAATTTAGGTTGATTTTGTCCATACGTCATGTCAGCACGAGTTGGCATTCCCCTCCCCTGCAGTCCGTCGCCATGGTCTTGAAGCGCCCTTCTGTTCGCATAGCCACACTGACGGCGGCCATCCCCATGGTTCGTCTCACATTGACTTCCACACAAGGATGCACACATCTTCCACCCTCCTGCTCCACCACCATCATGTCCACTCCTACAGGGCCGAGGTAGGGGTCGCACATTTCACCAAGAAGCCTTTGCAAAGCCTTTGCAAGGCTGCGCATGTCATCACGCCCGGCAACCCTCTGCAGCATGTCCCATTTCTCGTCCTCCCCGGCCAGGACGTTACCGAGGTAAGCCCCCCGGTTGGTGTGGAAGACAGACAGCCCCACAAATTTCGCCTCCTTTTCCCCGTCAAGGATGAATTCCATGGCGAAATCCATCACCTTGTTGTAAAACGGCTCGACGATGATGCTGCCCTGCCTCTCGATGGTGTTTCTCACAAACTTCAAGGTGCCGGGGTCGCCGTCATTATCCACCAACCTTACACCTCTTCCGCTGCTGCTCCAAGGAGCTTTCACCACGCATCTCCCCCACTGTTCCTTCCACCTCCACACTTCGTCCAAGTCCTTGGCCTCCTTTCGCTTGCCGATGGTGGCAGGCACGGAGCGCACCAACGTCTCAAGAAGGTTGATGGTCGTCCTCCTGTGCGAGATGGCTCTCACCCATTCCAGTTGCTCCCTTGACGGCAAGGCCCCCTCGTCGAGACCGGCTCTCAGCAAGGCATGCCTTAATGAGTGGTTCCATCCCCATGGGTCGATGAGGGGTTTGCCATCCGTGCCTCTTGCAATTTGCCCCAACTGCTTCCAGTGGCAGAAATTCACCTTTGGCAGCAGCGTGGCAAATCGGCTTGCCTGAAGCTCCGCCTCTTCCACGTCGTCCACAACGACCCAGTCGCCTTCATCAGCCCAAAAAGCTGGAAGGAAGCCAAGTCCCTTTCGCAAGTTTCTCGCCGCTGCCGGAGGGGTAAATCCTTCTTTTCCGTATGCGAGCGCCAAGTCGTGCTCGGGGTTGAAGAGGTGGAAAATTGCCATTTCTCACTCCATTTTTTTATTAAAGAGGTGGAAATCTCTTATTTCGATGCAAAAATAACAAAAAATTCTCATATTTTGCAAACTTGACTTTGCATTTTAAGAAAAAAGCATTAATTTTGCAGAATAAACAAATCGAAAGGGCTGGGCTGTTCCCTGTCGCTGGCAGGGGTACATGTCATACAGCCATAAAAGAGAAAACCAACCGTCCAATATGGAAGCCTTTTTCCGCACTCACACCTACCTTGTGGAGCACACCTCCGCGCCAGTTCGTCGCGACTTGATGGACGAGATAGACTGGAATGCCCGCCTGATAGGCATCAAGGGCACTCGTGGTGTGGGAAAAACCACCTTCCTTCTTCAATACGCCAACGAGCACTTTGGCTCTCGCGACCGCCAATGCCTCTATGTGAACATGAACAACTTCTATTTCCAGGAGCATGGCATCGAGGAGTTTGCCGGGGAGTTCTACCGCCATGGCGGCAAGGTGCTGCTGGTGGACCAGGTTTTCAAGCAGTACAACTGGAGCAAAGGTCTTCGCAAATGCTACGACAGCTATCCCGGCCTCCGTATTGTCTTCACCGGTTCGAGCGTGATGCGCCTGAAGGAGGAGAACCCCGAACTCAACGGCATCGTCAAGAGCTACAACCTTCGCGGCTTTTCCTTCCGCGAGTTTCTCAACCTTCAGACAGGCAACCATTTCCGTGCTTACACCCTGGATGAGATATTGGAGGGCCACGAACACATCATCAAGGAAATCCTCCCCAAGGCTCGTCCTCAAGAGCATTTCCAGCATTATCTACACCATGGTTTCTACCCGTTTTTCCAGGAGCGTCGCAACTACTCCGAAAACCTCCTGAAGACGATGAACATGATGACCGAGGTTGACATACTGCTCATCAAGCAGATAGAGTTGAAATATCTCACCAAAATCAAGCGCCTGTTCTACGAACTGGCCGTCGATGGCCCCAAGGCACCCAATGTGAGTCAGTTGGCCATAGACATAGAGACGAGCCGCGCCACCGTGATGAACTACATCAAGTATCTGGCTGACGCCCGATTGATCAACATCATCTACCCCGAGGGCCAGTCGTTCCCCAAGAAGCCGTCGAAAGTGATGCTGCACAACCCCAACCTGATGTACGCCATCTACCCGAGCAAGGTGGACCAGCAGGATATGATGGAGACATTCTTGGTGAACTCGCTCTGGAAGGACCACAAGGTGCACCAGTCGAGCCATGAGAGCACCTACTTGGTTGACGGTCACCACCGCTTCTGCGTGTGCAACGCCCAGCAACCGCTCTCCAAGCGTCTGCCTCCGGACACAATCTACGCACGCTACAACACCGAAGTAGGCAAGGGCAACCTCATTCCCCTCTGGCTATTTGGGTTCCTCTACTAAGCACGAGCGCAAGCATATACAAACATTATAAATTATTTTAACCTTTTTATTAAGAAAATGGCAAAGGAAAAAAAATTCATCACCTGTGATGGCAACGAGGCTGCCGCCCATATCAGCTACATGTTTAGCGAAGTGGCCGCCATTTATCCCATCACTCCGTCATCGCCCATGGCTGAGCACGTGGACGAGTGGGCCGCTCGCGGCCGCAAGAACCTCTGGGGCCAGACTGTCTCCGTCCAGGAGATGCAGTCGGAGGCTGGTGCCGCCGGTGCCGTCCACGGCTCCCTCCAAGCCGGTGCTCTTACCACCACCTTCACCGCCTCCCAAGGCTTGCTTCTGATGATTCCGAACATGTACAAGATTGCCGGCGAGTTGCTTCCTTGCGTGTTCGACGTGTCAGCTCGTACGCTGGCCTCCCACTCTCTTTGCATCTTCGGCGACCACCAGGATGTCATGGCATGCCGCCAGACTGGCTTCGCCATGCTCTGCGAGGGCTCTGTCCAGGAAGTGATGGACCTCACCGCCGTGGCTCACCTTGCATCCCTGAAGACCTGCGTGCCTTTCATCAATTTCTTTGACGGTTTCCGCACCTCTCACGAGTATCACAAGATTGAGCGTCTTGACAACGAGGACATCCTCCCGTTGGTGGACGAGGCCGACATCAAGCGTTTCCGCGACCGTGCCTTGACTCCCGAGCGTCCTGTCACCCGTGGTACTGCCGAGAATCCCGAAACCTTCTTCACCCACCGCGAGGCTTGCAACGCCTACTACGACTCCGTTCCCGAGATTGTGGAGGAGTACCTTGGCAAAATCAGCGCCATCACCGGCCGCGAGTATCACCTCTTCTCATACTATGGAGCCGAGGATGCCGACCGCATGGTGATTTTGATGGGTTCGGCCACCGATGCAGCCCGCGAGGCCATCGACCACCTGAATGCCAACGGCGAGAAGGTGGGCATGCTGAGCGTGCACCTCTATCGTCCTTTCTCCATCAAGCACCTGCTGGCCTCTGTTCCCAAGTCAGTGAAGCGCATCGCCGTGCTCGACCGCACGAAGGAGCCCGGTGCAGAGGGCGAGCCTCTCTACCTGGATGTGAAGTCGGCCTACTACGACGTTGAAGACCGCCCGCTGATTGTCGGCGGCCGCTACGGACTTGGCTCTCACGACACCACTCCGGCTCAAATCATCTCCGTGTTCAACAACCTGAAGATGCCGGAGCCAAAGAACCACTTCACCATCGGCATCGTGGACGATGTGACATTCACATCCCTCCCCGTCGTTCCCGAACTCGCACTTGGCGGCAAGGGCCTCTATCAGGCCAAGTTCTACGGCCTTGGCGCCGATGGTACCGTTGGTGCCAACAAGAACTCTGTGAAGATCATCGGCGACAACACCGACAAGTACTGCCAGGCTTATTTCTCCTATGACTCGAAGAAGTCCGGCGGCTTCACCTGCTCACACCTTCGTTTCGGCGACGAGCCCATCCGCTCCACCTACTTGGTGACAACTCCCAATTTCGTGGCATGCCACGTGCAGGCTTACCTGCACATGTATGACGTGACCCGTGGTTTGCAGAAGAACGGCACGTTCCTTCTCAACACCATCTTCGAGGGCGAAGAACTTGCCCGCTTCATGCCCAACAAGGTGAAGCGCTACTTCGCTGAGAACAACATCACCGTCTATACCATCAACGCCACGAAGATTGCCCAGGAGATTGGTCTCGGCAACCGCACGAACACCATCCTCCAGTCGGCCTTCTTCCGCATCACTCAAGTGATTCCCGAGGAGCTCGCCGTGGAGCAGATGAAGAAGTTCATCGTGAAATCCTACGGTTCCAAGGGTCAGGACATCATCGACAAGAACTACGCAGCTGTTGACCGCGGCGGCGAGTACAAGGAGTTTGCTGTTGACCCGGCATGGGCCAATCTTCCCGACGACGCCGTTGTTGAGGACGACGCTCCCGCTTTCGTGAAAGAGGTTGTTCGCCCAATCAACGCCCAAGCCGGCGACTTGCTGCCCGTGAGCGCCTACACCAAGTTCGGCACCACCGACGGTTCATGGGAAGTGGGCACCGCAGCTTACGAGAAGCGTGGCGTGGAGGCCTTCGTACCGGTATGGAATCCCGAGAATTGCATCCAGTGCAACCAGTGTGCTTACATCTGTCCTCACGCTGCCATCCGTCCGTTCGTCCTCACCGACGAGGAGCTTGCCGGCTATGGCGGGCAGACCATCGAGATGAAAGCCCCGAAGACCATGAAGGGCATGCATTTCGCCATGCAGGTATCTGTTCTCGACTGCCTTGGCTGCGGCAACTGCGCCGACATCTGCCCGGGCAACCCGAAACTTGGCAAGGCACTTGCCATGGCTCCGTTCAACCCGGATGCCGAGGCCATGAAGAAAGAGGCCGCCAACTGGGAATACTGCGTGAAGAACGTGAAGTCGAAGCAAGACTTGGTGGACATCCGCAGCAACGTGAAGAACTCCCAGTTCGCACAGCCGCTGTTCGAGTTCTCCGGCGCTTGCGCTGGTTGCGGCGAGACTCCATACGTGAAGCTCATCTCCCAGTTGTTTGGCGACCGTGAGATGATTGCCAACGCCACTGGCTGCTCGTCCATCTATTCCGCCTCCATCCCCTCCACACCTTATACAAAGAACGAGAAGGGTCAAGGCCCGGTGTTCAACAACTCCCTCTTCGAGGACTTCTGCGAGTTCGGCCTTGGCATGGCCCTTGGCAACAAGAAGATGAAGGAGCGCGTGGCCAAGCTGCTCTGCGAGGCAACTGCTTGCGAGGAGTGCCCGTCAGAGTTCAAGGCCCTGGCTCAGGAGTGGATTGAGAAGCGCGAGGATGCCGACGAGACAAAGCGTCTGGCCGCCCTCATCAAGCCCTTCATCGCCGGTGGAGCCGAGGCTGGCTGCCCGCATTGCAAGGAGCTTCAGACCCTGGAGCACTACCTGGTGAAGCGCTCGCAGTGGATCATCGGTGGCGACGGTGCCTCCTATGACATCGGCTACGGCGGTCTCGACCACGTGATTGCTTCTGGCGAGGATGTGAACATCCTGGTGCTCGACACCGAGGTTTACTCCAACACTGGCGGCCAGGCTTCGAAGGCCACCCCGCTGGGCGCCATCGCACAGTTTGCCGCTCAAGGCAAGCGCATCCGCAAGAAGGACCTTGGCATGATTGCCACCACTTACGGCTATGTCTATGTGGCTCAAATCGCCATGGGCGCCGACCACGCACAGTGCCTCAAGGCCATCCGCGAGGCTGAGGCTTGGCACGGCCCGTCAGTGGTGATTGCCTACGCTCCGTGTATCAACCACGGCCTGAAGGCCAAGGGCGGCATGGGCAAGAGCCAGGCAGAGGAGAAGAAGGCTGTGGAGTGCGGTTACTGGCACCTGTGGCGCTTCAACCCGGCTCTGATTGACGAGAACAAGAACCCGTTCTCGCTCGACTCCAAGGAGCCCGACTGGAGCAAGTTCCACGACTTCCTCATGGGCGAGGTGCGCTACCTCTCCGTGAAGAAGGCCTACCCGAACGAGGCAGAGGAACTCTTCGCCGAGGCACAGCGCATGGCACAAATCCGCTACAAGAGCTACGTGCGCAAGACCAAGGAGGACTGGGCAGAATAAAGCCTTCACCTCTTTTAATACATCATTCCCGCCAGCAAGCCTGCTGGCGGGATTTTTTATAATGATGGGTTGTAATGTAATGGAAAGTTGAGTATTTACAAGATGATTCCTGAAAAACAAATCAAACCATTGACATAAAGACAGTTATAAATTAGGCTCATTTTTGCCTTGTTCCCGATAATCGGGCAAAATTGACAAACAAAAAAAACTAACTTAAAAACTATCTATTCATTATCATAATTATCTCATTTTTTTTTTGTTATTTTGCACACGAGAACCAAAAATCTTTAAAGTAATGACAGCAATAGAACTACGTGCAGAACTACTTCGCGAAATGAGCCCACTTCTCGATAATGAGGTGGCTATGAAAAAAATGCTGATGTATGTTAGGTCATTGGTATTAGAAAAAAAGACAAGAACTGATACGGTTTCATCTGGTTGGGCTGACCGTTTCGTAGGTGCTTGGAAAGACGACCGTACTGCTGAAGAAATCATTCAAGACATACATCAAGCAAGAACAAAAAACAATATTGATGTTGTACAATGAAAGGATATCTGCTTGACACAAGTATATGTGTCGCCATTTTTAGAGGCAACAACAAAGTGGCAGCAAAAATGAATAAAGTGGGAAAGGAAAAATGTTTCACAACCCATATTGTTGTTGCCGAATTACTCTTTGGAGCATATAGGAGCAATCATGTAGAGGAAAACGTCAATCAAACAAATGAATTCATTAAAAATCTAACCATTCTTCCTTTCGAAGATTGCATTAATGATTTTGTAAAGGAAAGAGTACGATTGTGGAACATAGGTGAGAAGATTGAAGATTTTGACCTAATGATAGGTTGCGCCGCCAAGGCTGCGGGATTGACTATGGTGACTCATAACGTGAAGCATTTCGCACATATTGAAGGTATTGAAATAGAAGACTGGGTTGAATGACTATTTGCTTATGAACAACAGACTGATATTCCTTGGCACTGGCAATGCGTTTGTGACGCGCTGCTTCAACACCTGTTTCATCCTTGAGAGCGATGGCAAGCGCCTCATGGTGGACGCCGGCGGAGGCAATGGCATCCTCCGCCAGATGGAGGATGCAGGAATAAGCTTCGCCTCCATCCACGACCTTTATCTCACCCATGCCCACACCGACCACGTGATGGGTGCCGTGTGGGTGGTGCGCAAGGTGACAAGCCTCATGTCGCAAGGCAAGTATGAAGGGGTGCTGCACATTTACGGCCATGAGAGGGTGCTTCGCGTGCTTCTGACGATGTGCGAGATGATGCTCCCCGGCAAGTTTCTCAAAATGATTGGCGAGCGTGTGCTCACGGTGGAAGTGAAAGACGGCGAGCATTTCGATGCTGCCGGGATGCACTTGGTCGCCTTCGACATCCACTCCACGAAGGAGAAGCAATTCGGTTTCACCGCCACTCTTCCTGATGGGACACGTGTGGCTTGCCTCGGCGACGAGCCTTTCAACGCCCTTTGCCGGGACTATGTAGCCAGTGCCGACTGGCTGTTGAGCGAGGCTTTTTGTCTTTACGATGCTCGCGAGGTGTTCAAACCATACGAAAAGCACCACAGCACAGCACTCGACACAGGCCGCCTCGCCAAAGAGCTGGGTGTGCGCCACTTGGTGATGTATCATACTGAAGACAAGACACTTGCAAGCAGGAAAGAGAACTACTCAAAAGAGGCAGCGAGGGAGTTTGACGGGGAGATTTTCGTGCCCGATGACTTGGAAGTAATATTTTTTTAGTTAAATAATACAAACAAAAGTAACATTTTCGAGATTTAATATCTACTTTTGCGGCGAGAATTAATTTTATGTTTTACTAAATCAATCGAAAAAAATGAAAAAGTTTTTGTTTATCGCCGTGGCAGCTGCCGCAGTAACATTCACAAGTTGCACAAATGAGAAAGCTCCTGTTCCCACAGAGCCCGAAGCACCTGAGGTAGAACTCGTTTCTGAAGACTCTCTGGCCAGCTTCATCGAGGCAGCCGATACGACCGCCATCTCCAACTTCCTCACCGAGGCTCAGGCCAAGATTGAGGAGCTGAAGAACACCGACCCTGTGAAGGCTAAGGAGTATCTTGCAAAGATCCAGGCTCTTCTGAAAGAGAATGCTGACAAGATCAAGGCATTCGTTGGCACTGGCGCCGTTGCTTCTGTGATTGACGCAGTGAACAGCCTTCCCGAGATTGAGGTTCCTGACGTGACCGACGCCGCCGCTGAGGCTGTTGAGGGTGCCAAGGATGCTGCCGCTGAGGCTGTTGACAACGCCAAGGAGGCTGTTGAGGGTGCCGCTGACGCTGCCAAGGACGCCGCTGCTGACGCTGTTGACAACGCCAAGGAGGCTGTCGAGGATGCCAAGGACGCTGCCGCCGACAAGGCTGCCGAGGCTGTTGACAAAGCCGCTGACAAAATCAAGGGTGCCATTGGCAAATAATCCCTTTTAGAGAAAGAGAAAGCTTAGAAAGAAAAGAATTGGCGCGGGTGTTTCGACACCCGCGTTTTTTTGCTTCCTTGTTTGGTCTTGATAACGCGAAAAGACATTCTTCCATCATTTTTCCCGCCAAAAGCATTGTTGTTGTAAAAAAAATCCGTATATTTGCAAACGTATAATTTCTAACCCCCTTTACAATTATGAGAAAAACAACATTATCAGGCGTTTTGATGCTTATTGCCATCTTCTTCATCTCTTGCAGCAGTGACGCACCCTCACTTGTTGGCAAGTGGCAAATGAAAAAGTCGGAAGTGGACGAGAAGCAGAAGATTGAGAGCACTTGGGACATGGACTTGAAGGCCGACAACACGTTGTCGATGGCCATTGAGATGCTTCTTGAAGGCGAGTCCGATGGTTTCTCGATGAAGCTCCCCATGTCTCTTGCTTTCGACGGCAAGTGGAATTCCACCGACAAGGTCATTGTAATCAGTGCCGACACCACCACTACCAAGTTCGCCATCGACAAGGAAAAGATGGACTTCAAGTTCACCAACAAGGAGATGGAGGCATTCAACGACAAAATCAAGAAAACCGTTCTTGAGCAGATGGAACAGTCATTCAAGGATGACATGATGAAGCAGTTCCTTGGCAAGGACTCTGCAGACTATGTCCTCAATGGTGACAAGCTGCAGTTCATCACCAAGAGCGACACGCTGGATTTCGAACGTGTGAAAAATTAGCATTTTACGTCCTTACACTACCAATAAAGCCAAGGTGCAGACCAGCACCTTGGCTTTATTGGTTTCAATTGATGCCGGGAGTGTTATTTGTTGATAACGTTGACATCGATTTTCTTGCATGGGAACATGAAAGCAAGTCCCTTGAGTTGCTGATAGACAGTCTCATTCATGTAGAAATACACCGTCCAGTAGTCCTCGCCCTTGCACCATGTGCGGGTGTTGACAACGACGCCTTTCTCTGCCAGTTCGGTGATGCCAACCCACGGCTCTGCCACCACGGGTGAGTCTGACACGGGCCCTTGCAGGATGAGCGGACTTGCAGCCTGCACCTTGTTGATGGCCTTTTTCACTGCTTCCAAGTCAGCACCGTAAGCGAAATGGAAGTCGAGGTCCACCCTGCGGTATTTCTCCGTCGAATAGTTTTTCAAGCTTCCCGTAGAGAGGCCGCCGTTGGGTATGATGATGGTTTGTGCATCGTTGGTCCGTATGATGGTGTTGAAAATCTGTATCTCCTTCACGGTGCCTTGGAAGCCCTGTGCCTCAATGTAATCGCCCACTTTGAAAGGTTTGAACAGGAGCAGCATCACACCCCCGGCGAAGTTCTGCAGCGTGCCGCTCAAAGCCAAGCCTACAGCGACACCGGCGGAAGCAAAAAGTGCGATGAACGAGGAAGTCTCTATTCCGAGGATGGAAATGATGATGATGATGAGGCAGAACCACAACACCACGCTGACGATGCTCTTGAGGAATGAAGCGAGGGATGGCTCCACCTTGCTCTTCTTGAGCATTTTGGAAACCAGTTTGGTGACCCATTTGATGATGCACTTTCCGACGAGATAGACAACGACGGCTAAAAACAAACTTTTGCAGAAGCTGAGTGCCCACTGACCCAACATGGAGTAGGTTTCGGGCGAGAAGATTTTTTCCAACATGTTTTACGGCGAGAAGATTTTTTCAAGCATGTTTTACGTTTTTAAGGATTAGAAATGATAAGATTAGATGGATGCCAAGACAAAAGTGGCAATTCGTTGCAAATTTAGTATTTTTTCATTTCATTTGCAAGTCTTTGTCACTTTTTTTGCGTTTGGATGGCTGTTGTCCCTTTCAAATCTTTTCACATTGCTGAATGAAGTCTGCAAGCTGCACATGACAGATGACACATTATATGGCAATTACATAGGAGGTATGTTTTACACACATCGTCATCTATTTTTCATCGCTCTCACAGAAAAAGCCGTGTCATTTTTGGTGTATTCGCAAATTGTTGCTACCTTTGCACTTCCACATACTACCATGAACCATGTTTAGCAAAGAAGTTTATATCAACCGCCGTGCCGAGCTCAAAAAACTTGTGGGCTCCGGCATCGTCGTTTTGTTCGGCAACAACGAGTCGCCTTGCAACTATCCCGCCAATAGTTACCACCCTATGCGCCAGGACTCCACGTTTCTCTACTATTTTGGTCAGAAGCGCGATGGCTTGGTGGGCGTAATCGATATTGACAACGACACAGAGACGCTCATCGGTGACGACATCGACATCGAGGACATCGTGTGGTATGGCAGTGTTGACAGCGTTGCCGACCTTGCCAGCCAAGTGGGCGTCGCCCATTCCGCCCCGATGTCACAATTGAAAACCCTGTGCGACGCCGCCCGCGGCAAGCGCACCATCCATTTCCTACCCCCCTACCGCCACGACATCAAAATCCAACTGATGGACCTGCTCGGCATCCATCCCTCCCTTCAGAAAGCCGCCGCCTCCATGGCCCTCATCCGTGCCGTTGTGAAGATGCGCTCCACGAAGTCTCCCTTGGAGATAGAGGCCATCGAGGAAGCCTGCACCATCGGCTACCAGATGCACACCACGGCGATGTCGTTGGTGCGTCCCGGAGTGACGGAGAAATACATTGGCGGCCAAATTGACGGCATCGCCTACTCTTACGGTGCCATGATGAGCTTTGCCACCATCTTCTCCCAGCATGGCGAAATCATGCACGGTGCCCCCTCCATGGCACAGTTGGAGGATGGTCGCCTGGTATTGTGCGACTGCGGTGCAGAGACGATGGAGCACTACTGCTCCGACAACACCCGCACCATGCCGGTGAACGGCAAGTTCACCCAGCGTCAATTGGAAATCTACTCCATCGTGGAGGCCTGCCACGACTATGTGCTTGAGGTGGCCCGCCCCGGGGTGAAATACATGGACGTGCATTTCGCCGTCTGCCGCCTGATGACCGACCGCCTGAAGGAACTCGGCTTGATGCGTGGCGACACGGAGGAGGCCGTGCGCGCCGGCGCCCATGCCATGTTCCTCCCCCACGGCTTGGGGCACATGATGGGCATGGACGTGCATGACATGGAGGGCCTGGACCAAATAAACGTGGGGTTCGACGAAGAGACACGCCCCATCCTCGACCAGTTTGGCACCAACTGCCTGCGCATGGGCCGTCGCCTGCAGGAAGGCTTCGTGGTGACCGACGAGCCAGGCATCTATTTCATCCCCGCCCTCATCGACGACTGGAAACAGTCGGGCCATTGTGCGGAGTTCCTCAATTTCGACATGCTGGAGAGCTACAAGGATTTCGGTGGCATCCGCATCGAGGACGACGTGCTCATCACCTCCGACGGCTGCCGCTTCTTAGGCAAGGAGCGCATTCCCTATCATCCCAAGGACGTGGAGGAATACATGGCTTCGCACCGGCAGGCATAAGCCCCACAAAAAGAAGATTATTCACACAAAACACAATTCTATATGAGAAAAGTCATCATGATGGCGCTGGCCGCCCTTGTGGCCATGAGCGCCTCCGCCCAAGAAGAGAAGAAAAACAACAAGCCCGTGTTCACCACGGTGAAGGAGATTCCCATCACAAGCATCAAGGACCAGAACCGCTCCGGCACCTGCTGGGACTACTCCACCCTGAGCTATTTCGAGGCCGAAATCCTCAAGGCCACAGGCAAGACCTATGACCTCTGCGAGAGCTTCGTAGCTAACAAGACTTACATGGACCGTGCCATACAGGTCGTCCGTCTCCATGGCGACTGCCAGTTTGCCCAGGGCGGCAGTGCCTACGACGTGCTCTACGCACTGAAGAACTACGGCATCTGCCCGGAGGATGCCATGCCCTTCCCCGGCAGCCTCTACGGCGACTCACTGAACAATTTCAACGAGTTCTTCAGCCTGTTGAGCCCATACGTGAACGCAGTGGCCAAGAACAGTGCCAGCAAGATTTCCACCCAGTGGAAGCCGGGCCTGCAAGGCATCCTCGACGCCTATCTGGGTGTCTGCCCCGAAGAGTTCAAATACGAGGGCAAGAGCTACACCCCGAAGACCTTCATGAGCAGCCTTGGCATCAACCTCGACGACTACGTGTCGATTACAAGCTACACCCACAAGCCCTTCTACACACAGTTTGCCGTGGAGGTTCAGGACAACTGGCGCAACCCGCTGTCATGGAACCTTCCCATGGATGACATGATGCGCATCATCGACAACGCCGTGGAGAAAGGCTACACCGTGGCCTGGGGCGGTGACGTCTCCGAAGAAGGCTTCACCCGCAAGGGTCTGGCCTACGCCATCGACTCGAAGAAGGCACAAAGCCTCGCCGGCAGCGACATGGCCCGCTGGCTGAAACTCACCCGCGTGGAGAAGACCAACCTGCTCGACTCCCTGGGATGCACCGTTCCTGAAATCACCCCGACGCAGGAGCGCCGCCAGTTGCGCTATGACAACTGGGAGCTCACCGACGACCATGGCATGCTCATCTACGGCCTCGCCAAGGACCAAAACGGCAAGGAGTACTACATGGTGAAAAACTCATGGGGCGAGGCTGGCGACTACAAGGGCATCTGGTACATGACCAAAGCCTTCATCGCCGACAACACCATGGACTACTTGGTGAACATCAACGCCATCCCCAAGGACATCCTCAAGAAGATGCAGGACGCCCGCAAAAACCAAGGATTGGGCGACTAAAACCAGCATTCAAGCAATTATCCTTCAACAGGCTTCACCGGGATAGCGGTGAAGCCTGTTGGCGTTTGAACAGCCATGCGATGCATCTCGACATGCATCCCGATATGATAAATAATGTAAAAAAATCGTGGAAAAAGTGGTTATGTTGTGATTTATTTGTATCTTTACACGCAATTTGCCGTATTGTGGCATCATCCGTCTTTGGCATGACACATTGCCAGAGGCTTCTGAGAGCAGAAAACAAAATAAAAATAACATAAATGCACTTTAAATGGAATTACGAACCACCTACACCAGACGAGAAGAAAGCAGCTGACGAGCTGGCCGAGAAGATAGGCATGAACCCTGTCCTCGCATCGCTCCTCATCAGGCGTGGCATCACCACCGAGTCGGCGGCCAAGCGCTTTTTCCGCCCGCAATTGGCCGACCTCATCAATCCCTACCTCATGAAGGACATGGACGTCGCCGTGGACCGGCTGAACGACGCCATGGGCCGCAAGGAGAGGATATTGGTATATGGCGACTACGACGTGGACGGATGCACGGCGGTAGCCTTGGTGTACAAGTTTCTTCAGCAATTCTACTCCAACATCGACTACTACATTCCCGACCGCTATGACGAGGGCTACGGCATCAGCAAGAAGGGGTTGGAGTATGCGAAGGAAACCGGTGTAAAACTCATCATCATCCTCGACTGCGGCATCAAGGCCATCGAGGAGATAGCCAATGCCAAGCGTCTTGGCATCGATTTCATCATTTGCGACCATCACGTTCCCGACGAAGTGATGCCAGATGCCGTGGCCATCCTCAACCCGAAGAGGCAGGATGACACCTACCCTTTCAAGCATTTGTGCGGTTGCGGCGTGGGATTCAAGTTCATGCAGGCTTTCGCCAAGAACAACGACATCCCCTTTTCACGCCTCATCCCCCTTCTCGACTTCTGTGCCGTGAGCATCGCCGCCGACATCGTCCCGGTGACAGAGGAGAACCGCATCCTCGCCTTCCACGGCCTGAAACAACTCAACCAGAACCCGAGCATCGGCCTGAAGGCCATCATCGACATCTGCGGCCTCAGCGGCCGTGAGATATCGATGAGCGACATCGTGTTCAAGATTGGCCCCCGCATCAACGCCTCCGGACGTATGGAGAACGGCAAGGAGAGCGTGGACCTGCTCATCGAGCGCGACTTTGGCACCGCCCTGCGCAAGGCGCGCCACATCAACCATTACAACGAGCAGCGCAAGGACATCGACAAGCAGATGACGGAGGAGGCCAACCAGATTGTGGCAAAGCTGGAGAGCCAGAAACATCAGTCGAGCATCGTGCTCTACGACGAGAACTGGAAGAAGGGCGTGATAGGCATCGTGGCGTCGCGACTGACAGAAATCTACTTCCGCCCCACGGTGGTGCTCACCCGCGACGGCGCCTTGGCCACCGGCTCCGCCCGCAGCGTCGCCGGCTTCGACGTCTATTCCGCCGTCAAGCACTGCCGCGACCTTCTCCTCAACTTCGGTGGTCACACCTACGCCGCCGGCCTGACCTTGCGATGGAGCGACATCAAATCCTTCCGTGAGAAGTTCCAGCATTACGTGGAAGAGCACATCACCCCGGAACAGACGGAGGCCATCCTCAACATCGACGCCATGATCGACTTCCGCGACATCTCCTCCAAGCGTCTTTACAACGACTTGAAACGCTTCGCCCCCTTCGGACCCGGCAATGAAAAGCCCCTCTTCTGCACCGTCGGCGTTTATGACTTCGGCACGAGCAAGGTGGTGGGCCGCGACCAGGAGCACATCAAGCTGGAGTTGGTTGACTCGAAGTCGAGCCATGTGATGAACGGCATCGCCTTCGGCCAGAGTGCAGCCGCCCGCTACATCAAGTCCAAGCGAAGCTTCGACATCGTCTATACCATCGAGGAGAACATCTACAAACACGGCACCGTGCAACTGCAGATAGAGGACATCCGCCAGACGGAGGAGGAGCCATCCGAAGCAAAGCAACCATAACCCGGCGGTGGTGGACAAGTACCGTGCTACCCTGCGCAAGTACTGGGGCTACGACGACTTCCGCGGCATCCAGCGCGAGATCATCGAGAGCATCGACAGCGGCCACGACACGCTGGGCCTCATGCCCACGGGTGGCGGCAAAAGCATCACCTTCCAGGTGCCTGCGATGCTCCACGAGGGTGTCTGCTTGGTGGTGACACCCCTCATCGCATTGATGAAGGACCAGGTGAGCCACCTTCGTGCGAAAGGCATCCTGGCCTCCGCCATCTATTCCGGCATGAGCCACCAGGAGATTGTCACGACGCTCGACAACGCCGTCTTCGGTGGTGTGGACATCCTTTATGTCTCGCCCGAGCGCCTGGCTTCCGAACTTTTCCTTATCAAGCTCCGCCACATGCGGGTGAGTTTCATCACCGTCGATGAGGCCCACTGCATCAGCCAGTGGGGCTACGACTTCCGCCCCTCCTACCTCCGCATCGCCGACATCCGCCACATCAAGCCGGAGGCCCCGGTGCTGGCCCTGACGGCCACCGCCACCCCCCAGGTGGTGGACGACATCCAGGAACGCTTGGCTTTCAAGGAGAAGCGCGTGTTCCGCATGAGCTTCGAGCGCAAGAACTTGGCATACGTCGTTCGGCAAACCACCGACAAGCAAGCAGAGTTGCTCCACATCCTCTCCTCCGTTCCCGGCAGTGCCATCGTCTATGCCCGCAGCCGCAAGCGCACGAAGGACACGTCGGAATGGCTCAACGCTTGCGGAGTGAGCGCCACCTTCTACCACGCCGGACTGGAGAGCGGTGTGAAAGACCAGCGCCAGAAGGAGTGGCAGGCGGGCAAGGTGCGCGTGATGGTGGCCACCAATGCCTTTGGCATGGGCATCGACAAACCCGATGTACGCATGGTGGCACACATCGACTGCCCGGACTCCCTGGAGGCTTATTTCCAAGAGGCCGGCCGTGCTGGTCGCGATGGGAAGAAGGCTTACGCCGTGCTGCTCTACAACTCTTCCGACAAGCGAAAGTTGACGAAGCGCATCAGCGACACCTTCCCCACAAAGGAGTATGTCCGAGAGGTTTACGACCACCTGGCCGATTTCTTCCAGATGGGCGTAGGCGGCGGCGAAGGCACCACGCATGAGTTTGACATCGACAAGTTCTGCCGCAATTTCCACCATTTCCCCGTCCATGTGGACGCCGCACTGAAAATCCTCCAGCGTGCCGGCTACCTGGAATATGATGCCGACCCGGACAACAACGCCCGTTTGCGCTTCATGCTCGCACGCGACCAACTCTACCTCTTGGAGAACACCTCGCCCACAGAGGAGCGGGTGATTGACGCCCTGCTGCGCCTCTACGGCGGCCTTTTCTCCGACTACTGCTTCATCGACGAGAGTGCCGTGGCCTACAAAGCCGGCATAGACAGCAGCACCGTCTATATGACGCTCAAGGGGTTGGGCAAGCGCCGCATCGTGCATTTCATCCCCCGTCGCCAGATGCCCGCCATCTACTACACGCAGCGGCGCGAGGATGGGCACCGTCTCATGCTCACCCGCGACGTGTATGAGGACCGCAAGGAAAGCTACGAGGCACGCATCGGCAGCATGGTGGACTATGCCACCAACGACAGCGTGTGCCGCGATATTTCGGTGAGACGCGCTCCACCGACTGCGGGCAGTGCGACGTCTGTCTGACCCATACCCCACCGCCCGGTGCCGAACAAGCGGTAAATAGTGCGAGAGAGCGCATTCTCCAATTACTTGCCGACCACCAACGCCACCACATCGCCGAGCTACACGGCTTGCAGCTGCCCCGCCAACAACTCGACACCGCACTGCAAGGCCTCCTCCACGAGGAGCAGATACACATTTCGGGGGCATTCATAACAAGATGAAGAAACTCGTTAGAATCTGACACTAAATAAAAAATACGACCTGCGGTTGATGATTGACGCTGAAAGCGTCACCACTCAGTAACACTGTCCGTAGGACCTGCGGAATCACAATGGCAAAGATGTGCACTCTGAAAAAGTGACTGTAGATAACCTCATAGGTCGAAAAAAATGGAAAAATATCCCTCGCCAAAGGCAAATTCCTTTGGTATTTGCTCCTTATTAAAACTAAAGGGATTTTCATCCGTACAGGTCGAATTTTGTTGTAATATTGCCCCTCCCGCCTCGGTTGCTTGAAGTAGGGTATGCATCCAAAAATCCTATGACCATCCTCAAGGTGAATAATAGGGATTGATTCAAGTTGTTTCAAGCAAGTTAGCCGAAACAGTATTTGGGAAAGAGGCTGGAAACGATTGAGATTAGAATAGACATTTCTCACCGTGAGAAATCAATATCGACTACAAAAATACACTTTTTTGTCGGAATTGCCAACTATTTTGATTGAAAACCTACGAAATTTTGACAAATTGTTTCTTGCTTGTCATTTTGATATAAATACCATTATTCATTCTTTACTCATTCCCTCATTCATACCAGTAAAAAAATGAGGTTATGCTAAACATTGTTTAGCAAGAAGTCACCTTGAAAAATGCATTTGTCTATTTTTCAAGGTGTGTTTTTTCGTATTCATCTCTCCCGAAGAGAATGAGAGATTTGCTAAACAATGTTTAGCAAAAAAGCATGATGACATCTATAAGGCTTTTGCCCTGTCGGGGCGCAATCTACTCCGTTATTTACCATTTACCCAGGGCGTTGCCCTGGGCTGATATCTCGTTGGCCTTGCAGGCCGCCTTTGCACAAAAAACCATCCGCAAAGGACAAAAAATAACCCGTAAGACACATTCAAAAGCATACCGAGTTGATTAACGCCAAGAACCAGCACCCAATGAAAGGGAACATTGGCTGTTGTCACTTATAGATGAAAAAGGCCGGAAGGTGTGCTTCACTGCACACGCCTTCCGGCCATCTTTGTTGTCTATCAAAAGTGTTGTGATGTTAGTCTTTTGGTTCTGTCATCATAACGCACTCCATCTGGTTGTATTTTATCACATAACCGCCGCGCTCCCAGTGGAGCAGCTTCATCAGCGTACGACTGTGGTTGAGGAACACGTACACGTTGCCGTCCGAAGGCTTCCTGCCCAATGCTGGGTCAGTCAGGCCGCACAAGGGGAGGAATCCTTTGCGGAGGTCTATATGGGAACTGTAAACCAAGAAGTGGTTGGTCTGGAAATTGTGTTTGTTGTTTATTTGATGGCTACTTTCTTGCCATTGTTGATATAAACGCCTGGCCTGTTGGGTAGGCCGTTGATGCGGCGGCCGTCGAGGGTAAACCAGAGAGGTTTGAGGTTTGAGGTTTGAGGTTTGAGGTTTTGGATTTCCTCATTGCCAGTTTCTCCACCATTGAAGTTGAGTACGAATGCACTGACCATTGAAGTCTTGTCACCAGCATGGAGTTCGTCGGCCAGTTGGAAGTAACCACGGAAAGCGTTGGCAAACGACACGGCCTCACCATTGGGATAATAGAGTTTGTTGTCTGCCCCCATGAGCAGGATGCTCCGATTTTGTCTTCCTTCCTCATAGACAACGGGGGCGTAAGTTCCCTTGAATGTGATGTAGTCGGTCGCCTCGTCTATTAATTCCGCTGTCAGCACCGTCACATCCTCAAACACCGGGTCAACCGTATTTTCTCCTTTATCCCACCATCTCACGATATATGGTTTTCCAGCCTTCACTTCCCATCCCTCGGGATCGGCAAAGTCAAGTGTCAGCGTCTTGGTAGCCAGGTTGAATGAAGATCCGGTCAGTTCCATGGCATCAGCCTGTCCGAAAGGCGAGGAGTATGTCATGGCCATGTCAAACGGCAGACAGATGGTGTTCCATCCCTTGTCTTTGTAGAATGTGCGTCCTTTGAGAGTGAAAGTATGCCTTGCATGGTAGATGAGAGAGTTCTCCGGGCGGTCGAAGTATTGGTTGCGGGTTATCAGCAGGTTCAGTGCGTCTGTATTGTCTCGGCCATCCACTGCCAAGGGTTCTGCCACCCCTTCCACATCGGTGCTTGAATAGCCGAGGTTTCCGTTCGGGCTGGTCTGCCCGATGCCGACTCCGAGGGATGTGTCGTATGGATGTGTATCATCGCCCCAATATGTTGACGGCACATCGTTGTCCACCACTACAGGTGCGTTATCATAGTAGTTGTTGCTGGCGTGGGCGGGGTATTCATTTCCGTCACGGTCGGTTGCCGCCCTGTTGTCGCCCGTGATGGATCCGAAATGACCGAGGGGGTCTGCGCCGCTGACGTGAATGCTACCGAAGAAAATGTTGTCGCTCATCGTCGCCTCTCTGACATTGGTGGTCACATCACCCGTTTCCATGTTTATCAGCGACTGGGCGTATGTGGTGTTTCCGCCGCAGATGCCTCCGAAGTGCGAAACATTCTGGCAACCGTCGCCGTCGCTGATGGCTGTCTTGCTGACACTGCTGTTCTGAATGGTTCCTCCGAGATTGTTTCCGGTCACGCCTCCTACATATTCGGCATTGTCGGCCACGGCGGAAACTGAAGCCTCAACGATATGGCAATTCGTCACCGTTCCACGGTTTTCTCCTGCCACTACACCTACGTTTCTTGCTCCTGTCACAGTGGCTTCCTGTATGAACAAATCCTTCACCACCGCACCCTCAGGCAAAATGCTGAAGAGTCCAATGTAATCGTTGCTGTATTCATCAGGACTGTCGTTTAAGGACGCATTGATGCCTCTGATGTTCCTGCGGTTTCCATCAAAAGTGCCCTTGAAAATTTTGTTTATGTCCAACATAGCGATGCTTCCCACTGGTTCCCATCTGTGACCTGGCATGTAAAAGTCCTTGTCATCGGCAAGCTTCACCGTCCATCCTTCGAAGTTGTTTCCAAGCACGTTCACCTCGTAGGCAACCCTTGCCAACTCCTCTTCGCTGTGCAGGACGAGCAGCTTGTCCGTTTCCGATATGTCGGAGAAAGTTTCCGAACGATAGTAAATCCAGTTGTCGTTGGCGATGGCTATTCTTGAAGCAATTGCGACGTAGATGTCGGCAGAGCCCATTGTAAGTGTCATGCCGTCGGACGTAGCATCGCCTGTATCTCCAAAGGAATAGGGAAGAATCATCAGTCCAAGTGGCTGTACCCCTTCCGCAGAGGTTTCAGCGAGTTTCAGTGTGACTTCAAGATTCTGCGGTGCATAATAGACTCCATCGTAAAAGAGCACTCCGTTGTCGTATGCCGTGACACCTATATAATCGCCTTCTCCATAGACGGTCTTCTCATCATCGATTTCCACGTCTTCGGCAAGTATGATCTTGTGGGCCAGCAGGAAATTGTTGTTATAGTCGCCGACGAGAGAATTGTCGGTGTAATAACTGTTGGGGGTGTAACCTGTTGTCACGAAAGTCCATCCGGCAATCGCACCTTCTGCACTGCCTCCCAAGTCTGTTCCCACACTCACATGGTCACCTAAATACAAACAGTGCTGGATGTTGGGCGTGCTGCGGTTGTTAGAACCAATAATTCCGCCAAATTCCTTGCACGCATGATGGCCGTCATTGTCAATGTATGCGGCACTGACACACCCCCGGATGATACGGGGTGCGTCGGTGTTGACGTTAGTGCTGGGCTGATAACCTACGATTCCACCAATGTAGTTCGTTCCATTCCATTGTTTGTAAGTGTTGTAGTATTCGCTCCATGCCGCCTTCAGGATCACGGTGGAAGTGGCGCGGCAGTTTTCGATGATGCCCAAGTTATAGCCGACGATACCGCCCGTATAATGTCCCGTGAAGGTGTTGGAGTCGCTGACAAGATTCTTGACAATGCCATTGGAGCCTACGACACCGAATATGCCATTGTAACCGTTGCTACTACTATACGTGCTTCCAGATTTTCTTACATATATGCCGCTTATGCTATGCCCTTTGCCGTCAAACACGCCATCAAACGGGTTATCATGTTTGCCGACAGGTGTGTAATTGTTTTCTGTCCCATCATATACCAAACTGGCTGTCAATTCCACATACTTGCCTTCATAAGAGTTTCCACTGTTGACTCTCGATGCCAAGTAGTCCATGTCATTGGTGTTATTGATGAGATAGGGGGCCTCTTCTGTTCCAGTTCCGTCAAGGGCATACAGGCTAACGTGGGTTTCTTGTCCCGGCATCTGAATGCTGTTTGTCCTCACACACTCGTCATTGACAACATACCATGCGTCCTGATTGGCGAATGTCAGAGAGGCAGTTTGTTTAGCATAGTAATTCCCATCAAAGAAAAGAATGTCATTATAGGATGTAATCCCCGGGAAGTCGCTTGTTCCGTATGTGCTTACTACGGTGTTCGTCAATGTCACACCTTCATCCATTGTGAGTGTGTATGCCTGTTGGGCTTCACCGTCAGTTAATGTAGGCTCTGTGTAGAAGCAGTTGCTTACATTTGCCAAGTAATTATCGGAAACCGCATACGCGTTGGTTCCGATGATGGATGCCCCCAGATAGATGCAGTCGGTCAGATCGGCCTTGTTATAACCAACCAGTCCCGCCACGCACTGTCCGTTTCCGGAGACTTGGGCGGCACTTGAGCATCCCGACAGGGAACCGCCGTTGGCCTTGCCTATCAGTCCTCCTGCGTTTGAGTAAATACTTTCCTCGGACAAGCCTTTGACAGTCACGCTTGACTTGACATGACAGTTTCTGACAGTAACTGCGTCTTCCAAAATACCCAACAACGGTCCCACGCAATTGTCTGCTTGGAACGACGAGTTTTCGATACATATATTATCTATGGTGGAAAAGTTGGCACCTCCCATTACGCCGGCGTACGAACCGGTGGTTTGTATGTGAATGTTGTCAAACTTGATGTTTTTCACGGTTCCCGTCACATAGGGAATGATTCCCACGTAATCCTTATCGGTCTTGATGTTGATGCCGCTTATCGTGTGTCCATTGCCGTCGAGCGAGCCGAAGAAGCTCTTCTCTTCAGAGCCGACAGGGGTGAAATTGTTTTCTTCCGTCTCGTCATACGCCAAGTCTGCCATCAGTTTCAAATAGAAATTACTTTCCTCGGTATTGTCAAGGGAAGTGCTGTTAATCATGGCGATGATGAAATCCAATTGCCACTTGTAGTATATTTCGTAAGGATTGTCTGGGTCTGTCATGTCACTTTGTCCGACACTGCGCATGTCATCACCGATATCCTTGACGAAGTTGCAGTTCAGTCCACTTGGCAATGACGCACTCTTATAGACATGCACTTTGGTTGCCTTGTTGTCCTTGAACTCCCATGTGTTGTTCCAACTGATAGAAGAGATGTTGTTCTGGTAGAAATAGATGTCGGATACCGCATCGCAGTAGGCAAAAGCGCCATAGTCGGAGTCGGTGGACCCCGGATGTCCCATCCTGGTGATGCTGCCACCAAGATAGATGGTTCTCAACTGGTCGCACCACAGGAATGCCGCCCCGCCGATGGTCTGCACCGATGCCGGGATGACGAGCTGTTGCACGGCGGTTTCCGCAAAGGCGTAGTCGCCGATGGACTGCAACCCGTTGGGGAGTGAGATAAAGGCAAGTTTTGGAAACTTAGCAAACGCATTGTTTCCTATGGATGTCACCCCGGATTTCACGACAACTGTCGTAATGTCGTCTTTACGACTGTACCAGGGGGTGTTTTCGCTAATGTCATAATCGGCCATCGCCCCCGTTCCAGAAATAGATAAAGTATGGGTTGTGCTGTTATAATCCCAATGGATGGCAGCATTTGTGTTCATCACATTCAGCATCGTCATGATGACGGTGGAAATGATGATTGAAAACGTTCTTTTCATCTTTAAAAAGTTTTTAAAGTAAATCTAAGTCTGCATATAAAGTAAAAAAGAGATCATTCCTTTGTTTCTTCACCTGACTTCCAGTCGCCGTCTATGATGTCTCCCACCAGTCCGCTATGATAGCTTTTGAAGAAGATGGTACCCACATCGAGATGGCTTTCCTTGCCTTCACCCTTGTAGGTGACTCCACGCAGTTTGCCCGTTCCCCAGGCTTTCTTCATCGACTGGTAATTATCGTAGGGAACCACCCTGTCGCCCTCGCTGTGGAAGAAGGTGAAATGTGCGTAGGGTGGCGGGGTGAAGTTGTATGCCACGCTGTTTTTCTGCAGACATTTCTTGAGAATGGCCAGCTTCTGGTAGTTGGCACCCTTGATGAGTTTCCCGGTGGCGAAATAGTTGTATGCCGCCGGTGTAAGCATCTGGTCGGCAGACAGCCCGCCGTCGTCCCGCAACTTGATCTCATCCGGATGCTCTTTCGCATATTTATAGACGAAGGCGCTGCATTGGTCAGTATTGTTGTTTTTGGAGGCGATAGCCTCGAAGATTCCCGAATTGATGAACCCAGGGTTGCAGAAGTCTGCCGGTGTGCATTTGGCTGCTATCATCTCCGGGTCGTAGTCGCACAGTCCTTTGAGCACCATGGCCGGCGCCACCGGCATTTCCACGTAATTGGTCGTGCAATAGTAGGTCAGCGTGGCGAACGGGTCGTGAGGACCGTCGCCGCATACGGCACCGGCAATAGGGAGGTTCTTCGCCCACGCCTCACCCTGATGTTCCAGGAAATAGCGGTATGTAGCGGCCGATACCGCCCCTCCCTGCGAATAGCCTTCAATCACGATTTTATAGTCTTTGTCGATCTTCTCACCATGTCCGTCAGGCCCCCACAGGTCTGTGTTGGAAGTGAACCAGCCGATGCCTCTCAGCAGGGCTATGATGCACTGTCGTGCCTGTACTTCGCGTATGAGATAAGGATGTGGCACATCTTTTGACTCTCCATATCCTTCATAGTCGGGCATGATGACAAGGTATTCGTCAAAGGCGGCCCACTCTCCTGCCATCACGTTGGAATTGCTGCTCTTGTATGAAAATGATTCCGCCTCGACATAGTTCGTCGGGCGCTCCCCGTCGCTGGCAATCGTCCAGTGGGGACACAGGATTACGTGCTCGGCATTGAGGTTGCAGAATGCATTGCGGGGAAAGATTGCCAGGGCTGACATCCTTCTTCTCTTCCCGTCGGCGCCGACGTCCATATAGGAGAGGACAGCCCATCCGTAGGTGCCGAACATCTGTCCTATGCCAGCCATCAAGCTGTTAGCCGGGTCAAGGGCCTTGAGTGAATCAAGTGCATGCTGATAGCCTGCGGGGTCGGCTTCTTTCACCGAATCCGACTTGTGCTCGCAGTATGCCTCTATCTCCTGGAGTCTCTGCTTGTAAAAGTCCAGTTCCATCATATCGTCAGCATCATTGCTCTGCGAAAGCTCCTTGATGATGTTGCGGTAGTCATCGAGCAGGTTCCCGACACCACTGTCACAAAGTTTAACGGTTGAATCACTCGCTTTCAGCAATTCATCGATTTGTACGGTCACGTCTTCGACTTTGCCATCGTCGTCATCGTCATCGCTACATGCTGTAAATACCGGAACTGCTGTCAAGGCTATCGCCGAAGCGAGCAACAGGGCTGTTCTATTCTTTTTCATTTGATTGATACTATTTGATTGTTTAATTTATCTTACAACGGTTTTTTATCTTGGTAGATGTCCAGACCCACGAATCACCGCACTTGCTTACTCGGACAGTCCACTCTTCATGATGAATTCCTTCGGTCCGGTGACATACAAGTTATCAAAATGTGATGAATTGAGTATTCTCACATGCGAGCCGATGGTGTGCCGGGTGCAATAGAGATACAGGTCCCTGTAGGTGGCCGACGGATTCGATGTGAGGAAATTCACCGTGTTCATGGTGAACCGGTCGCTCATCCAGGTGCCGTATTTTCCCAAGTCCGGATTCCAGTTCTCTGCCCATGACTGTTCCTCACCGCTTGCCCCGGAGATGGCCATTACTCCCGTCGTTCCCTCCACTGGCTTGATGACATTCTCCGAATAGCATGCCTCGGCGATAATCAGCAACTTCCGGAATGCCTTTACCTCACTCATGCTTTCCACCGTCTGCCTCATCAGGTCAGCCGTGAATCCTTTACCGGGCGGATTATCCCTCCAGATGAACTCGTCGCTTCCGCCATGCTGCACACTCCGTCCGTGCCCGCCCCAATAGAGCAGCACATTGGTGCATTCGTCGCCACTGACCACCACCGGCAGCTTTTCACTGCGCCGGCCCTTCAGAATGTCGGCAATGCCTTCGGGCGACAAGTCGGCGTTATCATAGTCCACCACCACCCCTTCAAGCAGGTTTTCGCCGTCCTTGCTGGAACGGATGATGCCTGGTTCATTGTTGTCTGTTGAAGATGCCAGTGAAGCATCCATCACGAGAATAATGTGTTCGTCGTCGAATCCGCCACGTTTGAGCAGTTGATACATGGACAGGACCCCTGACTGATGCCGGTAATTGGCCATGCCTTCGCTTCCCTGCACAAGCACGGCATACTGTCCTTGGGTTTCAGGATAGGAAATGTCCACTCCGCTTGTGGCTTGCCGTCGGAAGTTCTCTTCTGCCTTGGTTGAATCATAGAGATATTGCCAAGAGGCATGGGCGTCGTTCAACCGTCCGCTGCCGCCTTTTCCATAGTAATACAGATGTTCAAACTCACCGTTCACAATCTGCCACTTCAAATATGTGGTGTGCGTAGAAGCGGTATAGGTGTCTTTGTCAAAACCGATATCGCCCGAGGCCCCTCTGAACTGCAGCCTGTGCCCGTTTTCCAGTTCGGAGAGATAAATATCCATGGGGGTGGCGTTCCATGCCGCCCCGCCAAGCGTACCGTCTTCAGGGGTGGTGATGGCGACGATGGCATTGTTGAAGGCGGCATGACGCGCCGCCAACGACATACCGTCTTGTGTCTTGGTGAAATGCTCTTCATAGCAAGCCGCAAACCCCATGATCATCAAGGCATCATAGAATTTGCACTCTGCAAACGTGGGTTTTGCATTGAATTTCTTCTCATAGCTGAATTCGAACCCCGTCGTGGGGTCGGCGTATGGGGAGAAGCCCTTGCAGCCTTGCAGCATGGCCACTCCGCGTTCTCCCAACCCATCAAGCGCCTCCACATACAAGTCGTTGTAGGCAAAGTAAATATCGACAAAGAGAGAGTAAATTAAAAACCAGGAATCCAGCGAAGGGTCATCAGGGTCGTCTGTGTCAAAAAAGAAATGATAC
>CADBBP010000002.1 GCA_902792855.1 uncultured Prevotellaceae bacterium
GGTACCGTGGAGTTCGACGTGGTGGGTGGTGAGACCTACTATGTCTTCTGCAACGGCTCGAAGCTCAGCTTCGGTGGATATGTCTTCGAAAGCAACGGCGATACTCCCGAACCACAACCAAGTGAAGGTTCCAATGTTGCCACCGACCCCGCACTTCCTATTACTTTCGACTCATGGGAAGCCAATTTCCTGGTTTTGAAGACTGGTGTGAGTGCTGGCGACAAGTTCGTCTTCACCGGTGAGGCTATCGATGTGGAAGGTTGGCAGTGGGGTGCTCAGATTCTCCCGAAGAGCAATGCCGACTGGAGCGATTTGGGTCCGGCACTTGTCCTGAGTGCTGACGGCAAAGCCACTTTCACCTTGACAGAGGACTATGCCAAGGTCATCAACGAAAATGGTGGTCTGCGTGTGCAGGGCATGGGCGTGATTGTCAAAACCGTGAATTACGAGCCGGCAGGTGAGCCGCAGCCCGAGGGTGACAAGGTGAGCATCATCGACAAGTTTACTGGTTGCTGGGGTGCTGAAAAGGGTGAGACCGTCACACACAACGCCGATGGCAGCATCACGTTCAACTCCGTAGAGTGGGGTGGTGCTTCTGCTTGGCTTGCTGAGAACGACACTCCAGTTGACTGGTCAGCTTACACCAAACTCGTGTTTGTGTATGGTGAGGCAACACCTTGTGCTACGCAAGGCTTCGTGCAGACCACTACCGAGAACCTCACTTGGTGGGGCAACGAAGGCATCACTACTCTTGAGTGCCCGTTTGATGGCAAGGATGTGTCGGCTGTGAACCAAGTGGCCCTTCAGGCTGCTGCTGCTGCCACCATCATCATCAAGGAAATCTACCTGGTGAAGAGCACCGAAGGCATCGAGGAACTTGTTTCCATCAAGAACGTCTTCGACCCCAACGCTCCTGTCTATAACCTCGCCGGCGTGCGCGTAGGCAGTGACTACAAGGGCATTGTGATCCAGAACGGTTGCAAGTTCATTCAGAAATAATTGATAACAAAACTTAGCGGAGGGTGGCCGTAGCGACCACCCTCTTTTTTCTTAACCACCCCAATTCCTATTTGTGAGAAGGCTCGCAACACCTTTCTAAAAACTATTAGACCAATCAACTGATACAAGAGATCAACAGGCATCAATCTAATAACTAATGATATGAACAAAAAAAAGTCAATGAGCAAGCATTGCCTTCACTTTATATATAAGGTAATGCTGCTGTTCTTGACCTTGCTACCATTACAGGCCTTCGCCCAGTCGAAAGTCACCGGAACGGTGGTCGATGAAACCGACGGAGAGCCCATCATCGGAGCAACGGTCAAAGTCAAGGGCTCCGCCGCTGGCGTGGTGACCGACATCGACGGCAATTTCTCCATCGATGCCGCCCAGGGTCAGACCCTCGAAGTCTCCTACATCGGCTACACCACCCTCCCGGTGAAGGTGAGCAAGAGCGGCCACCTCACCATCCGCCTTTCCGAGGACACCCACCAGCTCGACCAAGTGGTTGTCGTGGGTTATGGTACGATGAAGCGCAGCGACCTCACCGGCGCCGTGTCGAGCATCGACGAGAAGGCCATCAAGCAAGGTGTGAACACCAACATCGAGCAGGCCATGCAGGGTCGCATCGCCGGTGTGCAGGTGACGCAGAACTCCGGCGCCCCCGGCGGCGGCATCTCCGTGCAAATCCGCGGTGTCAACTCCCTCTCGGCCAACGAGCCACTCTACATCATCGACGGCATCGCCGTCTCCGGCCAGACCGACGGCAACTCCAGCGCCCTCTCCGGCCTCAACCCCTCCGACATCGTCTCCCTCGAGGTGCTCAAGGATGCCTCGGCGACGGCCATTTACGGTTCACGTGCCTCCAACGGCGTGGTGCTCATCACCACCAAGCGTGGCCAAGAGGGTCAGACCCAGGTGCAGTATGAAGGTTACATGGGTTGGCAGCAAATCCCCACCCAGCTCGACTTGATGAACCTCAAGGAGTATGCCGTGTTCTACAACGAGCGCGGTCGCCTGTATGGCGGCGACTGGGCCATGCGCGAGGATTTCAAGGACCCCTCGCTGCTCACCGACGGCACCGACTGGCAGGACGTGCTTTTCCAGACCGCTTTCATGCACAACCACCAGCTCAACCTCAGTGGTGGCTCCAAGGACACCAAGTTCTCCCTTTCCGGCGGCTACCTCGACCAGGACGGCATAGGCATCGGCTCCAAATTCCAAAGGGCTTCTTTCAGGGCCAACCTTGATATGAACATCAACAAATGGCTCTCCGCCGGCGCCAATGTCTCTTTCGCCAACACGAAGCGCACTGTCACCTTCGACGAGTCAAACGTCATACAAATCGCATTGCAGCAGTTCCCCGACGTGGCTGCCAGGAACCCCGACGGCACATACGGCTTCAACAGCGACGCCACCGAGAAGTTCAACGTCTCCTATCAAAACCCGCTCTTCGAGGCAGAAATGAGGGAGAACGACCGCAAGAACTTCTCCTTGGACTACAATTTCTTCGCCAACATTTTCCCCGTCAAGGGGCTCAACATACGCGTGGAGTATGGCGGCAGCAAGGGATGGAACCACACCTATCAGTTCCAACCCGACTACCAGTATGGCTCCACCATCATCACCTCGCAATCCACAAGGCGCATTGACAAAAACGACTACAACTCCTTCAAGCAATACGCCACCTACGACATCGACCCCCTCAAGGGCCACCACCTGCAGATGATGCTCGGCCATGAGGCACAGTGGGGAGAGTGGGGCTTCCTCGCTGGCAGCAGGAAGGGCTTCGTTTCCGACGATGTCCACTACCTCAACGTAGGTGACGCCAACACCGCCACCAATGACAACGGCGGCAACTCCTGGGGCATCGAGTCCTATTTCGGCCGACTCAACTACAACATCCACGACCGCTACCTGGTGACCGCCACCCTCCGTACCGACGGTTCCTCGAGCTTCAACAAGGACAACCGATGGGGATGGTTCCCCTCGGCCGCCATCGCCTGGCGCATCACGCAGGAGAAGTTCATGGAGAATGTCAAGTGGCTGCACAACGCCAAACTGCGCTTGGGTTGGGGCCTCGTGGGCAACCAGCAGACCGGCAGCTACGCATACGGCTCCACGCTGAAGTCCATCACCACCGCCTGGGGCACCGGCTTCCTCCCTGCCAACGTAGGCAATCCCGACCTCACATGGGAGTCCACCAAGGCTTGGAACATCGGTCTCGACCTCAACCTCTTCAGAAGGATAGAAATCATCATCGACGCCTACCTGAAGAACACCGACAACCTGCTCATGCGTGCCGCCCTGCCCACCTACGCCAACATGAACAGCTGGCTGGGAATGACCGCCCCCTGGGTGAATGCCGGCAGCATCAGGAACAAGGGTATCGAACTCACCATCAACTCTCAGAACATCAAGACGAAGGACTTCGACTGGCGCACAGGCCTCACCGTCAGCATCAACCGCAACAAGCTCATCAAGCTCAACAGCACCGCATCGGCCATCCAGGGCATCGACGGCAGAAGCCTCACCTACACCCTCTCCGAGGTGGGAGGCCCCGTGGGTCGCTTCTATGGCTACAACGTCATCGGGATGTTCACTTGTGAGGACGACTTCTATCAGAAAAACCAACTCGGCGAGTTCATGCTCGACCAGAACGGCAACCGCCTCCCCGTGGCCAGGCCCGTGGCCACCGACGGCACGATGCATCCCATCCAGGTGGACGGCATCTGGGTAGGCGACTACATCTTCGAGGATGTCAACGGCGACGGCGTCATCGACGAGAGCGACCGCAAATACATCGGCGACCCCAATCCCGACTTCACCTTCGGCATCAACAACGTCATCACGTGGAAGAATTTCGAGTTGTCATTCTTCTTCAACGGAAGCGTGGGCAACGACATCTACAACTATGTGCGCGAGCGTCACACCAACTACCTCAACTGGGGCAACTACCTGAGTTCGGTGGCCAACTTCGCACGGGTGGAGATGATTGACCCCAACGGTTTGGGAACAGACATCTCCAACGTCTATGTACCCAACGCCGCCACGGCACAAGGGCAGCGCATCAACCCCGCACACACCAACCTCAACGAGAACAACCGCGTGAGCAACAGGTTCATAGAAGATGGCACGTACATCAGGCTGAAGACCCTCTCGCTCGCTTGGAACATGCCCAAGAAATGGTCCAACAAAATCGGCATCGACTGGTTGCAACTCTATGTCAACGCACAGAACCTCTTCACCATCACCAGTTACGACGGCTACGACCCGGAAATCGGCGCCTACAACCAGAGCGTCATCCTGCAGGGCATCGACATGTACAGGTATCCCTCGCAGCGAATATACAATTTCGGTCTGAAGGTGAGATTCTGATTTTTACGCATCACAGTTGAAAATCTTAACATGACAGAAAAAATGAAAACGAAGATATTCAAACCATTGGCTTTCGGGCTGTGCTGCTGCCTCGCCCTCTCACTTGCAAGTTGCGGAGAGGACTTCCTTGACAAGACGCCGGAAAGCGATTATGTCGCCAGCACGTACTACAACACCGATGCAGCCGTCATCAAGGCCATCGAGCCGCTCTACAACCGCGCCTGGCACGAGTTCAACCGCCGCTCCCTCATGGCCATGGGCTCCATCAGGGCCAACGATGCGTGGAACCCATACGTCAGCTCTGAGTTTGCAAGGTTCCAGCTCACCGGCCTCGACGAGAACGTGGCCGCCGCATGGTCGGCACTTTACAACGTGGTGAGCATGACCACCGAGACCATCGACAATGTGAGAAACTATTCCACAAGCGATGTCTCAGAGGCCGTGAAAAACCAAGCCTACGGCGAGTGCTACCTGCTCAGGGCAACCGCTTATTTCTACCTCCTCAGAGGCTGGGGCGACATCGTGCTTTATGAAAACAACCAGGAAATCATCAACGAACCCATCCGTCCCCTCACCAAGGAGGAGGACGTGCTGAAGTTCATCATCCGAGACCTGCAACGGGCCGCCGACCTGCTGCCTGTCGTGGGCGCCGACCATCACCCCTCGCGATATGCCGCCAAGGCCATGCTCGCCAAGGTGCTGCTCGCACAGAGCGGGTGGAACAAGGCCAATCGCGACGAGGCCACGCTGCAGCAAGTGGTGGCACTCTGCGACGAGGTGCTCAACTGCGGACAGTACTCCCTCATGGACGACTACGAGCAGCTCTTCCGCATGCAGAACAACGACAACCCGGAGACCATCCTCGCGCTGAGGTGGGCGAAACCCAGTTCCAACGAGTATGGTTCGATGAACGCCACCTACTCCGACCTGGCTCCCAATGACATTTCCGACGACGTCAACGTATGGGGCGGCTCCCTCTGTCCCTCGCCCGACATGATCGACTATTACAATGAGGAGCCCGCCGACTCCTTCCGCCTCAGAGGCACGTTCTTCACCTATGGCCGTCACTACGACTACCTCTGGACCAATGCCGGAGGCTTCACCTACAAGAAGAATTGGATGCAGGTGAAGAAGGGCGTGCTCGGAAGAAAGGCAGATGCAGGAGGCGAACTCGACCAGATGGCCTCGCCACTCAACACCTACATCATGCGTTTGAGCGACGTCTATCTCACCAAGGCGGAGGCACTCTTGGGCAACCAGAACTCCACCTCCGACCCGCAGGCCCTCGCCGCCTTCAACGCCACAAGGCTCAGGGCAAAGTTGCCGGCAAAGACCTCCTTCACCTTCGACGACCTCATCAGGGAGAGGCGCATCGAGTTCTGCATGGAATACCTCAACTGGTTTGACATGGTGGTGTGGTACAGATGGAAGCCGCAGTACATGCTCAACTTCTTCAACAGCAAGCAGCACAGGGCATTTGAAATCAGGGAGAACGACATCCTGAAGAACGACGACGGCACCTTCAGCTACCGTGCCTTCCTCAACAGCGGCACCGACTGCTGGTATTTCGCCGACTACACCAACTACGACGGAGCCATCTACTGGAATGACTTCCTGGCCAAGAATGTGGATGTGAACGCCAACAACGCCACTGAGAGCGGGAACATCCTCAAGACCAAGGAGGAAGGGTATGTGTATGATGCCAACGCCCTGGTGAGTCAGAACAAGAACCTCCTGCCCATCGTCCTCAACGAGGCCAACATCTTCATGCCCTATCCGGAGACCGACGTGATACAGAACCCCTATTTCACGCAACCGGCACAGAACTATGATTTCGGAGAGTAACAACAGTAAAATCAAGCACGTATTATGACAACCATCAATATGAAAAGCCTGCGCAACCTCGCCTGGACATGCCTCGCACTCGCCGCATTCACCACGCTGCCCATCACGATGGCATCGTGCAGCGACGACAAGGAGGGCATGGGCACGCCGGAAATCACCGGCGTGAGAGCCTGCGACCCCGCCAAGGCCGACAGCCTCTTCGCCAAGGCAAGCACAGGGCAGACCATCGCCGTCATCGGACGCAACCTCGCCGATGTGCAGCAAGTATTTATCAACGACCAGAAAATCAGTTTCAACCCGACGCTCAACACGCCGCACAGCATCATCCTCTCCGTGCCGGCTGAAGAAGACGGCTTCATTCTCACCGCCTTCGACAGCAGCCTCAAGGATGAAATCAGGGTGGAGACCTCGCACGGGACGGCTACCTATTCGTTCAAAATCACCGCGCCTTCTCCCTCCATCTCACGCGTGCAAGGCTCCTACCCACGCAAGGCAGGAGACGTCATCAGCGTCTATGGCCTCAACCTCGTGGACATCGAGAAAGTCTATTTCACCGACATCACGGCTGAGGAACTCGACACCACTGTGTGGGAGACCATCGGTGGAAACCACGTGGAGGCTGCCGGGGTGACCACCGTCATGGCCGACCACAAACTCAACAACCGCACGCAAGCATACGAGACCTCCTCGCAACTCAACGTCACCATGCCGAGCCTGCCCTTCCAGAACGGAACGCTCGTCATCGAGTGCGCCAGCGGCACCACCTACATCGACTTCTCCGTGCTGCCAGGACGCCCCATCCTGCTCGACGTCACGTCCGACATGCCCGTGCCGGGTGAGGAGGTGACACTCACAGGAAGGGAGTTCATACAGGTGGAAACCGTCGCCTTCGGCGATGTCACACTCACCGCCGACCAGTTTGTTGTGGCTGAGAGCGAGGATGCCATCACCTTCACCATGCCGAGGATGCCATCCGCCGACACCAACGGCCTGCTCACCGTCACCACGCCGGGCGGCAGCGCCTCCATCCTCTTCTGCAACTACAGTTGCTTGCTCACCAACTTCGAGGGCGAGGATGCCACCGACAACGGATGGGACCCCAACGCCGTCTATGAGGCTGCCACACCCGGACTGCCGCCATACACCAGCGATGGAAAGTATGCGCGCATCACCGTGGAGAGCGAAGGACAGCAGTGGTGGGGAAAGATGATTTACTTCAGGAAGGACTGGGACGGCCATTCCTTCGCACTGCCATCCTTCGACATCATACCCGAAACGGCCACTGCCGACGAGGTGTATCTCGCCATGGAGGTCTATGACAACTATTGCGACTACAACAACGGGGTGTTCCCGGGATACATCAGGTACATGATACAGCCTCTCGACAACACGGAGAACCAGTATGACAATTTCAACTGGGTGGACTACGGAGCAGGCGTCTTTGAGTTCTTCCATCCGGTGCTTGCCGACATCAACGACGAGAACCCCAAGGGAAAATGGTATCGCCATGTCATGCCGCTGAGCAACATCCCATGCTTCACGGGCCTCACATACGCTGAAATCGTCACTGCCGGCATCAACCAGTTCCGACTGCAGTCCATCAACCAAGGCACGGCAAAAGGTGCCATCGATGTCTGCATCGACAATGTGAGAATCTTCTACAAGAAGAAATAAACATTCAAACCTACGATCATGAAAATGAGAAATTCTTTTGGCGTCGTGCTGATGGCACTCATGGCCATGGGCCTCTACAGCTGCAGCGACGACCTCGACAACAATATTGACAATGGCCTCCGCACAGGCAAGGCCAGCAAGATCGAACTCACCAAGGATGCCAAGCCCGTCTCCGAACTACAGTTCTCCATGGGAAGGGGTACGGCAGTCATCGGCATTGAAGCCGACGGCGACTGGACGGCAGAGGTGGGCGACACCACATGGGTGAAACTCGCCGTACATGCCGGGCATGGTTACACCAACAAACTCTCCTACACCAAACTCGAGGTGGTGAAGAACGAGGGCGAGAAACGAGCCACGACGCTCACCGTCAAGTCGGGTTCTATAGTCAAGTCCTTGGCCATCAACCAAAACGGCATCGGCCTCGACCCCAACGACCCCTTCATGAGTTCTTTCACCTTCGTGGAGAAAATGGGTCTGGGCTACAACCTGGGCAACACCCTCGACGCCAACCCGTCAGGCTCATGGTGGGACCCGGAGGACAAGACACCTTACGACTTCGAGACATCGTGGGGACAGCCGGAAACCACACAGGAAATCATCGACTTCATCGCTGAAAAGGGCTTCAAGACCATCCGCGTGCCGGTGACTTGGGGGATACACTGCAACGCCGACGGCACCATACGCAAGGACTGGATGAACCGCGTGGAGGAGGTGGTCAACATGGTGCTCAATGCCGGATGCTACTGCATCCTCAACATTCAGCACGACTCTGGCGACGGTGCGGACTCGTGGCTCAGGGCCGACATGGACAACTACGACACCATCAGCGAGCGCTTCAAGAGCCTTTGGACGCAGATTGCCACACGCTTCCGCGACTATGACGACCGACTGGTCTTCGAGGCCTTCAACGAAATCCTCAGCGCCAGCGGAGAATGGGACGACCCCGCCGACGAGACTTGCTACACCGCTGTCAACAAACTCGAGCAGGACTTCGTGGACGTGGTCAGGGCTACTGGAGGCAACAACGAATACCGCAACCTCATGGTCAACCCATACAGTTCCGGTAGTACGGCTGCCAAACTGGCTGGAATGGAAATCCCCAACGACATCCATCCCAACCACATCCTCGCATCCATTCACAGCTACGACCCCTACTGGTTCTGCAACGACACCTCCGACCCCAACTCGCAGCAGTGGTACATCTACATGTTCGACACCACCTGCCAGCAGGAGATTGACGACATCTTCACCAGGATTGAGAAGCGCTTCTCAGAAGAATTGGGTGTGGCTTACATCCTCGGAGAGTTCGGAGCCATCGGAAAGCACCCGGCAATGGCCGAAAGGGTGAAATACGCTCAATACATGGTGCAGAAATTCAAGCAGTACAACACCACCGGTCTCTGGTGGATGGGGCTCTGCGACCGTGATGAGCTCGAATGGACAGAAACAGATATTGTAGATGCGCTCTTCCAATGAGTAAAAAAATCTCCTCCGGCCTCCGGGGGAGATTTTTTTGAGGGATAGGCTTTATAGTGACTATAGTTTCTATAGTGTCTATCGTGACTATAGTATCCATAGTCACGATATCCCCTATCCCCCTAAAATCCTTATTAGTAAAATAATATCAAACAAAAGCAAGATAGTATTATTCTATTTGTATAAAAATCCTTACTTTTGCACCAAATTGCAAACCTATCAAAACATGAAGAAACTACTCACCTTTTTTGCCATGGCAATGACACTTGTGGCATGCAACCAGCAAGCCGCCTCGGAAGACCCCTTCGTGCGCGTAAACGACGGGCATTTCACGAGAAACGGGAAACCCTATTATTATGTAGGCACCAATTTCTGGTATGGGGCCATCCTCGGAAGCGAGGGACAGGGAGGCGACCGCGACCGTCTCTGCCGCGAACTCGACTACATGAAGGAGATGGGCATCGACAACCTGCGCGTGCTCGTGGGAAGCGATGGAGAGAGAGGGGTCACCACCAAGGTGGAGCCCACGCTGCAGGTGAAGCCCGGTGAGTACAACGACACCATCCTCGCCGGCCTTGACTTCCTGTTGCAGGAGATGGGCAAGCGCGACATGGTGGCGGTGTTGTATCTCAACAACTCCTGGGAGTGGAGTGGGGGATATGGTTTCTATTTGGAGCATGCAGGAGAAGGAAAGGCCCCCCGGCCCAACGAGGACGGCTACCCCGCCTATATGAAATTTGTGGAGAAATATGCCAGTAACGAGAAGGCTCACCAACTCTTCTACGACTATGTGCGCTTCATCATCTCGCGCACCAACCAATACACCGGGGTGAAATACATCGACGACCCCGCCATCATGTCGTGGCAGATAGGCAACGAGCCAAGGGCATTCAGCAAGGAGGCACTGCCGGCTTTCGAGAAATGGCTTGCTGAGGCTTCGGCACTCATCAGGAGCCTCGACCCCAACCACCTCATCTCCGTGGGAAGCGAGGGGGCATGGGGCTGCGAGGGCGACTTCGACGCCTGGGAGCGCATCTGCTCCGACAAGAACATCGACTATTGCAACATACACCTCTGGCCGTTCAACTGGTCGTGGGCGAGAAAGGACCACCTCGTGGAGGATGTGGACTCCAGTTGCGTGAAGGCGAAGGACTACATCGACCGGCATCTTGAAATATGCGCCCGCATCAAGAAGCCACTCGTCATGGAGGAGTTCGGCTACCCACGCGACGGCTTCCTCTTCACCAAGGACACGCCGACCAAGGGGCGCGACGCCTTCTACAAATATACCTTCTCGCTCGTGGGCGACAATGCCGAGAGCGGAGGATATTTCGCTGGCTGCAACTTCTGGGGGTGGGGTGGCTTCGCTTCTCCCAAGCACAACCAGTGGCAGGTGGGCGACGATTATACCGGCGACCCGGCACAGGAAGACCAGGGCCTCAACTCCGTCTTCGCCACCGACACCTCGACACTCAAGGTGGTCAAGGCAGAGGTGGACAGAATGGCGGCAATAGGGAAATAGCATGACCCATGGATAATCAATCATCAACAGAACACACATTCATTGTTATGAAAAGACTGACAACCCTCCTGGCGCTCGTCGCCATCCTCATCCCCCTGCATGCCCAAATCAGGGGTTACAACATCACCGTGAGCGTCACGCCCGACCACAAGGACTGGAACTACACCGCTGGCGAGAAGGCCAATTTCGTCGTCAACGTGAGGAAGTCGGGGACGCTGCTCGACAATGTGGACATCGACTACGAGGCCGGCCCCGTGATGTATCCCGACGTGAAGAAGAGTCATGTGAAACTCTCCGACGGAACGATGAAATGGACCGGCACGATGAAGACCCCGGGTTTCTACCGCCTGAAAGTCACCGCCCATGTGGAGGGGAAGGACTATGTGGGGATGTGCACCGCAGCCTTCTCGCCTGAGAAACTCATGCCCGCCACGCAGTGCCCGGCAGACTTCGACCAATTCTGGGGAAAGGCCCTCGCCGATGCACGGCAGCACGCCCTCGACCCTCACATGAAGCTTCTCCCCGAGAGGTGTACGGAGACCGTCAACGTCTATGAGGTGAGTTTCGTCAACACCAGGCCCGACAGCCGCATCTACGGAATACTGTGCGTGCCGGTGAAACCCGGGAAATACCCGGCGCTGCTGCGTGTGCCGGGAGCAGGTGCAAGACCATACGGCGGCGACATCTATACCGCCTCGCAAGGGGCCATCACCCTCGAGATAGGCATCCATGGCATCACCGTCACCATGCCAAGAGAGTTCTACCAGGACTTGGGCGGGGCGGCGCTCGACGGGTATTGGGAGTCCAACCTCGACCAGCCCGACAAGAATTTCTACAAGCGCGTGGTGACAGGGGCCGTGAGGTCTGTGGACTACATCGCATCATTGCCGCAGTGGAACGGTACCGACGTGGGTGTTACCGGTTCGTCGCAGGGTGGATTCCTCTCGCTCGCCGTGGCTGCACTCGACAAGCGCATCACCTTCCTCGCTCCCGTACACGATGCCATGTGCGACTATGAAATCGCCCTGCAGAAGAAAGCCTGCGGCTGGCCGCACTATTTCTACAACGTGGAAAAACCAGACATGAAAAAGGTGGAGGGAGCAAGGTATTACGACGGTGTGAATTTCGCCAAGAGGGTGACTTGCCCGGGGTGGTATTCTTTCGGATACAACGACGAGGTGGTGCCGCCCAACTCGGCTTACTCCGTATATAATGTCGTCACTGCACCCAAGACGCTCAGCGTCTATCAGATGACAGAGCATTTCTGGTACCAGGAACAGTGGGACGAGTGGGAGAATTGGTTGTTGGAACAAATGCACTTAAGATAACATGAGACATTTCACATTGCTGGCAATAGCTGCCATCATGCTTGCCGCGTGCAACAAACCAGAGACCGTGAAAACCGGAGCCGAGCAACTGCTCGACCGGCTGCAGGCCTTGCAGCAGAAAGGCTATATGTACGGGCACCAGGACGACCCCTTCTACGGACTGACATGGGACGGAGACACCATGCCGGGAGTGGAGCGAAGCGACGTGCTGGAAACAGTGGGCGACTATCCCGCCGTCATGGGCTTCGACCTCGGAGGCATCGAACTGGCCGACTCGCAGAACCTCGACCGCGTGGCCTTCACACGCATCCACGACGCCATCGTCAAGCACCATCAAAGGGGTGGCATCGTCACCATCAGTTGGCACCCCCGCAATCCCGTCACGGGAGGCGACGCATGGGATGTGAGCGACACCACCGTAGTGGCGCAAATCCTCGACAACGACTCCGTCAAGGAGAAATTCAACACATGGATGACCCGCGTGGCGGACTTCCTCAAGACGCTCAAGACCGATGACGGCACCCCCATCCCCGTCATCTTCAGACCATGGCATGAGAACAACGGTTCGTGGTTCTGGTGGGGACAGAAACTGTGCACCGACGAGCAATTCCATGGCTTGTGGAACACCCTGCAGGACTTCCTCAACGCACAGGGCCTGGACAACCTGCTCTGGAGCTATTCGCCCAACCTCGACGGAGGATGGGACCAGCAGCGCTTCATGCAACGCTATCCCGGCAACGACCGCGTGCAACTCATCGGAGAGGATGCCTACCAATGGGGGACGGAGGAGGACTTCGTCAAGCAGCTTACAGCCGACCTCGACTTCATCAGCCAGTTTGCCAAGGACAACAGCAAACTGTTTGCCATGACAGAATGCGGTTTCAAGAACATACCCGACTCCACCTGGTGGACCCGCGTGCTGAAGCCCATCATGGACAAGTACCCCCTCAGCTATTTCCTCACCTGGCGCAACTACAGCGGAAAGGACAAGGTGGAGTATTTCGCTCCCGACCCCAAGCAGCAGAGCGCAGAGGATTTCAAAAAACTCTATGAGGCCGACAATACCTTGTTCCTCAAGGAAATACAACCCTGAAACATCCCTTATCCTGAAACACCAATAAAGCATTTTTATGATGAATGATTTCAAAACCAGGGTGGAAGCCCTCAAGACACGCCACGAGCAACTCCTCTCACGGGAAAACGAACCCATGGAGGGTGGCAACGGCATCTACACCAAATATAAATACCCCATCGTGACGGCGGAGCACACGCCGCTCACCTGGAGATACGACTTCGATGAGAAGGACAACCCCTTTCTCATGCAGCGCATCATGATGAACGCCACGCTCAACAGCGGGGCCATCAAATGGAACGGAAAGTATGTCATCATCGTCAGGGTGGAGGGAGCAGACAGAAAGTCTTTCTTCGCCGTGGCGGAAAGTCCCAACGGCATCGACAACTTCCGCTTCTGGGACGAGCCTGTCACCATGCCCGACGACGTCATTCCGGCCACGAACATCTACGACATGCGCATCACACAGCATGAGGACGGATGGGTGTATGGCGTGTTCTGCGCCGAGCGGCACGACGACACCAAGCCGGGAGACCTCTCGGCGGCCACGGCCACGGCGGCCATCGCCAGGACCAAGGACCTCGTCAACTGGGAGCGACTGCCCGACCTCAAGACGAGGAGCCAGCAGCGCAACGTGGTGCTGCACCCTGAATTTGTGGATGGGAAATACGCCTTCTACACCAGGCCGCAGGATGGCTTCATCGACACCGGTTCTGGAGGAGGCATCGGATGGGCGTTGGTGGACGACATCACTCACGCCGAGATAACGGAGGAGAAAATCATCAACCCTCGACACTACCACACCATCATGGAGGTGAAGAACGGGGAGGGCCCGCATCCCATCAAGACCGACAAGGGATGGCTGCACCTGGCCCATGGCGTGAGGGGCTGCGCAAGCGGACTGAGATACGTGCTTTACATGTACATGACGGCCTTGGACGACCCCACACGCGTCATCGCACAGCCGGGAGGGTATTTCCTCGTCCCGGAGGGATGGGAGTATGTGGGCGACGTGATGAACGTTGTCTTCGCCAACGGATGGATTGCCGATGAAGACGGCAAGGTATTCATCTATTATGCTTCGAGCGACACACGCATGCACGTGGCTACATCCACCATCGACCAACTCGTGGACTACTGCATGAACACCCCGGAGGACGGCCTCTTCACCGCTGCCTCCGTGGAAACCATCAAGCGCCTTGTGGCTAAAAACAGAGCCATCGGATTCACAAACCTTTAAACATATTTCAACAAAATGGCAACATTAAAAGAAAAAATCGGATATGCTCTGGGCGACGCAGCTGCTGGAGGCATCACATGGAAAGTGATGTCCATCGCGTTCCCCTTGTTCTTCACCAACGTCTTCGGCCTCACCGTGGCCGACACTGCAACGCTCATGCTCATCGCAAGGATGTTCGACGTCGTCACCGACCCTCTCATGGGAAGTCTCGCCGACCGCACCCAGTCGAAATGGGGCACCTACAGGCCATGGCTCATCTTCGGAGCCGTGCCGCTCGGACTCGTCTTCGCACTGCTGCTCTACACACCCGACTTTGGGCCGGTGGGCAAGCGCATCTATGCTTATTCGCTCTACCTGCTCATGATGGCCACCTACACGGCGGTGAACGTGCCTTACGGCTCGCTTCTCGGCGTGATGACCGACGATGACAACGAGAAAAACCAATTCTCGTCTTTCCGCATGGTGGGTGCTTACGCCATGGGCTTCATCACCTTGCTTTCATTCCCCTACCTGCAGAAGATGGTGGGTGGTTCCGACCAGCACCAGTATGCCGTACTCGGCGCATGCCTCGGACTGGTGGCGACACTCATGACCCTGGCTTGCGGACTGCTCACCAAGGAGCGGCTGAAACCCGTCAGGGCGGAGAAATTCTCCTTCAAGCCGTTTGTTGACCTCTTCAAGAACAAGCCGTGGATTTACCTCACACTCATAGGCATCTGCACCAATTTCTTCAACGGCTTCCGTTACGCCGTGGCGGGCTATCTCATGGAGTACTGCCTCCATGGGGATGTCACCGTCAGCGGCCTCATCATCAACTATACCGTCTTCATGACCTTCGGTGAGGTGACTTGCATGATTTTCGGCGGCCTCTCGCCTAAGTTTACTGAGTGGATGGGGTCGAAGAAGAAGGCATTTGTCGTGGCTGCCATCATATGTCTGGTGTTCTCCATCGCTTTCTTCTTCGTGCCTATGGACCCGAAATACATCTGGGTGCTTGTAGCCATCGTCATCTTCACATCTGTGGGTGTGGGACTTTACTCGCCATTGCTGTGGTCGATGTATGCCGACGTGGCAGACTATGCCACAGAGAAGAACGGAACATCGTCCACCGGACTTATCTTCTCTTCGGGAACGATGGCGCAGAAATTCGGAACGGCCATCTCCGGTTCGCTTGTAGCACTCTTCCTCGGATGGTCGGGCTTCCAGTCCGGCACCGACGCCGCTGGTCAGACCATCATCACCATCACTGATATGGAGGCGGTGCGCAGCATGGTGTGGGCTTTGTTCTCGCTCTTCCCGGCAGCCATCCTCGTCATCATGTTGTATCTGCTGCGTCTGTACCCCATCAAGAAATAGGAGCATGGATGGAATTGTGAACAAAATGAGGGCGGAAGTGAGGGATGTCCTGGAAAACAACATCCTCAACTTCTGGCTCGACCACATGGTGGACGAGGGGAATGGCGGCTTTTACGGTCGCATGGACGGCATGGGGGTGTTGCATCCCGATGCGGAGAAGGGGGCGATACTCAACGCCCGCATCTTGTGGGCTTTCTCCGCGGCTTATCGTGTGCTGCGCAAGACGGAATACCTGAAGGCTGCCGACAGGGCGAAGCGATACCTCATCGACCATTTCTACGACAAGGAGCATGGTGGGGTGTTCTGGAGCCTTGACAGCAAGGGATGCCCGCTCGACACGAAGAAGCAGTTCTATGCCATCGGCTTCGCCATTTATGGCCTGACGGAATTTGCACGTGCCACGGGCGACCACGAGGCACTCGACTATGCCTTGGAACTGTTTGACTGCATCGAGGAGCACGCCTTCGACAGTGTGCACAACGGATACATCGAGGCTTGCACAAGGGAGTGGGGCGAGATAGCCGACATGCGTCTCTCTGAACTCGACGCCAACTACCCCAAGTCGCAGAACACCCACCTGCACATCATTGAGCCATACACCAACCTGTATCGCTGCCTCAAGGAACTCCGGTCTTCCTCCGCTCCCTACGACTACCTGCCTGTCGTGGGGGCCGTGCAGATGGTTGATGTCGCCGTGCCTGACGAGACGATGATGCGTGTGGAGGGTGCCTTGCGCAACCTCATCTACATCTTCACCGACAAAATACTCAATCCGGAGACGCACCACCTCGACCTCTTCTTTGAGAACGACTGGACAAGGGGCGCCGGAGCCTTGGAGAGTTATGGACACGACATCGAGTGCTCATGGCTCATGCACGAGGCGGCGCTTGTCCTGGGCGACAAGGAGGTGCTGGAGAAGGTGGAGCCTGTCGTGAAACTCGTGGCCAAGGCTTCTGAAAAGGGGCTGAATGCCGACGGCTCCATGGTGCACGAGGCAAACCTCGACACCGGCTATGTGGACACCGACCGCCACTGGTGGGTGCAGGCGGAGACCGTGGTGGGGTTCTACAACATCTATCAGTATTTCGGCGACGAGGAGGCCCTGAAAAAGGCCGACAACTGCTGGCAATACATCAAAGACCACCTCATCGACCGCGAGGGCGGAGAATGGTGGTGGAGTTGCGACCCCGACGGCAACATCAACCGCCGCGACGACAAGGCCGGCTTCTGGAAATGCCCATACCACAACTCAAGAATGTGCCTCGAAATTATCGAAAGACAACTCTGAGGCACCCATACTTTGTCTTTGTCAGCCCCCACCCTCTTTCGGGGGTGGGGGCTTGGTTTTATTTCATTGATTGAAAAAATAATTGTTGTCTTGTCGGGGCTAAAATTTGGAGATGTCACCAAAAATGATTATCTTCGCAACGTCTATCCAAAACGAGCAAACAATGGCACCAGTCAAGCTTCTCCCCTACGGCATCTCCGACTTCAAGCAACTGAGGCGTGAGGGTCTTTATTTCGTCGATAAGACGAAGTATCTCCCCATTATGGAAGATACCGATCATTTCCTGTTCCTCATCCGTCCACGCCGCTTTGGCAAGAGTGTCTTCCTGAGCATGCTCCGCGCCTACTATGACATCAACGAGCGTGACAACTTCCACGAACTGTTCGAAGGACTGTGGATTGCCGACCACCCCACCAAGGAGCGAGGGAAGTTCCAAATCTTATACCTCGACTTCTCGATGGTGAGTGGTACATCCGATGTACTGAAGACCAACTTCGAAAATTACTGCTGCAATATGCTTGACTTCTTCGCCAAGGATTATGCCACATTCTATCCTGATTGGTTTTTAGAGGGAGTTCTGAAAGAGAATTCCATGCTTGGAAAAATCGTCTTTATCCACGAGTCGGCACGCAGAACCGGCGCCCAACTCTACCTCATCATCGACGAGTATGACAACTTCACCAACACCGTGCTCAACGAGGAGGGGGAGGCCATCTACCACGGGCTCACCCACGCTTACGGCTTCTACCGCGACACCTTCAAACTATTCAAGCCCACCTTTTCACGCATCCTTATGATGGGCGTGTCGCCTGTCACGATGGACGACCTCACCTCGGGATTCAACATCGCAAGCAACATCTCCACAAGGGCGGAATTCAACATGATGCTCGGCTTCTCCGAGGAGGACGTGCGGGGGATGATACGCTATTACAAGGAGGCGGGGAAGTTCGCAGGGCACACGGAGGAGGATTTGCTCGCCGAGATGAAGCCTTGGTATGATGGATACTGCTTCTCAAAGAGAGCCCTCAAACGCGACCCGAAGATGTTCAACTGCGACATGGTGCTCTACTACCTTAACCGCCTGATGCAGACGGGAGCGAGCCCGGAAGAGATGATTGACCCCAACACGCGGACCGACTATGCCAAGATGCGGAAACTCATCCAACTCGACACCCTCGACAACTACCGGCGCGGCATCATCCACCAGGTGGCGGAGAAGGGCTTCATCGTCAGCCGGCTCCAGGAGTCTTTCGATGCCAGCCGAGTCGCCGACCGAGAGAATTTCATCAGTTTGCTGTTCTACTACGGTATGCTCACCATAGGTGAAGTTGATGGTGCCGACTTACGCCTCGTCATCCCCAACAACAACGTGCGCCGACAGTACTACGACTGGCTACTGCGAGAATATGAGGCTATCGCCAAGGTGGATGTCACCCTGCTGAACGAGGTGTTCAAGGGTGCCGCCCTGCGTGGCGAGTGGCGCCCCATGTTGGAGACCATCGCCGCCGCCTACCGCGAGACGACGAGTGTAAGACAATTGATAGAAGGTGAACGCAACCTGCAAGGGTTCATGAATGCCTACCTGACGTTCAATCCCTACTACCTCGTCGCACCAGAAGTGGAGCTGAACCACGGCTACTGCGACTTCTTCCTCATGCCCGACTTCTCGCACTACCCGATGGTGGCACACAGTTACATCCTCGAACTGAAATACCTCAAGAACGATGCCACTGAAACGGAGGCCGCACGACAATGGACGGAGGCGGAGGAGCAGATACGCCGTTATGCTGAAGGACCGAAGGTGAAGCAACTGGTAGGGAAGACGCAGCTGCATTTGCTCATCCTGCAAATCAGGGGATACGAATTGGAGCGATTAGGCATCGTCGGGGAATGAGGCTAAATCCCACTTAGCCAATACCCAGCGGTTCTTTCATATATAAACCTTAGATTGTCAAATAGAAGATACAATAAATTTTTGATGATGAGATGGATACGGAAAGATGCGGAAAATCATAAAAATTATCAGTATCCCGTTAGCCATATAGCTTTTACTTGACCACCATTTTCTTGCCGTTTACGATGTAGATGCCGGGTGCGAGATGTCGGCGCAACTCGGCGGCGGGCACATGGTGCTTCACGCATTGCCCTTGTAGCGTGTAAATGTCGGCAAAGCCTTCCATCGTGCCGTCCTGCCAGGAGAAGTCGCCCGGCGTGTTGACAATGCCGGTGCCGTCGTTCAGTTCTTCCTCGGTCAGGTCGTAGGCGGTGAGGTTCTTGTAAACATGGTTGGCACGCTGCTGTAGCCATTGGCGGGCATTGGCGGCTTCGGTGGCATAGTTGCCGCCATCTCCCCATTTGGTTTGGTTGTTCTTAAATGATTGGCGGGCGAAGGTGCTGTAGTCGTCGCAGAAATCGAGCAGTTCGGCGAGATGGTATGTCATGAACTGCGTCCACACCTTGTAATAGATACGGTCGAGTTGCTTGCTCACATAGCGCAGGTCGCGCACAAACTGCCGCGCCTCCAACCGCACCCTGCTGTAGAAGTCGGCCTCTTGCTCGCTGACGAAATAGTTTTTGTGAAGTTCGTAGCCATAAGCCCAGTCGAGGTCCCAAACGGGTCCAAAAATGTATTTGCTGTCACTCTTCACATGCTCCTTGTAGAGGAAGGTGCTTTTCGGGTGGTGTAGTTCGTAATTCTCTATCAGGTCGCACACCAAGAGATAGCGGGCCAGGTATTCCAAGTCAATGAGGTCGGCTATTTCGCCACCGCTGCTCAACTGTTTCATCACATTGTTGAAGTCTGTCGAGATGTCTTTCAACGTCAGTTGGGTGAGGCCCTCTCTGAAGTCGGGCTCCTTGATGTTGACAGGCAGGTTGTAGGGGTTGCTCTTGAACTTGTATGCCTCGTCGTAATAGGTGTCCAGTTCAAGCATCACGGCATCGCTCTCGTCGTCCAAGTCGATGCTGTTGTTGGCGAACCCCACCTTTTCGGTGAAGTTGTAGCTGCCGCGATATTGGCCGTTGATGACGAGGTCCACAGGGATGATGTGGTTGGCTCCTGCCGTCCCCGTCAGGCAGGCGGCCTTCATGCCGATGGCATTGGTCATCATCGAACCAGTCTGTTTGTTGGCCAGCAGTACCCAACTTTTTCCCTTGGTCAGCCCGAAAGGTTTCTGTTTCTCGTCGAATTTCAACCGGTAGGGGTTCTTGTCCCATGGGTTGGAACTCCAACTGGTGTTGCCACGACCCTTGATGTGTACCGGGGTGGCATCCATTGACGGGAAGACACCGGCACCGTCGATGGTTATTTCCGCATCCACGTAGTAGTTCTTGCTGCTGATCATCTGCCCGTTGCTGGTGTTGATGGTGACGAGAGGCACCCCCATCGCCTTGTCGGAAAGCCACTCCACATGCACGGTGTAGTCATGGCCGTAAGGCTCCATGGCGTATGTGTATGACGGCCCATCTTCGCCCACCGTCACTTTCGAGATACGCAATTCGGCCACGCAGAAATAGTTCTTGTAAGAGGCCACCCGCTGGATGATTCGAAGGGATGTGCGCTCGCCGCCGAGGTCTGTCGTGGGCGAGGTGAACGTGCCGCCCGGTTGGGTGGGGAGGCCGTCGGAGGTGGTGTAGGTGGCCACGTGCTCCCACGCCACGCCGTCGTTGGAGGCTTGAAGTTCTATCACTCGGGGCATGCGGTCGGCGTCGGAGCGTGTCGTCATTGTCCATTGCACGTGGCGCACGGCCTCCGGCAGGTGGATGACGATATGCGGGCAACTGTCTTCTGGCAAATTCTGATAGTCTCCCTGTCCCCAAGTGGAGTGGAAGAAGGTGGAGGGGTCGCCGTCGAGCACCTTGTCAAGACCCTCGTCGTAGTTGCTCGGGGCATTGGTGGAGAGTTGGCTTGCTGTGAGATGGAGGGGTGTCACCTGTTCGGTGATGGTAGCGTCCTCGGCTCTGCGGCGCAGGATGCGCATGCCCTCGCGGGCGACGGTGTATGTCATGTCGTGGTCGAAGCGATGGCGGCTCACCTTGCTCTGCTGGCGCTCACCGTCGATATACGCTGCCGCATCTTCCTCCGACAGTTGGAAGGAGGGGGTCAGCCACTTGCCGATGCAGCCAACGGTCAGGTTGACGCGGTTGCCCACGACCTCTCCTTCCACGTCGGCATACACTTGGTCGTTGTACTTGTTGTTGATTTTCATCGTCGTCAGGCGTGGCAGTTCGGCGGGGGCTTCATGGCTCACTTTGGCGATGTCGGCGGGGGCGTAGCTGACGATGGTGCCATCGTGCCACGTCACTTGCAGCCCGTCGCTTGTCCATTCGCCCACCGTCGCCACCTCCGACGGGTAAGCGTCCAGTCCGCCATTACGCAGATATACGAAAGTGGTGTCGGCATCGGCACCGTATGCTTGCTGACAGATGATGTGCAACAATGTGGCGAGAAGGATGCCGACAAGGCGCTGCGGGAAATGGTTTAGAGGGGTGGTCATCGGTGGGGGTCCTCCTTACCTGAAGCTGTCGGTGAGGAGTTTGATCTCTATCTGCGGCGAGATGCGCTCATAAAGGATGTTATAGACGGCGTCGAGGATGGGCATGTTGACGTGGAGGTGGCGGTTGATTTCCTTCATGCACTTGGTGCCGAAGAAACCCTCGGCGATCATCTCCATCTCTATCTGCGCACTCTTCACGCTGTAACCCTTGCCAATCATCGTTCCGAAGACGCGGTTGCGGGAGAAGTTGGAGTAGCCGGTGACAAGCAAGTCGCCCAAATAGACGGAGTCATAGACGTTGCGCTCTGCCGATGGACTGATGACTTTGAGGAAGCGGCTCATCTCCTGCACGGCGTTCGACATGAGGACGGCCTGGAAGTTGTCGCCGTATTTCAGGCCGCTGCAGATGCCGGCTGCGATGGCATAGACATTTTTCAGCACCGAGGAGTATTCGATGCCTAACACGTCGCTGCTTGTCTTGGTCTTGATGAAATTGCTCGACAAGAGTTGGGTGAAGGCTTGCGCCTTGTCCAAGTCGGCGCAACCCACGGTGAGGTAGGAGAGACGCTCCAAGGCCACCTCCTCGGCGTGTGAGGGGCCTCCGATACAGGCAAGGTTCTCGTATGGCACGTCATACACTTGGTGGAAATACTCCGAGCACACCAAGTTCTCGTCGGGCACGATGCCCTTGATGGCGGTGATGATGAACTTGTCGCGGATGCGCGTCTTGAGTTTCTTGAGGTGGTTTTTCAGGTAGGGCGATGGTGTGACGAAAATGAGGGTGTCATAGAGGTCCACCACCTTGTTGATGTCGCTGGAGAAGAATATTTCGTCGGTGTTGAAATGCACGCTGGTGAGGTAGGCCGGGTTGTGGCCCATTCTCAGGAAGTCGGCGATGCGGTCGTCGCGGCGCATGTACCATCCGATGTGGTGGGTGTGCCCCACTACAATCTTGGCGATGGCGGTGGCCCAGCTGCCGCCGCCGATGATGGCTGTCTTTCCACAGTTGTGCATGGCTCGATGCGTTGTGCCGCCGGGGAACTCCCCGGCGGCGGGGTTGGTGTCTTCTGGTTATGCCTGGGCGGCCTCTATCCACTTGGCGAACTCCTCCACCTTGGGGTTGTCGTAGCCAAGCTTGTATTTCTTGTTGATGCCGCAGACGTCCATCTGCAGCTTCTGGGGGTTCACCTCGCGGATGTCTCCCACGAGGTAGTAGCCGCACTTGTTGAACACGGGCACCCATTGCTCCGGCACTCCGATGGCGGCCCATTCGGCCACGCTGCTACGCGGAGCTTTCTTCTCCGGGCGCATCTGCGGGAAGAGGAGCACCTCCTGGATGTAGGTCTTGCCAGTCATGAGCATGGTGAGGCGGTCGATGCCGATGCCGATGCCGCTGGTGGGTGGCATGCCGTATTGCAGGGCGCGGAGGAAGTCCTGGTCGATGATCATCGCCTCGTCGTCGCCCTTGTCGGCAAGGCGCATCTGCTCCTTGAAGCGCTCCTCCTGGTCCAGCGGGTCGTTGAGCTCCGAGTAGGCGTTGGCAAGTTCCTTGCCGTTCACCATCAACTCGAAACGCTCCGTGAGGCCGGGCTTCGAGCGGTGCATCTTCGTCAGGGGGGACATCTCCACCGGGTAGTCGGTGATGAAGGTGGGTTGGATGAAGCTGCCCTCGCAGGTCTCGCCGAAAATCTCGTCTATCAGCTTGCCCTTGCCCATCGTCTCGTCCACCTCGATGCCCAGTTCACGGGCGATGGTGCGTATTTCTTCCTCGCTCTTGCCGTAGAGGTCGTGACCGGTCTTCTCCTTGATGGCGTCGAGGATGGGGAGGCGGCGATAGGGGGCCTTGAAACTCACCACTTGGCCGTCGATCTCGCGCTCCGTGCTGCCGTTGACGGCGATGCAGATGGTCTCGAGCAACTTCTCCGTGAACGACATCATCCACTCGTAGTCCTTGTATTGCACGTAGAGTTCCATGCAGGTGAACTCCGGGTTGTGGTTGCGGTCCATGCCCTCGTTGCGGAAATTCTTTCCTATCTCATACACGCCCTCGAATCCGCCCACGATGAGGCGCTTGAGGTAGAGCTCGGTGGCGATGCGCATGTACATGTCCTGGTCCAGGGCGTTGAAGTGGGTCATGAAGGGGCGTGCGCTGGCACCGCCGGCAATCATCTGCAGCGTCGGGGTCTCCACCTCGGTGTAGCCGGCATCGTCGAGTACGCGGCGCATGGTGCGTATCACCGTGGCACGTTGCAGGAAGGTCTCCTTCACGCCTTCGTTCACCACCAAGTCAACGTAACGCTGGCGGTAGCGAAGCTCTGGGTCGTCGAACTTGTCATAAGCCACGCCGTCCTTGTATTTTACGATGGGGAGGGGCTTGAGGCTTTTGGAGAGCAGCGTCAGCTCTTGTGCGTGCACGCTGATTTCTCCTGTCTCCGTGCGGAAGACGAAGCCCTTGACTCCGACAAAGTCGCCGATGTCGAGCAGTTTCTTGAAGACGGTGTTGTAGAGCGTCTTGTCCTCGCCGGGGCAGATGTCGTCGCGTTTGACATAGACCTGGATGCGGCCTTTGGAGTCTTGCAGCTCCATGAAACTGGCCTTGCCCATCACGCGGCGGCCCATCATGCGACCTGCCACCACCACGGCGCGAGGCTCAGCATCGTCGCTGAACTCCTCTCGAATGTCGGTAGAGAAGGCGTTGGTAGGGTATGCGGCGGCCGGGTAGGGGTCGATGCCTAATTTGCGCAGCTCTTCCAAACTTTGCCGGCGGCCTATCTCTTGTTCACTTAATTCCAATATGTTCATCTCTTGACTGATTTTTGCTTTAGCGGTGCAAAATTAATCATTTTTTTGCGAAGTGGCACTACTTCCCTCCTTTTTTCGGCGAAAAACATGAAAAAGGGAATACACTCACCCCCGGCAACGGTATCAAGGTACTGTCGTCGGGGTAGTGTCGGCTATGAGAGCCATCGCCAGTGCGAGGATGTTTCTTTTTATCGTCTTCATGTCATTTTGCGTGTTTCTTCCCGTTGTGGATGTAGATGCCGTGCTGTGGCTTGCCGGGCAGCTCGCGTCCGTTGAGGTCGTACCATCGCTCGGTGCCGTCGTGGTCGATGGTGAGGATGGAGTCGATGCCGTCGGCGTCGTCGATGAGTTCCATGGAGAGGGTGTTGATGCCGGTGGGCCCGGCGCTCTCCAGGATGAAGGCCCTGTAGGGCGGGATGTATGCTGCCGTGTAGCCCTCTGTCTTCTTCACCCGGTGCCATAGGTTGTCGGCCTGCATGATGAATGCGCCCATGCCGGCGGCCGTCTGGTTGTTGATGGTGGTCGTGGTGCCACGCAGGGAGTAGTGGCTCACGTTGATTTGCGACTGTCCGATGGCTGCGGTTGCCTGCTGGTAGGTGGGTATCTGCTGCTCCTGGTCGGAGGCGAGCGACACGTCATGGGCTCCCGTGACGACGAGGTAAGGAGTGAGTGGCTCCATGCCATACACCTGCTTGAACACCAATGTGGTGCCTTCGCGCTTTGTGAGCAGGTAGGCCGTGGCGCCATCGGGGGTAGGCAGTCCGTAGGGCAGGAAGGTGGTGTACTTGCTCGATGTCAGGCCTGCTCTTGGCGTGAGCGTGCGCGTGTTGTCCACATGGTTCGTGGTGAAGGCGTAAGGCACGTAGTAGTCCCAGTTGTCGTTGAGAATGATATTGCGAGCCGGGATCGTTGTAGATGCGCATGACACCGTTGTGGTCTTCGTCGGCGAGGTAGCTGTCGTCGGCTCCTACCACTTGGGCATACCAGATGTTTACCAAGCCTTCGGGTTCGATTAGGTCTTCGGCGTTGAACTGCTGGTAGCTGGCGTTCCAATATCTCAGGGTGTTCATCATTGCTTCGTTCCCTGCTGCGTCGTTTTTCAAGGCATTGTCGTTGCCGTCGCGCATGTAGCTATAGATGGCACCATGCACTTTGAAATCTTCTTTTGTAATCTTGCTTGCCGTGTCCCACGATGCCACCACCGTGAGGACCTTTGGAGTTGTTGCGTTTGAGCCTTAAAGTGGCCGACATTCGGCAGTTTTCAACAAGGTTCTTGGAACCATACACTTTGCCCACCACACCGCCGGAGCACACGCCGGCTCTCAAGCCGCCTGTCACGTGGAGGTTGCGGATGGTGGCGCTTCGGATGGCGGCGAAGGGGCCGATGGCATCTTCGTCGGAAGTGATGTTGATTTCGAGCGTGTAGCCGCCGCCGTCAAAAGTTCCGGTGAAGGGATGTTCTTCAGAGGAACCGATGAAGGTGGTGACTTTGAGGTCGTTGTCCAAGTGGAACACATTGTATGTGAAATTCGCACCTGCCTGCAGTTCGTCATCTATCTGCTGCCAGTCGGAGTCGGTGCGAATGAGCTATGGGGAGGCTTCGGTGCCTGAACCCTCCCACGCCATGCTGCTCTGTGCCACGCAGAGCAGTATCGCAACTAGGAAAATGAGCCTTTTTTCATTTTGTTATCTTCTAAGATTAATCTTTATGCGCAAAAATAATCAATAATCCTCAAAAAATGTGCCACCATCAAAGAAAAAAAATCCTTAAACGCATTTTTTTTTGATTTATATTAGTAATTTTGCCCTTTGATAAAGCAAAAAACCATGAATGTAGATTACATCAAGGAAATTATTGAGAGCAGCCCCAACCTCTCTACTCATTTGGGAATGAACTTCATCTCCACTCCCGACGACGACATGGTGATGGCCACCATGAGGGTGGATGAGCGCAACAGGCAGCCTTTCGGCTTCCTCAGCGGAGGGGCATCGCTCGCATTGGCTGAAAACCTGGCTGGAGTGGGCTCGTCGGCCCTCTGCCCAGGGAAGATTTGCGTGGGCATCAGCGTCAGTGGCAGCCATGTGAAGGCCGTCGTGGAGGGGGACACCGTCACCGCTTTGGCTCACTTGGTGCAGAAGGGGAAGCGTCTTCACGTGTGGAATGTGGAAATCAACAATTCCGCTGGTGAACTCATCTCCACCGTCACCGTCACCAACTACGTCATCCAACCCAAAAACCAACACAACTGACATGGGAGCATTTGCCATTTACAGACTGCCTTATGAGAGCGAGTGCCGCCTCGTGATGCAGGAAAAGGGTATGCCCGAGGAACTGCCGTCTGTGGCGGCCCTTAGCGGGAAGAACGGATTTGCCATGGCACCGTTCGCCGCTGACCGAAAGCATCCCGTGATTGTCATACAACCGCAGGAGGAAGTCTCATTCTTGCCGGAAGAATTGGAAACCGGAGATGGAGAAGCCGTGGAGTGGAGGAGAAGGATGGAGCACATCCTGCAGGAGCCGAAGCAGGAGGAGCGCATAAAGGCCGGCACACACACACATTATGCCATCGACTTCGCTAATTTCCACTCGCACATCATCGAGGGGGAATTCTCCAAAATCGTGCTTGCAAGGTGCTGCCGCGAGACACCCCCGGAAGGGTTGGGAGCTATCACGATGTTCACCAGGGCATGCAAAAGATACCCACGCTTGTTTGTGGCTCTCGTCTCGGCCAAGCGATGCGGCACGTGGCTCATGGCCACCCCGGAGGTGCTGCTGGAGGGCGAGGGGCGACAATGGCGAACCATGTCGCTCGCTGGCACCATGACACTCGACGGCGAGCAGCTCGACTTCGACGAACCGCCCACCCCGCAACCTGTCGATAGCCAACGCATCCTTTGGAGTATCAAGAACATACAGGAGCAGCGCTTCGTCTCCACCTATATCACAGAGAGCCTCGAGCAGGTGGCCAACGACATCGAGGAGAGAGGGCCGTTCACCATGAGGGCAGGCAACCTCGTGCACCTGAGAAGCGACTTCTTTTTCACCATGGAGCATCCCGACGACATAGGGAGACTGCTCTCCATTCTCTATCCAACGCCAGCCGTGTGCGGACTGCCCAAGGACGACGCACGAGACTTCATCCTGCGAAACGAGTTCGCAAAAAGGCAATACTACAGCGGCTTTGCCGGGCCACTCGCAGTGCCGGAAGGCACACATTTGTATGTCTCCCTGCGCTGCATGCGCATCGACGACGAAGGGTGCTCCCTCTATGCCGGAGGAGGCATCATGGCCGATAGCGAGCAGGAAGCGGAATGGAGGGAGACGGAGGACAAGATGGGAACCATGAGAGACGTGCTGTTCCCACCGGCGTGAGCCTCTCGCTTCGCAAAACGTCAAAGAAATGTATTCTGACAAGGAAAACATCAACATACTCACCGCACTGCTCGTGGCGCATGGCGTGCGCCATGCCGTGGTGTGTCCGGGGAGTCGCAACGCTCCCATCGTACACAACCTCTACGAGGCAAAGGACATCTGCTGCCTGCCCGTCACCGACGAGCGAAGTGCCGGCTTCCAAGCACTCGGCATCGCGCAAGCCACCCAACTGCCCGTCGTCGTATGTGTCACTTCGGGAACGGCATTGCTCAACCTTGCACCGGCCGTGGCGGAGGCCTTCTACCAACACATACCCATGGTGGTGGTGTCGGCAGACCGGCCAAGAAGATGGATTGACCAACTCGACGGGCAGACCCTCCCGCAGGAGGGCGCTCTCAAGCCCTTTGTGAGAAAGGCTGTCGCTCTGCCAGCCGTCATTGCCGGCGACGAGGAGAGATGGTATTGCAACAGGCTCGTCAACGAGGCACTCGTGGAGGCCGGCGGGAAGATGGCAAGCCTCAAGGCCGTGGTGGCCGGACCCGTGCACATCAACGTGCCTTTGGAAGAACCGCTCTTCAACTTCAACACCCCGTGTCTGCCAGATGAAAGGGTGATTGGCAAAATAGACAAGGGGGTGGGGAAGGCCAACTACAGTTTCCTCGAACAACTCCTCCGACGGGCGGAGAGACCCATGGTGGTCGTGGGGCAGCATGAGCCCATCAACGACGGTGCCACGGGGACGTCAATACTGAGGACCATGGCTGTCGTCGTGGCGGAAAGGCTCGCCGGATGGCCTGATGCCGCGCGACCGGTGGACGAGGCCCTGACCCTCGTGGCCGGTGACGATGATTTCCTGCCAGACACCATCTTCTATTTCGGGGGGACGCTTGTGAGCAAGCGCCTCAAACAATTCATGAGAAAGGCGGGGCAAAACGCCACTGTCGTACAAGTGACCCCTGACGGTCAACTGAGGGATGTGACCATGCACCTCGACTATCTTTGTGTGGGTTCGCTCGAAGGCTTCGTCGCTTATTTGGGAAGGGAGGCTGCTGATGCTATTGGCACCTCCAACGCCTTTCAACAACGGTGGGAAGGGCTCTTTGCTCACGTGAGGGCGACAATGGACGACGAATGCCCACCATTCTCGCAACTTGCAGTAGTGAGATATTTCGAGCAGCAGCTCGAAGACATGGAATACCCGTTTCACTTGCATTATGCCAACAGCATGCCTGTCAGGCTTGCCAACTGCATGGCAGGGCAGCACGTGTGGTGCAACAGGGGCGTCAATGGCATAGAAGGCTCACTCTCCACCGCCGCTGGCTTCTCCATTGCCGTCAACGACAAGGTGTTCTGCGTCATCGGCGACCTCAGCTTCTTCTATGACCAAAACGCATTGTGGAACCAAAACCTAAAGGGAAACCTGCGCATCATCTTACTCAACAACGGGAAAGGGGGAATCTTCAACTCCCTCCCGGGACTGGAGCAAAGTCCCGCTCGCGACACTCTCGTGGCAGCAAGGCACCATACCACCGCCCAGGGCATCTGCACCCAGAATGACGTGGGGTACCTCAAGGCCGACAACACCTTTGACATGCAAAGGGGGGTCGTGACATTGCTCACGGAAAACCGCTCACGCCCCATGCTCCTCGAAGTCTTCACCGACCCCGAAAACGATGCAAAAGCCCTCAAAACCCATTTTAAAGCCTTTCACAAAACCCCTTAAACCCCTTAAACCCCTTAAACTCTTAAACCCTTAAACCCTTAAACCCCTTAAACCCTTAAACTCCTTAAACCCCTTAAACTCCTTAAACCCTTAAACCCTTAAACCCCTTAAACTCCTTAAAACTCTTAAACCCTTACCCCCCATGACAACAAGAACCTGGAAAAAAATCAGAGATTTCGAAGAGATACTCCTTGAAGAGTATCACGGTATCGCCAAAATCACCATCAACAGGCCGCGCTACCGCAACGCCTTCACGCCAAGAACAACCCTGGAACTCTCGCAGGCTTTCGATTACTGCCGAGAGGCACAGGACATCAGCGTCGTGTTGCTCACCGGTGCGGGCGACAAGGCCTTCTGCTCAGGAGGCGACATGCATGTGAAAGGCCGTGGAGGATATGTGGACGAGGAGGGCGTGCCAAGGCTCAGCGTCCTTGACGTGCAGATGCAAATCAGAAGGTTGCCAAAGCCTGTCATTGCAATGGTGAACGGGTATGCCATCGGTGGTGGACATGTGCTCCACCTCGTGTGCGACCTCACCATAGCAAGCGAAAACGCCATCTTCGGACAGACTGGTCCTAAGGTGGGTTCCTTCGACGCTGGTTTCGGTGCGTCATACTTGGCACGTATCGTGGGGCAGAAGAAGGCACGCGAGATATGGTTCCTTTGCAGGCAATATACCGCGAAGGAGGCTGAACAGATGGGAATGGTCAACAAGGTGGTGCCGTTGGAAAGGCTGGAGGATGAATGCGTGGAATGGGCGGAGACCATGATGGAGAGAAGCCCTCTCGCATTAAGGATGATCAAAGCCGGTCTCAATGCGGAACTTGACGGACAGGCTGGCATCCAGCAACTCGCCGGCGATTGTACTATGCTATACTATTTCCTCGACGAGGCGCAAGAGGGCGGAAAAGCGTTCCTCGAAAAGCGCAAGCCAGATTTCAAGAAATATCCCAAACTGCCATAAGACAACTTTCCCACCATGCTCAAACTCACCATCAACGAGCGAACCTTCCATTTCAAGCAACCTGCTGGCACCTCCAGAGGCGTTTACACCACCCGACGCTCTTGGTTTGTAACGGCTACCGACACCGAACATCCTCAAGCCATCGGAGTGGGGGAGTGCGCACCTCTACCAAAACTGAGTTGCGACGACTTGCCCGACTATGCCAATGTGCTCAAGACGATGTGCGACAGGGTGGAGAGAGAGGGAAAACTCGTTCCCGACACCTTGCGAAATCATCCTTCCATGCTCTTTGGGCTGGAAACGGCTCTCATGACCATGAGGGCGGCGTCAGACGTCATATTCGACACGCCGTTCACAAAAGGGGAAGTGGGAATACCCATCAACGGTCTCGTGTGGATGGGCGACTACGAGCAGATGCTCGTCAGGATGGAGGAGAAGATGGACAAAGGCTTCAGGTGTGTGAAAATAAAAATCGGAGCCATCGACTTTGAAAGGGAACTCGACTTGGTGAGGAGGGTTAGGGAGCGCTTCAAGGAGGAGGACATCCAGCTAAGGCTCGACGCCAACGGGGCTTTCTCGCATCAAGAGGTGCTGGATGTGCTGCAACGGTTGGCACCCTACGCCATCCACTCCATCGAACAGCCCATACGACAGGGACAGTGGGAGGAGATGGCGGAGGTGTGCCAGAAGTCGCCCATACCCATCGCACTCGACGAGGAACTTATCGGCGTGAACGACATGGAGAAAAAGCAACGGCTATTGGAGATAATAAAACCCCATTACATCATTCTCAAGCCTTCGTTGCACGGAGGAATGGCGGGAACCACCGAATGGGTGGACATGGCGCGCGAAAGAGGCATCGGCTCATGGATTACCAGCGCATTGGAGAGCAACGTGGGACTGTCGGCCATTGCACAGTTGGCTGCACAGCTTTATGGATGCCCGCCAGACATGCCGCAAGGGCTGGGGACAGGGCAATTGTTCACCGACAACATCGACCGACCATTGAAAGTGGTGGGCGACCAACTCTTCTATATCAAGGAAGGCTCATGACACTCCAGGAATTTTATGACGAATGGAACGCTCCGACCCCCACCATTCTCGTGCATACCAGCGGCTCCACAGGCGAACCGAAACCTTTATTGGTGGAGAAAAGGAGGATGGTGGCAAGTGCTACGATGACTTGCGACTTCCTCGGCTTAAGGCAGGGTGACACCGCGCTCCTATGCATGTCGCTCGACTATATCGCAGGAAAAATGATGGTGGTCAGGGCACTCACAAGGGGGATGAAACTCATCGATGTGGAACCTTCGGGGCATCCCATGGCAAAACTCACGGACGACCAACCCATACACTTGGCGGCAATGGTGCCGTTGCAGGTGTTCAACACCTTGGCGGTAAAGGAGGAATGCGAGCGACTGAAAAGGGTGAAACACCTCATCATAGGCGGAGGGCCGATAGACGAACAAATGGAGCAACTGTTGAGGAACTTCCCCAACCATGTGTGGGCGACATACGGGATGACTGAAACACTCTCGCACGTGGCCATGAGGAGAGTGAACGGGCCAGATGGTACCAAATGGTACACACCCTTGCCGGGTGTCGAGGTGGAGGCTGCTGACGATGGGTGCCTGGTGGTGAAAGCCCCGGCGTTGTGTCAGGGTGCGTTGCACACGCACGACATCGTGGAATGGCACAACGATGGTAAAAGGTTCAAGGTGGTGGGAAGAAGTGACAACATTGCCTGTTCGGGTGGGGTGAAGATACAAATGGAAAAAGTGGAGGAAGCACTCAGGCCACACCTTCGTCACCCTTTCTTCGTGGCTAAGACGAAAGACCAGAAATTCGGGGAAATACTCGTCCTAATCACCGAAGGAGGGGACAAACAAAAATTGGAAGACATTTTCAACAATGTCCTCCCACATTACTGGAAGCCTAAAAAAATAGTTTTTGTGCAGGAACTTCCGCTTACGGAAACGGGCAAACCCTTGAGATGGGTGATGGATTGAATGGCAGAGGGAGAACCCTCCGCCATCCCATAGCCATAGCTTTTTTTATTCTTCTACCGGCTGCTCGCCCCAGACACTCTTGCTGGTAGGTAGTTTGCCCTCAGCATTCTCTTCCCATACATGTACTTCGTTGCTAAGACCACCTGAGTGGGGTATGGGGTTGCCACCCTCCAAAACGGAGTCGTTCAGATTGATATCTACAAATCTTGCTTCAGGCTTGAAATAAAATTTTTTCATGATGCAAAGTTGTTATGTTGTTATTGTTTTCAATGTCTTATGTCACCGGGTGGAACGGGAATAACCCAATTCGTTCCCTAAAACGTTGCAAATTTATAAAAAAAAATGTTTGCAGCAAAGAAATTCAGATGATTTTTATCATTTATTTTTTTTCTTTTCACGAATGAAGCGAAATATAGACCACTTCCATCAAGTCGGAAACGTCTATTATACCATCAGTGTTGGTGTCGCCGTTGGTGAAATTGAAGTAGCTCACCGGCAGCTTCAGGATGTAGTTCACTATCGTCATCACGTCAACTACGTCAACGAGGCCATCGTCGTTGACATCGCCAAGAAGATAACCGCTGTATGGCGTGAAATCCAACTCTTCTGGCAGGTCGTGCCCGGTGATGTCAAGGTAGCAGGTGTTGTTGGCGATGTATTCCAACACAACGTTGCCATGGGCGTCGTCCTTGTTGTTCACAGCTGCAAAGATGCCTTTCTCGTCGCTCAGCACACGCATGGTGGCAGGGTCGAATTTTGTGCGGAAAGCACTCTCGTCCTCCTGTTCGCCATCATACAGCCAAATCTCTCCTTTGAGAAGGTTGGTGCCCGTCAGGGCTGCCGGATCACTGGTGAGTGGCAGCAGGCGGTTGGAGGAGGGTTCTGTGGATGTGCATTCCAACAAGACGGCGGTGTAGGCCGGGACGATGCCGTCGGGAACCTCCACGATGTGGATGTTGCCGTCATCGAGGATGGCGTCCACGGTGTAGGCCTTCACATTGTCCAAGCATTGGTAGGGGAAGGCGGTGTACATCGTTGTGTAGTACTTGCCGTCCTTCAGCGTGCCGGCAGAAGGCATGGCTCCGAAATAGTTCTCATCCAGGTGGTCTTCGTCGATGAGACGGAATTCCCAACGATAGCGCGTGTCGTTGTTGGGACGGTTGTAGAGGTTGGGATAGCGAATGCTTCCTATCAGTTCCATGTCGCCCTTGGTGGTGTAGTCGGCATTGTCCTTCAAGTAGCCGGTGAAGCCTTTCGCGCTGCCATAGATGAAATAGTCGATGGTGTTGAATTTTTCCACCTTGAATTTCAGGTTGCTGATGTCGTAGGTGGAGATGCCCTGCCCTGTCATGTCAACGGCACGGAGGCCACCAGTGCCGGTAGATACACCTTTCAGCCGTAGTACCAAGGCTGGCAACGAATGACTCTTCTTATGACTCTTGTCCACAAGCATCATCGTATTGGTGAAATTGCGTTGCTCTTCGGTGATGCTGTCCTCGGACGTGCCAGTCACGCCAAGCAACTTTTTGGAATATACATTCTCCAAATATACATAGACTCCCTTTTCTTCTATGCCTCGTGCTTCAAAAACAGCTGTATAGGCACCTTGATTGTTGTTGGTTACCGTCAGCGTGTAGGGGTTGGAAGTAATCAGACGGCTGGAGTTGCCTCGTCGCCAACCCATGAATTTGCCATTGAGATTGTCGGGGTAAGCATAGAGTGTCACCTTGTCTCCCACTTTGTTGGAAGGATTGTCTATCTCAACCGTACCGAGTGACTCGTCGGATGACACAGGATAGAGGGCACCTCTCTCCACAAAATAGGCCTTGTAATATGTATTCTTGGCAGTGCTGCTCGTTGTTGCTGTGGTGGTCACCAAGTCGGTGGTGTTCTTGGCGTGGCTGAACACAGTCTCACTACCGTTTTCATTTATTTTCGTCCAATGGCTGAAGAAATACCCCTCGTTGGGCTTCGCATAGAGGTATGCGGTAACGGTGGTGGCTTCCACTGTCACAGAGGATTGCTGTGAGAATGTGATAGTCTGATACCATCCGCTCTTCCATTTAATGTTTTCCTCCGCCTCATCTTGATTGGAGACGTAAACCAGTCCTGCACCATCGGGGGTGGGCTCGATGGTATATTTATAATAGAACGTGGGGCCGCCAGCGTAACTCAGTGTAATGCTGCTGATTAGGACCAATAGGGATGCTAATAATCTCTTCATTTTCATTCTTGATGTCTCCTGTTGCAAAATATTTTGCAAAATTACGAAAAAGGTATCATTTAAAGGGTATGTCCACCTCTTTTTTTTGATTTTTTAAGATGATAAGGTCCTTAAAGTCCTTAAACTCTTTAAACTCTTTAAACCCTTAAACCCTTTAAACTCTTTACCCTCACAAAAAAGTGGCGGGTGTTTGCCCGCCACTTTTTATCTCAGATTTAGGATGATTTACTCCCAGGTAGCTTTGTTGCTGAACATGTCGTCCACTGCATCCTCGTACTCGTTGTCACCTACGACATTGCCCACGGGGATGAAGGAAGTGTTGCCAAAAAGACTGTCAAGCACGTGCTGCTTCGTGTTCAAGGTCATCACCTTGCAAACCGGATTGATATATTGCTTCTTCATAATTCTTATCGTATTTTTATTATTGCTCCTTTTTTCCGAACAGCATTTCGTCAACTGCATCATTGAACTCCATAGCATTGTAGTTGGCGGCACTTCCACCTCCTGGCTCTGCAGCAGACACTTCCATGATTTCCTCCATCACACATTTTTTTGTGTTCAAGGTCAAGACCTTGCAAACTGGGTTGATATATTGCTTCTTCATGATTAAAAGGATTTTAAATTAAAAGAATTGTTTGTTATTTTACAACCATTTTCTTTCCGTTCACGATGTAGAGACCCTTGACAGGATTGCTCACCTGACGGCCCTGGATGTCGTAGATGGTGTTGTTCTCAGCCTTCTCGGTGGTCACCTCGGTGATGCCAAGGAGGAAGTCCTCGTCCACGATGCGGATGCTGTTGGCATAAGCCTGGTCCTCGCTGAGGATCATGAAAGCCTGGTTGGGCTTCACAGTCTTGCCGTTGTACTTGAAGAAGCCAAGCGGGTTGAGGGTGTTCTTGCCGCTGTTGAATACGCGGAGAACCTTCCTGCTGACGGAGGTGCCGGCATCGGTCGGACGGATGTGATAGATGAACTGGTCGTTGTTGTCAGCGGAGACAGGTGAGTTGGAGTCGAATTCGCTGGCGAAGAAGATGCCTCTCAGGAATGAGCGGTCGGTCTCCTCTTGGATGGCCTTGTTCAACTCCTCTTCAACACAAGGCTGGTCAATGTCGGGATTGAGCAGGTTGTTGGTGAAGCTGGTGGACTTGCACTCTACCACAACAGGAGTACGAGCGGGAACTTTGCCCTTGTATTCTTTGGTTACCACATAGCCTACGATGTCACCGGGGTTCGGCTGAACGCTGCCGAATGTTCCGAGCTGCGGGCCATTCTCGATACCCCATACGCGAACGGTGTTGTCACCATTGTTCACGATTTCCATTGGGAAGTCAGTGTAAAGAGTCTGATAGAAGTGGCCGTCAAGACCTTGGATATAGCTGTTGAGAGCGAAGTAGTTGGTGGTCTGAGTTTGGGTGCCCGGATAGATGGGCTCCAGATACCACTTGGAGAAGTCGCCAGCAACCTCGATTTCCGGGGTGTAGCCTGTATAGGGATAGTCAACCTTGTTCTCGTTGGCGAAGCTGATGAACTCACCAGCAACAGGACCCATGTCGAACTTCTGGGTATGGGTGCGGAAGTTAGTCTTCACATGGCCGCCAATAAGATAATAGGTGTGACCCATGTGGATACGGTTGGTGTAGTCGGCGAGTTCATACTCGAAGAAGTACTCCCACTCAGTCCAGAGCTGGTCTTGGCCGAACTCATCGCAGTAGGTCTTCACGTTGTCGAACAACTCGTCCCAAAGCCACTCGGTGTCAGGCCTTGTGCCGCTCGGAACCTCGATGCCCTTCTCAGTCAGTATCTTGGCAAGTGGACGGGGGTCGGGAGTGGTGCTCTTCAGATAGAAAGCAGTCTTGCCCTGTGAGTCGGTGGTTCTCTCGAGATACATCTTCGTGAAGAAGAACATCTCGTCGATGGCAGCCTCCATCTCCTCATTGGAGAGGCCCCATTGGTAGAGGCGGTTCATTGTTTTCAAGGAGCCAGTGAAACCAGCCTTCATCGTGCGAGCCATTGGGCTATAGACCTGTGCGGAGGCGTCCACAGCTTGTGAACGAAGGTGAGAAACAACGAAGTCACCATCTTTGTAGTCATTGTAACCACTTCCGGGATTGGGCACATGGCCCTCTTCCACGTCGGCTTTGATGTACATCACAGTACCCGGCATGGTAATGGCGTCCAGCTGGGTGGCCTGTGGCTGAGCAGTGGTGGGGGAGGTGACGTTCATCACGCCAGTTCCTCTTTCATTCAGGTAGCCTACGTTGATTACGCGGAAATAGCCCTCGAATCCATCGACATCGAGAAGATAGGAGTCCCAGTCATCAAGAGCGACTTGGGCCATAGCTCCAGAGCTCATTGCAGTTGCAACAAGCGTCATTAATAAACCTTTTGTAAATTTTCTCATAATTTTTAAATTATTTAAGTTTATGTATAAGATTTCCTCTTATAGGAAGGGCATTCATACTCTCAGGATATCATCTTTGTTTCAGGCATGTTCCCTTGATTTGTATATGTACGCGTATTTTGCTGCAAATTTATAAACTCTTTCTGAAATGACAAAGAAATTCTTTTCTTTTATTTCTTAAAAAACGTAAAAACTCTCTCTCGGGGGTTGTTTTTGCATTTTTTTACTTTTTTTTTGTCTTTCTCAGATAAAGAATTACACATTGCCTTTCAGTGTTTTTTTGACAGTGTCACCCCTCGCGGATGAAGTCCAGTGCCTCCTGAATCAGTTCGATGCTCGCTGTTTGGTTGATGCGGATGGAGCCTACATCGCTTAGCAGTGTGAAATTGATGCTGCCGGAGATGTTCTTCTTGTCGTGGCGCATCAGTTCCAAAAGCGAGGGATAGTCGTCGCAGGTGAATGTCGGGCGGCCATAGTGTTCGTGAATGTAACTCACTGTCATGCGAAGCCGGTCGAGTGGGAAGCCGCTGAGAACATTGCTCAAGTAAAGTTCGCCCACAAGGCCGTGTGCAACGGCGACACCATGGAGCATCGGGGCACCGGAAGCCATGCCCCACGACTCGATGGCGTGGCCGATGGTGTGCCCCAAGTTGAGTGCTTTGCGGATGCCATGCTCGTGGGGGTCGGCTTCCACGATGCGCTCCTTGACGGCCACCGAACGTCCCACCATGGACTGCAGCCGGGTCAGTTCGGGGCGGCTGATGTCAAAGGATAAAAGTTCTGACCACGTTTCCTTGTCGGAGATAAGGCCGTGCTTGAGCATTTCGGCATAGCCGGAACGAAGGTTGTCGGCGTCGAGTGTGGAGAGAAATTTGGTGTGAATGATGACAAATTGTGGTTCGGCGAATACCCCCACCTCGTTTTTCAGGCCATGGAAATTGAAGCCCGTCTTGCCGCCGACGGAGGCGTCAACCATCGAGAGAAGCGTCGTGGGGATGTTCAGGTAGTCGATGCCACGCTTGAATGTGCTTGCGGCGAAACCGCCAAGGTCGGTCACCATGCCTCCGCCAAGACATACCAGGCAAGAGTGGCGAGTAGCTCCACCACTCACCAAGGCTTCCCACACATGTGTCACGCTTTCAAGCGTCTTGGACGTGTCGCCGCAAGGGATGGTGATTTGCACAGCGTTGCGAAGGCCGATGAAGTCGGAAAGAAGCGGCCAGCACAACGCATGCGTGGTGCTGTCGGTGAGTACGAACACCTTGTCGTGGCTGCATTCGGCAATGGCCTTGGACAAGTCTTCATACAACGAATTGGATAAAATCACTCGGTTGCTTATGGGCTCTCTCATACACCTTATTATATATATTCATAACACACCCGTAGCAGGGGCAAACAGGATATTCCGCATGCAATGCTGTCTTTTCGGCCGCAAAGGTAGCACTTTTTATCCGATTTTCAAAGCAAACATCTTTTTTTGTGATAAAAATACCGAACTCCATTTTAAACCTTGCATGAAAACAAGCGTCAAAAGTACAACAATCCAAAGCACGGCGCAAGGCGCCACTGAGTTATAAAGAAACATGATGAAGAAACTTTTGGCATTTTTATGCTTGTGGATGGCATTGGCTGCCACCACCAGCGCACAGCAGGCCATCACAGGCCGAATCGTGGACAAGGAGAGTAAGGAAGGCTTGTTCCAAGCTACTTTGCAACTCCTCAAAAAGGATTCCACTTTTGTTAATGGTGTTTTGTCCAATGACGATGGTTATTTCAATATGCCTGTTGAGAAACCAGGCAACTATATCCTCAAAATAACCAGCGTAGGATATGTCACCTATGCCAAGGATGTCACCGTGGCAAGTGGCAAGAAACTGGAATTGGGCACTATTAGCCTCGGTGCCGATGCCATCCTTCTCAAAGAGGTGACAGCAACGGGCATGGCCGCAAAGGTGGTGGTGAAGGAAGACACCTTCGTCTATAACTCAGCCGCCTACCGCACCCCGGAGGGTTCCGTCGTGGAGGAACTCGTGAAGAAGCTGCCTGGCGCCCAGGTGGACGATGACGGGAAAATCACCATCAACGGCAAGCAGGTGAAGAAGATTCGCGTTGATGGCAAGGAGTTCATGACAGGCGATACGCAGACGGCATTGAAAAACCTCCCCACGTCGATTGTGGACCGAATCAAGGCTTATGATGAGAAGAGCGACCTCGCACGCATCACCGGCATCGACGATGGTGAGGAGCAGACCGTGCTCGACTTCAACCTCAAGCGGGGCATGAACAGGGGATTCTTTGGAAATGCCGACCTCGGCATCGGTACAAAAGGACGTTATGCCGAGCGAGTGATGGGTGCCCTCTTCAAGGACAAGTACAGAATCATGCTCATGGGAAGTGCCAACAATGTCAACGACCAAGGCTTCTCAGGTGGCGGCCGCCGAGGCGGTGGCATGGGTGGAATGGGCGGCGGTGGTCGCAATTCCAACAAGATGATCGGCCTCAACTTCAACTTCGAGGAAACAGACAAACTTGAGATAGATGCCAGCGTCAGGTGGAACCACGGCAACGGAGATGTCTTCTCGAAGCAATCGACGCAGAATTTCGTGGGCACGAAGAGCTTTGAAAACAGCATCAACCAAAACTACACACGCCGCAACTCGTGGAACGGACAGATGCGTTTGGAGTGGATGCCCGACACCATGACCAACATCATGTTCAGACCCAGTTTCACCATCTCGTCGAATGACGGCAATCAGAACAACATGTCGGTCACATTCAACGAAGACCCATACAATTATGTGGACAATCCGCTCGACTCTTTGGAGCAGGCTATCCTTATGGAGAAAGGCATCGTCGTCAACGACCAACGAACCATCAACCTCACCTATGGTGATTCGAAATCCCTCAACGGCATGTTGCAGTTCAACCGCAAACTCAACAACCGCGGGCGCAATGTCACCCTGCGTGTCGATGGCAATTACAGCGACAACGACAACACCAGCTTCGCCATCAACAGGATGAACTACTATCAGTTCGGACTTGACTCCACCTACATGCCCGCAACGAGGACCAACCGTTACAGCCTCACGCCGAGCACAAGGAAAGGGTACTCCCTCCAAACCACCTATACCGAACCCATCGCACGCACCATGTTCATGCAGTTGAGCTACAAATACAGTTACAGTTTGAATGAGAGCGACCGTGCCACCTATGGCTTCGATGATGCACGCATTAGTTCCGGAACGGATTTCGCCTACATCACACCCCGATACCGCACTTGGGACCCCTATCTCTCAAGGTTGTTGGAACCCCTTGACAATTACAAGGATATGAAGTTGAGCCGTTATTCAGAATACACCAACTTTATTCACGACATCCAGCTCACCTATCGATGGATTCAGCCCAAATTCCAACTCAATGCCGGATTCTTGGTGCAGCCGCAGCGTTCACGTTATGAACAGGATTTCATGGGACTTGATACTGTAACTGTCAGGAACGTGACCAACATGTCACCGACGCTTGACTTCCGCTACCGTTTCAACCAGCTGAGCAACCTGCGCATCCAATATCGTGGGACAACCTCGCAACCGAGCATGTCAGACCTCCTGGACATCACTGACGACAGCGACCCAAAGAACATCACAATGGGTAACCCAGGACTGAAGCCCTCGTTCACCAACAACTTCATGCTCTTCTACAACACTTATATACAAGCTCGGCAGCAGTCAATCATGTCGTTCGTCAATTTCAGCACCACACGAAATAGCATTAGCAACATGGTGACTTACAACGAAAAGACTGGTGGACGCATCACCAAGCCGGAGAACATCAACGGCAACTGGAATGTCAACACCGCTTTCATGTTCAACACCGCCCTTGACAGTATAGGCAACTGGAATGTCAACACCTTCACCAACCTGAATTATGCCAACAATGTGAGCTTCCTCTTACAGGACAAAGTGCAGAAGAAGAACAACACAAACACCACCACGGTGATGGAGCGCCTCTCGCTTTCCTATCGCAACTCTTGGATAGAGGTGGAACCCAACGGTTCGCTCACCTATACCCACGGCCGCAACAAGTTGCAGAGCAGCAGCGACCTCGACACATGGATGTTCTCATACGGTGTCAATGTCAACCTTTACATGCCTTGGGGTACCAGTATTTCAACCGGCATCAGCGAGAACTCTCGCAGGGGTTACAACGACAAGTCAATGAACAACGACGAACTGTTGTGGAATGCGCAGGTCAGCCACGGCTTCCTCAAGGGCAAGGCCTTGACCGTCAGTCTCCAACTCTATGACATCCTCCACCAACAGAGCAGCTTCTCACGCGTCATCAACTCCTCCATGCGTAGTGATACGGAATACAACACCATCAACAGCTATGCCATGCTGCATGTCATCTACCGCTTCAACGCCTTCGGTGGCAAGCAGGCAAGACAAGGCATGATGCCGGGCATGGGCATGCCTCCGGGTGGAATGCCTGGTGGAATGCCCGGTGGTGGTCGTCCCGGTGGTAACGGCGGTGGTCGTCCCGGCGGCTTCGGTGGTGGCGGCTTCGGCGGCGGTTTCGGCGGCGGACGCCCGGGAGGTTTCTGATTGCTCCGATTGTTCTCCGATTTCGTTATACTCCAATAAAAAAGCCGGCCAGCGTCCTCAAAAGGGCGATGGCCGGCTTTTTTGTAAATCAAAGAAGTAAAATCAAAGCCCCGGGGCCTTACTCTTCATCTTCATCTTCGTCGTCGAAGAAACCGAAGAGTGTCGGTTCGACAAATGCGTCCATCTGTCGGCGGTCCTTCTTCGTGGGACGGCCGGTGCCGCGGGCGCGGTCAACAAAACCGCTGATGCGGCTCATTTCCAATATCTCATATTGTCGAGGGTCGGTCACGTTCTCGTATATTTCAGGAACAAGTTTCGCACCTACGCGGTGCTCTATGCACTGAAGGATGCGGAACGAGTAGGTCACCGGCGGCTTCTTCACGTCAACCACCTCGCCGGCCTTCACCATGCGAGAAGGCTTCACGTTCATGCCGTTCATCGTCACACGGCCGCTCTTGCAGGCCTCTGCTGCGATGGAACGCGTCTTGAAGATGCGGGCGGCCCACAGCCATTTGTCTATACGTGCCTCAGGAGTGCTCATCGGAAGAATGGGGGATTGAGGGTGGGGCGGAGAGTTTCCGCTTGTTGTAGTGGTTCATCGTGAAGTCGATGCCGGAGAGCACGAAACTCTTCACCATCTCAATGGCTGTGTCGATGCTCGGTTGCAACTGCTCCAACTCTTCCGGACTGAAACGCCCCAGCACGTAGTCTATCTGGGCTCCTCGAGGGAAGTCGTTGCCGATGCCGATGCGAAGGCGGGCGTATTGCTGGCCGATGAGTTGCTGGATGTGTCCCAGACCGTTGTGCGTCCCTGCGCTGCCGCTGCCCTTCAGGCGGATGCCGCCAAGGGGTAGGGAGAGGTCATCGACAATGACAAGAAGGCGGGCTTCGTCGATGTGCTCCTTGTTGAGCCAGTAGCGAACGGCGTTGCCGCTGAGGTTCATGTATGTCGTAGGCTTCAGAAGGTATAGCTTGCGCCCACGCAACGAGGCCTCCGCCACGTAGCCGTAGCGGCGGTCGTCGAAAACAATATTGGACGCCTTGGCGAAGGCGTCCAATACCATATATCCCATGTTGTGACGGGTGCCGGCATATTCCGCACCGGGATTGCCCAACCCGACAATCAAATATTTGTCCATGGTGATGCGCTGTCATTGGCACCCCGGAAAGTCCCGGGGAAGGCGGTGAATGCTTACTCCTCGGCAGCCTCTTCAGTGGCAGCTGCGTTCTTGGAAGCGGCACGCGTCATCTTGATGGAGCATACCACAACCTCCTTGCTGGTGGCAAATTCGAGACCCTCGTAGCTCAGTTCGCCAACCTTGATGCTCTTGCCAATCTGAAGGTGGGTGACGTCAACGTCGAGTTGCTCGGGAATCTGCTGGAAGGGAGCAGTAACCTCAATCTTGCGGATGGAAAGGTTCATACGACCACCGTCGCGAATACCTTGGGCAAGGCCTACGAGGTGTACGGGGATGCCGATGGTGAGAGGCTTGGCCTCGTTGATCTCATAGAAGTCGATGTGCAGCACTGCATCGGTAGTGGGGTGGAACTGCAACTCCTTCATCACGGCGGTGTGGTGCTCGCCATCGATGTCGAGGTTGATCACGTAAACGTGAGGGGTGTAAATCACCTTGCGCAAGTCGGTGGCGGCAACGGCGAATGCCAAGGACTGGGGCTTGCCGTTCTCGTCGCGAGCCTCGCCATAGAGATTACAGGGAACCAGGCCCTCTTTGCGCATCTGCTTCGTGGCCTTCTTGCCGGTGGCGGCGCGCTTCTGGCCTTTCAAACTGATTTCTTTCATGACTTTTAAATAATGTGTTACTCTAAATTAAGTGATTGGTTGCTTAATTCGCCATCACACGAAACGGAAATGCCGTTGTGCAAAAAGCGGTGCAAAGGTACGCATTTATTCCCGAATATGGAAAACCAAATGGGGAATTTTCACCAAAACCAACACATTTTTTCCCGATTTCTTGCAAATAACAAGGAAAATACGTATTTTTGCAACATTGTTTCGTAAATATCAAAAACACAAACGTCTAATTTTTAGATTTCACATGATAAACAGGGAATTAATCAGAATCAAGGTCGTGCAGCTCACATACGCCTATTACCAAAATGGCACCAACAACCTCACCAAAGCTGAGAACGAACTGATTTACAGCCTTTCCATGTCATATTCCCTCTACAACTACATGCTCATGCTCATCGTGGCTGTCTCTAAGGAAATGAGGCATAGGGTGGAGGTGGCGACAAACAGGGCGAAGAGAGAGAACACAGAGCCGCCTGCAACCAAGTTTGTTGACAACAGGTTTGCAAGGCAGCTTGAGGACAACCTCATGCTGCTCGACTTTGCCGACGAGCAAAAATTGTCGTGGGCCGACGACATCGAGTTTGTAAGGAAACTGTGTAACATGGTGGAGCAAAGCCAGATTTACCAAGAATACATGCAGGAAGAGGAGGACTCATACGAGGCAGACAGGGAGGTTTGGAGAAAGCTATACAAGGCCATCATCCAGGAAAACGACGACCTTGATGCACTTCTTGAAGAGAAGAGCCTGTATTGGAACGATGACAAGGAGGTGGTGGACACTTTCGTCCTGAAGACCATCAAGAGGTTCGACCCGGCAAACGGCAAGAAGCAGGAACTGCTGCCGGAATACGACGACGAGGAGGACAAGGCTTTCGCATGCAAACTCTTCAGGGCTACCATCCTCAACGCTGACCAGTATCAAAGGTATATGAGCGATGCATCGCGCAATTGGGACTTCTCAAGACTCGCCTACATGGATGTCGTCATCATGCAGATTGCCATCGCCGAGATGATGACGTTCCCGAACATTCCCGTCAGCGTCACCATCAATGAGTTCGTTGATTTGGCAAAGTTGTACAGCACCTTCAAGAGTGGTGGGTACATCAACGGCATGCTCGACACCATCGCACGATACCTCATCGACTGTGGGGAACTCAAAAAGGCCATCGACCCGCCTAAGCCCAGAAGATTCTAAGGCAAGCGGCAGACAAAAAGCAAACATAACAATTAAAAAAAGTATAGTATAAAATGAACATTCATTTCGCACTCGCCGCACAGGCGCCAGCAGGAGGCGGCTTCGACTTCCTGCTCATCATGCTCGTGGTATTCGGTATCATGTGGTTTTTCATGATCAGACCCCAACAGAAAAAGCAGAAGGAAATACGCAATTTCCAAAACTCTCTTGAAAAAGGAGCAAAAGTGGTCACCGGAGGAGGAATCTACGGCACCGTTAGCCGAATAGACACGGAAACGGGAAAGGTGGAAGTGGAGATTGCAAAGGGGGTTGTCATCACCGTGGACAGGTCATACGTCTTCGCCGACTCCAAAGCCCTGCAACCCAACTAATCACACCAATCACGCTATGCGAGGCTCAAGAAAGGATGTCAACAAAACGTTAAGGAACTTCTTTCTCTGGATAAAGAGCAAGGAGTTTCTCGTTTTTTTATTCTTTTTGTTTGTCAGTGGACTCTTCTGGGGCGTCCTGGCAGTAAAGGAGCCGGCAGAAAAGGAAATTGGAATACTCATTTCCATCGTCAACCAACCTAAAAACGTCGTCATCACAAGCGACAATGTGGACACGCTGAAAGTAACCGTCAGAGACAATGGCTACAATTTCATCGGTTACTATTTCGAAAGGCCAGAGCCTATTCAAATCAAGTTCGCTTCCTACGCCAAGGACGATGGGAAAATTTCCGTCAACAACGCCGAATTGGCAAAAATGGTGAAGAAAAGGCTCGAGCGTTCGGCTGAAATCGTCAGCATCAAACCCGAAAAAATCGAGTTGTACTTCAACTATGGAGACTACAAGGTGGTCCCCGTGGCTCTCGACGCCGACATCAAGGCGGCTGACAAGTATTTCATCACACTCAAAAGAGTCGAACCCGACACCGTGAGGGTGTATGCATCCAAATCTTTGCTGGCAAACATCGACTCCGCAAAGACAAGATACATGCGCGTCAGCAACCTCTCCGGGGAAGCTACTTACAATGTCGAGCTAAAGAAAATCAACGGGGTGAAATATGAACCGTCGAGGGTCAAACTCCTCGTCAATGCAGACTTGCAGAGAGACGTCTCACTCGAGGTTCCCATAGAGATTTGCAACGTGCCGGACAGCGTACTCCTGCGCATATTCCCTTCAAAAGTCCACGTCTCATTCGTCACCGGGACAAGTTTGGTGGATAACATCACCCCCGAGGATTTCAGGGTGGAGGTGGACTACAACGACGTGGAAAGTGGAACGGGGCAGAAAACGCTCCCACTGAGGCTCGTCAAAAGCCCCGGGATGGTGAAGCGGCCAAAGATGTCCTTGTCCAAGGTGGACTACCTCATAGAGAAATTGTGACATGGAGCGAAAAGTGGCCGTCACAGGAGGCATAGGGAGCGGGAAATCGCACGTATGCAAAAGGCTTGAAGCACGCGGCATCGACGTTTTTGAATGCGATGCCTCAGCGAAACGCATCATGAGGGAGGACCTGGAAATCAGGCGACGCCTCGTGGAACTCGTGGGCGATGACGCCTACGTCGGTGGAAAACTGAACAAGGCCGCTATCGCTCGCTTCATGATGGAGAGGGAGGGGAATGTGGAGAAGGTGAACGGCATCGTTCATCCTGCCGTGGCTGCCGACTTCATTGCCTCTGGAAAGAGATGGATGGAATGCGCCATTCTTTTTGAGAGCGGCTTCCAGCAATATGTGGACACCGTGGTGTGTGTCACCGCACCCTTTGAGACACGCATCAGAAGGGTTGTCGAACGGGATGGCATCACCAGGGAGAAGGCCATGGAATGGATGGAAAGGCAGTGGCCACAGGAACAGGTGGCAAGACATAGCCATTTCATCATCGTCAACGACGGCATCGAAGACATCGACAGACAAATCAACAGGCTCTTCGATTTTCTCGAAGAGAGAGAAAAAACTATTTTAACGACCATACAACAACAAGGAAAATGAAAGAAACCATTATGTCAATAGCCGGAAAGCCAGGGCTTTACAAACTGGTGTCAAGAGGAAAGAACAACCTTGTGGTGGAGACGCTGGACAGCACAAAAAGAAGAATGCCCGTCTTCAACTCCAGCAGGCCCGTCAGCCTGGCAGACATCGCCATCTACACACAGACCGACGACGTGCCACTTATGAAAGTGCTCCTCGCCGTCAGGGAGAAGGAAGAGGCAAAGCCTTGCTCCATCAAATACAAGAAAGTTTCCGGCAATGAGCTTAGGGAGTATTTCGCACAAATACTGCCCGACTTCGACAGAGACCGCGTGCACGACAGCGACATTAGGAAATTGCTCCAGTGGTATGACATCCTCGTGGAGGCCGGCCTCACACAATTCGAGGAAGACTTGCAACCCACTCAGGGCGAAAACATCGACGACCGAAAGGAGCAATAGGCTATGGACAACCAACTCGTAGATAGATTCATCAATTACACCAAGTTCGACACGCAGTCCGCTGAGGACTCTGCCTCTGTCCCCAGCACCTCCAAGCAACTCGTCTTTGCTGAGTACCTCAAGAAGGAACTTGAGAGGGAGGGCTTCGCCGACGTGGAGATGGATGACAAGGGTTACATCTATGCCACACTAAAGGGCAACACCAAGCGAAAGGCCCCCGTCATTGGCTTCATCTCACATTACGACACCAGTCCTGACTGCAGCGGATGCGGAGTGAACCCACGCATCGTGGAGAAATATGATGGAAAAGACATCATCCTCTCCGAAGGCATCGTTTCTTCGCCCGACAAGTTCCCCGAACTGCTCTTGCATGTGGGGGAGGACCTCATCGTCACCGACGGCAAGACACTTTTGGGTGCCGATGACAAGGCTGGAATAGCCGAAATCGTGCAAGCCATGTGCTTCCTTCGAGACCATGACGAGATAGAGCATGGTGACATCAGGGTGGCTTTCAACCCCGACGAGGAGATAGGAATGGGTGCACACCATTTCAACGTGGAGAAATTTGGTTGCCAGTGGGCATACACCATCGACGGAGGAGACCTCGGTGAACTGGAATTTGAGAATTTCAACGCCGCCGCAGCAAAGGTGAATATCAAGGGTGTCAGCGTGCATCCGGGATATGCCAAGGGAAAGATGGTGAACGCCAACCGGCTGGCTGCGGAGTTCGCTGCCTTGCTGCCTACGGAGGAAACACCGGAGGCCACGGAGGGCTACCAGGGTTTCTACCACCTCCTGTCCATCCAGTCAGGCATCGAGCGCGCACAACTCAGTTACATCATCCGCGACCATGACCGTGAGAAGTTCGAGACGCGGAAAAACATCATCAAGCAGTGCGAGAAGACCATCAACGACAAGTATGGTGAGGGTACATGCAAGGTGGAGGTCAACGACCAGTACTACAACATGAAGGAGAAGATAGACCCCAACATGCATGTCATCGACCTCGTGCTCATGGCCATGCAGCAGTGCGGCGTACCCCCGAAGGTCATGCCCATCAGAGGTGGCACCGACGGAGCTCAACTGTCCTTCAAAGGGCTGCCATGCCCCAACATCTTCGCAGGAGGGGTCAATTTCCACGGTCCTTTTGAATTTGTTTCCATACAGGTTATGGAGAAGGCCATGGAGGTGATTGTGAAAATCTGCGAACTTACGGCACACTACAACGATTAAGGATTTACATCAACGACGGTTGGTCGCAGGCCAACCGTCGCTATTTTAACCATACTCTCTAAAGAAGCATGTCTGAACTGGCCCCACTTGTCACCGACCTCGCGCTCATTCTCATCGTGGCGGGCGTGGTGACCATCGTTTTCAAAAAACTTAAGCAACCCCTCGTGCTGGGCTACATCGTAGCCGGATTTCTTGTCAGCCCGCACATGCCGCTCACCATGTCGGTCACCGACTCCGAGGACATAGAGATATGGGCCAACATCGGTGTGATGTTCACACTCTTCTCACTTGGCCTTGATTTCTCCTTCAAGAAAATCCTGAAAATGGGTGCGGCGCCATTCATCGCCACCATCACCATCGTCTTTTGCATGATGACTACGGGTGTCATGGTGGGGCATCTCTTTGGATGGACGAAGATGAACTGCATCTTCCTCGGGGGAATGCTGGCCATGAGTTCCACCACCATCATCTACAAGGCTTTCGATGACTTGGGGCTCAGGCAGCAGAACTTCTCAGGGCTTGTCATGGGCGTGCTCATCCTTGAAGACATCCTCGCCATCATTCTCATGGTTATGCTTGCCGCCATCAGCGGAGGTGGGGCAGGTGGAGAGGACATGCTCTTAAGTGTGCTGAAACTTGCTTTCTTCCTCGTTCTTTGGTTCGTTGTGGGTATCTACGTCATCCCACTTTTCCTAAGAAGCACCAGGAAACTCACCAATGCAGAGACATTGCTCATCGTCTCCCTTGGGTTGTGCTGCCTCATGGCCGTCATTTCCACAAAGACGGGATTCAGCAGTGCGTTCGGAGCCTTCGTCATGGGGTCCATCCTTGCGGAGACCATCGAGGCGGAGAAAATCATAAAGGTTGTCGAACCGGTGAAAAATCTCTTCGGGGCCATTTTCTTTGTTTCTGTGGGCATGCTGGTCGATCCCAATGTCATCGTGGAATATGCGGTGCCCATCATCGTGCTTGTGGCAACCATTCTCTTGGGACAGGCACTCTTTGGTACCATGGGGTTCCTCTTCTCCGGACAGTCGCTCAAGTCGGCCATGAGGTGTGGCTTCTCCATGGCGCAGATAGGAGAGTTCTCCTTCATCATCGCCACCCTCGGATGCGACCTCAAGGTCATAGAGAATTTCTTGTACCCTGTTGTCGTCGCCGTATCGGTCATCACCACTTTCCTCACACCTTATATGATGAGGGCGGCTGTGCCGTGTCATGACTTCCTCGAGAAAAGACTGCCACGCTCATGGGTGAAATGGCTCAACCATCTCGCCATGAGTCAGAACACCACCAAAGTGGAGGACAGGAAATGGAGAAGCCTGCTCCTGCAACTCGCCGGATACACCATCGTTTATTCCATACTTTCGGCGGCTACCATTGCCGTGCTGTTCACGTTCTTGCTCCCATTCCTTAAGATGCTCATGCCTCCAGTGTGGGCCAACATCTTGTGCGGACTGATTACCATAGGCTCCATCTCGCCGTTCTTAAGGGCCATCATGGTGAAGAAGAACCACAGTGAGGAGTTCAAGGCGTTGTGGACGGAGAATCGCCTCAACCGACTGCCACTCATCTTCACCATCATCGTAAGGGTGGCCATCGCACTCGCTTTCGTCTTCTTCGTCTGCAACAAGGTTACCGACTTCTCCAACGCCATCCTTATTTGCTTGGGAATGGTGTTCGTTGTCATCATGGTCATGTCGAGATGGATCAAGCATCGAAGCATCACCCTTGAAAGGACCTTTGTCCAAAACTTGCGCTCACGCGACATCATGGCGCAGGTGAGTGGGAAGCGGAAGCCGCTCTTCGAGGGAAGACTCCTCGACAGGGACATTCACATCGCCGATTTCGAGGTGCCTGTTGGCTCGCAATGGTCGGGAAAAACACTCAAGCAACTGGCTTTGGGAAAGAAATACGGCGTACATGTGAGCAGCATCCTGCGAGCAGGCAGGAGGCTCAACATCCCCGATGGTGATTCCGTCATCTTCCCAACCGACAAACTGCAAGTCATTGGAAGCGACGAGCAACTCGCAACCTTTGGAAAAGCACTCGAGCAAGAACTTTTTGCTGAGGATTACGACTTGGAGAAGAGGGAGATGAAACTCAAGAGGATGGTCATCAGTGGTGCCAGCCGGTTCCTCGGAAAGACATTGGAACAGAGTAGGATAAGGCAAGACTACAACTGCATGGTGGTGGGACTGGAGGAGGGAAAGGAGAACCTCTCAACCGTGCATGCTGCATACAAGTTTGAAAAGGGAGACATCATCTGGGTGGTCGTAGGAGAGGAGGAAGACCTTGAACGGCTTGTCGCTCTCTGAGCCACTCTGTTTGTTGTCCAAAGGAAATTTTTTCATATTTTTTGCTTCTTCCCATGCAAGAATTTGCCTTTGTTGGCATTAATAGGGAAGAAAGCAACCTGTAAAAATGAAATGGTTATGAAAAAGAAATTCTTTATTCTGACATGCCTTGGCCTCATGGCTTCGGCATTCACTTTGCAGTCATGTC
>CADBBP010000003.1:0-43668 GCA_902792855.1 uncultured Prevotellaceae bacterium
ATAAAATAAAAAAGGAAGGAGCATATAAAATAAGAAATGTGTCTGCAAAAAAAGTCTCTGTGAACAACTCCCCATAAGGTAGGGAAAAAGGGAAACAGCCTATGGGAGCATTCCATTCCCCTTGAAGAATAATGTGAATGGATAGAAGAAAAAGAACAAAATTATATAAGGGATTTGCAACAAAAATGAACAATTTTTAGCAAATGATAGGAAATCAAAAGTTATTGAAACACTATGAAAAGAGTTTTGAATGATACTGAACTATCTTTGCAGCGTCATTGCTCATTTTAGTATATCGCTGAATAACGAAAAGCGTAAATACTATCAAACTTGATGAATTTTTACTGAGGATAAGACCCTAAAAACATAACCAATCAAAACAAAACAGTATGTATGCACACATGAGAAAAATCATTCGCTTGACAGGCCTCTGCACCCTATTATGGATGCTGGGTACACCTCAGGCTGTTGCTTCGCCATCCACTTCCCCATCGTTGGATGAAGTGCAACAAAGCAAGAAAGTGACGGGCCGTGTGAGCGACTCCGAGGGAGAGCTCATCGGCGCCACAGTGATGGAAAAAGGCACCAACAATGGTGTCATTACCGACTACAACGGCAATTTCTCCATTGATGTAGCCCCTGGAGCCACGCTGGTCGTCTCCTATGTCGGCTACATCACCCAGGAAGTTCGCGTTGGCAACCAGTCACAAATTAACGTCGTCCTCGAGAGCGAGGGTGGCAACCTGAACGAAGTGGTGGTGATTGGCTACGGCACCCAGCGCCGCGAGGCCGTCACCGGCTCTGTCGTCAATGTCAACGGCGAGAAGCTCAACCAAGTGGCCGCCACAAATGCCGCCCAGGCCCTCCAAGGCCGTGTTGCCGGCGTTTTGATGACCCAGACCTCCTCCCAGCCAGGTGCAGAGATGCAGATTCGCATCCGCGGCCAGCGCTCACTCAGTGCCTCCAACGACCCACTGATTGTGCTTGACGGCATCCCCTTCATGGGTCAGTTGTCGGACATCAATCCCTCCGATATCAAGTCGCTCGACATCTTGAAGGATGCCTCCGCCACCGCCATCTATGGTTCCCGCGGTGCCAACGGTGTGATTATCATCACCACTGTGAAGGGCGTACAAGGTACTCCTGCCAAGGTGACCTACAATGGTTACGTGAATTTCAAGACCGTGTTCCATGACTATCCCATGATGGACGGTCCCACGTTCTCAAAATTCCGCAAGTATGCAGGCAAATACGAGAACTCCCTTGACGAGAACGACAACACCAACACCGACTGGCAAGACCTTTATTATCAGACAGGTGTGAGCCACAACCACGACGTGAGCGTTGCCGGCGGCACCAACGGCGGCAGCTACAGCTTCGGCGCCGGTTACTATCACGACGAGTCCCCCGTTCCCACACAGGCATACGACCGTGTGAGCGTACGCGGCAATTTCGACCAAATGGTAGGCAAATGGTTCCGCTTTGGCTTGAGCACCAACACAAGCTATCGCAAGACTCAAGGCATCAACGACATGTATGGTGTATTGAGCAAGAGCCCCCTTGCCAGTCCATACGACGAGAACGGCAACATCCGCCGCTACATCAGCCTTCCCGCCGACGACCAGACTGTTGTCACGAAGGAAGTTGTGGAGAAATACAAGGATGTATGGTTGAACGAGAACAAGGGCATCGGTACCTACAACACCCTCTTTGGTGAAGTGAAATGCCCATGGGTTGAAGGTTTGAGCTACCGCATCAACGTTGGTTTGAATTTCCGTTCATCCAAAGGTGGCAACTTCACCGGCACCGGTATCAACAACAAGGACGAGAACGCCATCAACGGCGGAGGCATCTCCGAGAACCAGACACGCAACTGGGCCGTTGAGAACATCGTGACCTACGACCGCACCTTCGCCCAGAAGCACAACTTGAACATCGTCGGCATGTACTCCGCCGAGGAGACCACCTACGAGTCCACTGGTGCCAGCGCCCAAGGCATTCCCGCCGACTACTTCCAATACTATGCACTCGACAAAGCCATCGGCGAGGTGAACCTTAACAACTACAACTACTGGCAGAGCGGTCTGATGTCTTGGATGGGTCGTGTGATGTACTCTTACGACAACAAGTACATGGCCTCTGTAGCCCTTCGTTCCGACGCCTCTTCCCGCCTTGCAAAGGGACACCAATGGCACACCTATCCAGCAGTGAGCGCCGGTTGGAACATCAGCCGTGAAAGTTTCATGGAGTCCGTCAACTGGGTTGACAACCTCAAGCTTCGCGTAGGCTACGGCGAGACCTCCAACCAGAGTATCAGCCCCTACTCCACCCTTGGTGGCCTTGGCATTCGCAACTACAACTTCGGGGACAACTACAAGGCAGGTTACTATGTCAACGCCCTTCCCAATCCTGAGTTAGGTTGGGAGTACTCCAAGACATGGAACGTAGGTTTGGACTTCTCCCTTTTGAGCGGTCGCCTCTATGGTTCGTTTGAATACTACATCCAAAAGACCAATGACATCCTCCTCGACGTCAGTCTTCCCTCCACCTCCGGCGTGAGCAGTTTCACCGGCAACATCGGCAAGACAGAGAACAAAGGATGGGAGTTCACCCTCAACGGCATCATCCTTGAGAACAAGAATGGTTGGCACTGGGAGGCCGGTATCAACCTGTATTCCAACCACAACAAGTTGGTCGCACTGGCATCTGGCGAGGACCGCGACGAGGGCAACCGTTGGTTTGTGGGTCATCCCATCGACGTGATTTACGACTATCAATATGAAGGTCTGTGGAACGCAGAAGATGTTCATAATGTGACGGTAAAGAACGCCGACGGCTCAACTACCGAAACCACCAACTTTGCAATTCTCGAGCCCGGTGGCAACCTTGGCATGATCAAGGTGAAATACACCGGCGACTACAATGAATACGGAGCTCCTACACGCCAGATTGGTCCCGACGACCGCCAAATCATAAGCATGGAGCCCGACCTCATCGGCGGTTTCAACACCACCGTTGGCTACAAGAATTTCGACTTGACAGTGATTGGAGCCTTCCAGGTTGGTGGCAAGCTGATTAGCGCCATCCACTCCTCCAACGGCTACCTGAACATGCTCACCGGTCGTCGCGGCCAACTCGACGTTGACTACTGGACAGAAGATAACACCGGTGCCAAGTATCCGAAGCCCGGCGGCATCCAGAGCGGCGACAACCCGAAATACGGTTCAACCTTGGGCTATTTCGATGCCGGCTACCTGAAGATTCGCGCCATCACCTTAGGTTACAACTTCGACAAGCTGAGAGCTATCAAGAACTTGGGCATCAACCGTCTCCGCCTCTACGCCACGGTGCAGAACCCGTTTGTGCTCTTCTCGCCCTTCAACAACGAGAGCGGCCTTGACCCCGAGACCAACTCTTGGGCCACAGAGAACACAGCAGTGGCTTACAGCGAGTATGCCGGCAAGCACCGCATGCCCATCGTAGGCTACAACACCCCCGCCACCCGCAATTTCCTCTTCGGTGTGAATGTCACGTTCTAATTTGACAATCTACAAAGACATAGACAATAAAATAAAGAGTAGAATATGAAAACGAAAAATATCAAATACATTCTCGCTGCGGGATTGATGTGCTGTGGCCTCGGCACCACCTTCACCTCCTGCTCCGACATTCTCGACGAGCAGCCACGCAGCCAGTTCGACCCCACATTCTTCACCACGAAGACTGGCATCGAGGGTGGTCTCACCTCTCTCTACGCCCACCTTCGCTATTTCTACGGCAACGGCTACTGGCTGAACATCTGCGAGACAGGCACCGACGAATACACCTATGCCCAGTCTGCCGACGGCAATTTCAAGGACGCCGACCTCTCCGGTGTTGGCTCGCTGACCTCTAACAGCAGCCGCTCCGACCTTCTTTGGGGCACCGCCTTCGCCAACATCAACACCGCGAGCGGCATCATCGAGAATGGTGCAGCTGCAGGCATCAGCGACGCCCTCTTGGCCGAGGCCTACTTCTTCCGTGCTTTCGACTATTTCCTTCTGGTTCAGACCTTCGGCGGCGTACCCCTTGACCTTGGAGCCGGTGAGTTGAAGTTCAATACATCCACCATTCGCACCTCTGTTCGCAACACCGTTCCGGAAGTATATGCCGCCATCTTCGCCGACTTGGAGAAGGCCGTTGCCGACCTGCCCGAGAATCCTCGTCTCACCGGGACGGCAACGAAGAACGTGGCCCGTCTGTTCCTTGCGAAGGCTTACCTGACCTATGGTTGGTGGCTGCAGAACCCCAAGAACATCCCCACCTATCCAGAGTGCACACGCAACTCAGGCGAAGCCAACAGCTATTTCCAGAAGGCATACGACACAGCCATGGCAGCCATCAACGCTCCCGGCCCTTACGGTTTGCAACCCACCTTCTATGATGTCAACGTGGCCACCAACGACCGCAACTCCGAAATCATGCTCTATGCCGACCACGACGAGAACGAGAAATACGGAAACGGCGGTGCCGGCTATGGCTGGGGCAGCGGCGGTTCTCCCGAGAACTTCGCCTACTGGATGGAGACCTGGAACTACACCGAGATGACAGCCAAGTCAGCCTCTGGTGCCGTAATCAACCCCGTTCAGCGTGAAGCTGTCCAGGCCCTTGGCCGTCCTTGGACACGTATGGCCCCGATTGCCGACAACTTCATGAATGGTGGTGTATGGGAAGATGCCGTGAAGGCCATCGACTCCCGCTACGATGCCACTTTCACTCTGCGCTACCACACCAACTGGCAGAAAGCCGGTGGCAAAGAGCCCTACGTATTTGGAGCCAATGGCATGCAGGTAGGCCCCAACGAGGTGTATTTCAGTTGGGTACCTGAGAGCGAAGACGCCAACATCAACTACACCGGCGCCGACGGCAAGTTAGGCTTTGGCGAGATGGCCGGCCGTGCCGACTTCGTAGTGGCCGTGAACCACATCAGCCGCAAGAAGTATCCCATCAACTGGAAAATTGGCATCTACCGCACCGACAACAATGGTGGTTTGGGCAGCAAGGTGAACGGCGGCAGTCCCCGTCCTTGGAACATCGCCAAGTTCTCCGAGTTCTATCTCATCGCCGCCGAGGCAGCTGTGAAGCTCGGCAAGAACACCGAAGCCTACAACATGGTCAACGTGCTTCGCGCCCGTGCCGGCAAGCAGACGTTCAACCAGAACGACAACGTTGCTGTCTCCGTGGACAACAGTGCCGCCATGGTTGCCGCCACCCCCGCCACCATCACCATCGACTACATCCTCGACGAGCGCAGCCGCGAGTTCTGGGGTGAGGGTTATCGTTGGTACGACCTTGTTCGTACTCAGACGTGGAGAGAGCGCGCCAGCACCTATCGCATTGCCGGCGACGGCTACACCGACAAGGACTTGGCTACTTACAAACGCGACATCCCCGACGGTTACTACATCCGCCCGATTCCGCAAGGTCAGCTCGACGGTATGGAAATGGACGATGCCGAGAAAGAGAACTATCAGAACCCGGCCTACCGTAAACAATAGGTATTGACACATATAATTTTGAGGGGGCTGTCCGATGCATGGACAGCCCCTTTTCAATTATCTTTATAATTCCACGAGACAGGTTTTCATGCGAAGGCTTGGGAAAATAATCATACGCCATGGACATTTTGCATCTGCCAAGCATGTTTTTGGCTTGAAATTTGTGGTATAAAAGATAAAAAGCGAAAAAGATGATGCAATATGTCATCGTGTCAGTGGCAGTGTTGTTGAGCGTAGGCTACTTGTGCTATCGTGCGTGGCGTGCGCTGTCGGATGCAGGAGACCCCTGTTCCGGATGCCCTGGTTGTGCTTTGAGAGAAGCGAAAAAGGGAGGCCATGCGTTGAAAAAGGCAAAAAAAGAGTGTATTGACAAAAAAAGAGAGAAAAAATTTGGTTGAATGAAAGAAAAGGCTTACCTTTGCAACTGCTTTTAGAGACGGTGCCTTGGATGAGTGGCTTAGTCAACGGTCTGCAAAACCGTGTACGGCGGTTCGATCCCGCCAGGCACCTCCAAAATAAAATCGCAACCTTTGTAGGTTGCGATTTTTTATATATGCTATTTTCAGTAAACTTTCAGTTGGTCACCTACTTTTATTTGATACTTCGGTTCGAGGTGGTTGATTTTATATAGCGAAGCGAGTCGCATGCCATATTTTTGTGCTATGGAGTGCATGCTCTCCCCTTGTGCCACTACATGGCATTGGTTTTTGTATTTCCTGTCAGCCTTTTTTTGCTTTTTCCTTAGATAGACTATTTCTCCTTCTCGCAGTTGGTCGTCCTTCTCCCGTTCATTATATTTTGCCAAGTTGGCAGCCGAGACGCCCACCTCCTTGCCTATGCTTTCATAAGAGTCCCCCTTTCTGGCATAGACATAGTAGTTTTGGTTGTAAGCCTTGATGGGATGAATTTGATACGATGTCCTTTTTGCGACCTCCGTCTGTGTAGCAGTCATCACGGGTGTGTTGTTTTGCTTCTTCGTGGTCATCGTGTCATATTGATAGAGCTTGTAAGTCTCAATGATGCTGATGAGTTTTTGTGCATATTTAGGATTGGTGGCATACCCACACTCCTTTAGCCCATTGGCCCATCCCACATAATCCGTCGGACTGAGCGCGAACAACCTCTTGTATCTCTCCCTGTAAGCGAGAAACTTGCTATGGTCTTCATAACTCTCCCTTGCGGAGTCGTAAGCCCTGAATTTTTCCTGCTTCTTGTCATCATCGTGCCTGATGGTCCTTCCGGTCCATCCATTGCTTTTGATCCCGAAATGGTTGTTTCCGCAAGTAGATAGATAACTCTTTCCGGCCCCACTTTCGAGCAGTCCTTGCGCGAGAGTGATGCTTGCAGGAATATGGTATGCCATCATTTCCTCGATGGCGATATCCTTGTACTGGTCGATGTAAGCCTGAAATTCGGCGTTCCATCTCACCTGAGCCACTGCGGCATTGGCGCATAGCACGAGGCACACGCAAAAAAACACTGTTCTTTTCATCATCCTATCAATCAGAAACTTGCCGTTTTTCTTGTGACAAGCTTTTCGTTAAAGTGTAGTAGTAAAAAAGTGACTTTTCAAGATTGTAGTGCAAAGATAGTGAAAAAACTGAGAAAAGGTGTCGTGTTTATATTTTTTAACTAAAATGGTCATTCCACCTCAATGATGTCCGACCACCTTGTGGTGTAGAACGGACTTTTCAAATCCCTCTTGACAGCTTGTGCAAAACTTTCCGCCTTTCCCTTTCCGTCTTTGGCGGTATATTGCTGTGCTCCAAGGACGATGGTTTCAGCCCCATTGATTTTATTGATATGGTCCATCACCTCGTCGATTTTCCTCATCTTCTCGTATTTTTCAGCATCGTAGTCCATGAAATTAGCTTGGACGGCACTGTCCTGAGAGATTCCCATGACCATCACACCAGCCTTCTTGTATTGGTATCCTTGCAGAAAAACCATTTCCAGACATTTCAATGCCGCCTCGGTGATGGGAATGGTGGAGGCAGTTGGCGTTGGCAACGTGACCGTTCTGAACATGCCATATTGCGGGAGGTCCTCCCTGAAATGATTTGTATCCACGAACACTCCGATGACTTGCGCGACGGAGTGCTGCCTTCTTAGTTTTGCCGCACACCTGGCAGCATAATTGGCCACATGCGTCTTCACCTCCTCCATATTGGTGATGTTCTTGGGAAAAGAGCGCGAAGTGATGATGCTTTTCTTGGTCACCATTTCCATATCGTCGATGGGAATGCAGTCCATTCCATTGAGTTCCTTCCATGTACGTTCGGCAACAATGTTGAAGCTCGCCCTGACCCACGACTGTGTATGTTGAGCGAAGTCGTATGCCGAATGCACCCCCATGGCGTTGAGTTTTCTTTCCCATCTTCTTCCTATTCCCCAAACATCCCCAATGGGAAAGAGCCTCAATGCGATTTCTCGCTTATTGTCATCGTCAATGATGCAGCAGTGATTATATGCGGGGTATTTCTTTGCGAATTTGCTTGCCACCTTCGCCAACGTCTTTGTGGGAGCGATGCCGATACTCACAGGCATGCCAAGTCCTTGGAAGATTTGCTGAAAGAGGTTTTCCCCCCAAGACTTCAGGTTGACGTCCTCCATCCCCTTCAGGATGCAAAATCCCTCATCGATGCTGTATCTATGAAATTCAGGAGCCGCATTTCTGACAATGTTCATCAACCGCCTTGTCATGTCGGCGTATAGTTCGTAGTTGGACGAGAAGGCGTAGATGTTGTGCTGTGGGAAGAGGTCGCGTAGTTGATAGAAAGGTGTGCCATCCTTCACTCCGAGCATCTTCGCCTCGTTGCTTCGTGCGACGACACAACCGTCGTTGTTGGAAAGCACTACGACGGGTTTTCCCATGAGGTCGGGGCGGAACACCCTTTCGCAACTCACGTAGCAGTTGTCAACATCAATGAGTGCGTACATGTCTCATCCGTTGGAATGCCAATTTTTGATTGTATATTGCACCACACCCCAGATGACCAGTTGCTCATCAGCGGTTATCTTGATGGTGGAGAAATCCTTGTTTGCCGGCACGAGATTGATATATCCCTCATCAAGGTGCGTATTGTCGAAGAACTTGACGGTGTATTTGTTGTCATAGTAAGCCACGACGACATCCCCATTTCGTGGCAAGAGCGAGCGGTCGATGACGAGAATGTCTCCATCGCAGATGCCGGCATCCATCATGGAGTCACCCCTCACCCTTCCGTAAAATGTAGTGTCGGGATGCCGTATCATATCCTTGTTGAAGTCAAGCATGTCCACCTCGTATGCCTCGGCAGGTGATGGGAAGCCCGCCTTTATTCCCGGTGCATAGCTTAGCGACAGCCTTGTAGCAAACTCACTGATGAGGAACTCCACCTCGTTTTGACGTTCATTTTCCATAAATGACTTGTTTGTTCCTTCAAAAAAGCAGAAGTGTTCTATTTTTTGTGCAAATATACGGTTTATTTTTGGATTATTGGAAAAGCAAGGAGAAAAAAAAATGGGGGGTGCGCCCTTGAGGCCCACCCCCTAAAAATCTTATTTGTGAAGTCATTTCACACGTAACAAACCCTATTTGGTGTATCCACATTCCGGGTTCTCATACATCGAAATTCTAATTTTGAAGTTCATCATCTCGTCAAGGTTGTGCACGGGATGCTCCATGTCCTGCGGTATGGGCCTGTTGGAGAACGTTTGGAAATAGAGCAGGCATGCATCACGCCACCATACGGCGTCGCGAGCCTGGATTCTCAATTTGCGCTGTACCTCTTCGAAGCGTTGTTTGTCCACGTATGGCTGCATGGCATCCCATGTGGCGAGGAAGCCCCGTGCCTGCTGCACACCCTTGTCATACCTGTGGCACAACTCATCCCAGAAAGTCCTTCCCGTTTTCATCTTGTAATCCCATGCCACGTGGTGGAACCACAGCAGGTATTTGTCCGGGCAAGTGTTGATGTCGTTGTACAAAGCGCATAAATCCTTGGGATATTGCGACACAGCATCAGATCCGCTCTTTGTACGGTCGAAGCCCATTCCCTCAGCGTCGGCCTTGTGATAGTAAGCCGGTGTCCAGTCACGTCGTATTCCAGGAGCGTCATACCAAGGTTCCGGTCCGTAATGATGTCCCCCGGCAAAGATGTGATGAAGTCCCAACGGCATCATGTAGTTGACGCACGCGTCACGGCTCTCTGCCATCACCTTCACCATAGGTTTCACCAACCTTGGTTCATTGTTGAATGTCTGTCTCATCCATTCATCCGCGATGTTCTCCGACGACAGTTCCGGGTTCCAAGCGAGTCGCCCGAAAGCATACCAGTTGGCTTGTGCAAAATGATGCCCACACCAGTTGACGTCATCGCCGATATTGGCCACACCCGCCATGGCCTTCAGGCTTTGCGGCTTGACCAAATCGAAAAATTCCTTCCACATCGGTGCGAGGAATACGAGGTGGTTGGCAGCTCCCAGATATTCCTGTGTGATTTGGAACTCCACCATCACGGGAGTCTTCTGTACGGCGGTGAACAGCGGGCTGTATGGCTCACATGGCTGGAAGTCCACCGGTCCGTTTTTGATTTGCACGATGACATTGTCATGGAAGAGCCCGTCGAGCGGCATGAACTCCTCACAAGCCTGCTTCGCCCTGTCCTTGCTTTGGGGGTTATATACGAATGCCCTCCACATGACAATTCCCTTATACGGCTTCAGGACATCACCCAACATATTGGCTCCCTCTGCATGTGTTCGTCCGAAATCGCATGGTCCGGGTTCCCCTTCCGAATTGGCCTTTACAAGGAAGCCTCCGAAGTCGGGAATCAACTTGTATATTTCAGCCACCTTCCCTTTCCACCATTCCACGACGTTCTTGTCAAGCGGGTCAGCCGTTTTCAGTCCACCCAACTTGATAGGTGAAGCGAAATTGACAGAAAGGTACACCCTTATGCCGTAAGGCCTCAACACCTCTGCGATTTGCTTTGCTTTCTGCAAGTTGTCAGTCCCCAACGCCTCCGGCTTGGCATTCACATTGTTGAGTACGGTTCCATTGATGCCAATGGAAGCATTCGCCCTTGCGTAAGTCTTCAGCCTCTGTTGGTCGAACTTCAGGAAGATGCTCTTCCCGGCGAACCCTCTCTCCACGGTGCCATTGGGGTTGTCCCAGTGATTGAGAATGCGCAGGTCGAAAGCAGGCTTCTCACTAACGTTGACGGGAGCATCCCCCTGCCCCATCTGCTGAAGTCTGAGCAAGTGGTATGCACCATACAGCATACCAGCGTCATTGCTGGCAGCGATGGTGGTTTTTCCATCCTTCGTCGTGATGACATATCCATCCTTGGGAACACTTTTCTGCTTTTTCAACACCAGTGGATTGCCCATCCAGAACTGTTTGAGCTCTTCCATGGCCACACCTTTGACGCCGGTCACTTGAGCCTTGCCGCTCTCCTGGTAGCGGAGCCACAGGCTACTGCCATCCTCTGCTTGCACCAACGTGGATGCCGACAAGAGGAGTCCCATCATTAAAAGGAAAGGAATTCTTTTCATCTTCTTTATTGATTTATGATTGTTTTGATTATTTTCAGCATATCAACACCCTAAGTACTAATCAAGGATGAAGCCTGCATGTTTCTTCATACTATTGTTATGCACATCATGCAAATCAGGAGCAAAGATACACATTTCCTTTCAAACATGCTTTAGATAATGTTTCACAAAGTTACGATTCTGTTTCGCCACCCCCTTCCATCTGATTCCGACGAGGAAATCAAGCCTACGAGAGGCAGCTATCCTCAAGAGCAGCCATCAACCACAGCGTTTCCTTCATCCCCATCAGCCAAAACAGCCCGGGGTGCTCCCGGGCTGTTTTCCTTGGCATTCCAAGAGATTTGCCAAACGTAACCAAACGTAGTTCGGTATTACTTGAACGGCAGATACCAGTTTTTCTTGTCCTCGAGGTTGACGGCAGGATTTTTGTAAGCGAGTTTTCTTGCGAACCACCTGCTTCCGAAATTGGCATCATAGAGGCCGGCTTCGTTCTTATGCCTAGCAAGTCTCATCAAGTCGTAGTATCTGTTGCCCTCGAAAGCCAGTTCCAATGCGTACTCGTCACAGAGCAAGTCCTCCACGGCGTTGATGGTGTCCTGCTTGGTCGTTCCCACGTTGACACCGAAAGTTTCCTGAATTTCCTTCATCTTGACGCCCACTATTCTTCCGAACTTGTAAGGTGACTTTCCTGTCTGGTAGCTGGATCCCCCCTGCCCTCCAGCACCGGCATAGTCACTTGCGGCCTTCCCGGCCCCATGGGTGTGAATGCCAAATGCAGTATTCTTTGGGAAAAGGAATAGATTTTCCTCTGAGAGCAAAGGATATGTAGTCTGTAGTTTGCTTCGTGTCTCCTCTGACAAGTAATTGACATAATAGTCCCCGTTGTTGTTTCTCTCAATGAGGTTTTCACTCAGTCCATCTTTAAGGATGGCGAACGCAGCATCCGGCATTCCGAGCCTGTTGAAAGCCTCAGCAAGGTGTAGCAGCACGGTGCTTGTCCTATAGAGAACAATGTTGGCATACTTGTACTTGTCAATCCACTGGTGGGTGGAGTCGTCCACGAGTGTTTGGTGAATGATGCTTCTGAGCCTCATGTCACCACACTTGGCAGCGTTGATGCTGTCGAAGTCGTTGATGCCTCCTCTGGCATAGTAATAATACTCCGTGGAGTCCGACAAGTTGTTGAGCACGTCAGAGACTTGGATTTGTATTTCGTCGATGTAAGGATTGGTGTTTCCATTTGCACTAAGTTCCTCCGACGTAGCATAGTAATTGAATCCGAATGCGAGAGGAATGTTGGTGACGCACCCGTTTTGGCTATTGACAGCCATGGGGATATAAGAAATGATGTCAGAGATGGAGTTTCTTGCGAAGATGTCGCTCCACTGAGGCGATGTTGTGACCCTTATGCTAATGAGGCTCGGGTCCGGGAGGTCGTCATCCCCCATGTCTCCAAATCTTCCAGAGCTGATGCTCTTGGATGCCATTGGAGCGAGGAAGGGACTGCTGGTAGCATCGGCCACCTGTGTGAGATATGTGACGTAAGTTTTGGCCGCTTGGTCGTAGTTGCCCGTTTCGAGGTACATGTCGCCCAAGACAACTGAAACAGGAATGAAACAGAGTTGAGGGAGGAACGTCTTCGCCGTGCTCTCCCAGTTGGGCGAGCCCACGGCATGTCCCGCAGTCAGTCCGTATGTCGGCACGTTGTACGCCTTGTATTTCTCCAGTTCCGGTGCGAGTTGGTCCACAATGCCCTGTAGGTCAAGTTCGGGGTATTTGTTGTCATCGATTTGTGTGATTTTCGTCAGCGGCTCGGTGAAGAAAGGCACCTTCTCATAGTTTCTTCCGAGTTGAAGATAAGCCCATGCCCTAATGGCAGCCACAGCCGCATATTCATTCATGACGACATTTGTGGAACCTGTGAATAAATCGGTTTTCCTCTTCGCCAAGTAGTAATTGCAGTTGTTGATGACACGGTAATAGACGTATGCAGAGTCATATCGGTTGGTGATATTGGCTGAGAAGTTGGCCAGCTGCCTGAGGTTGTTGTCGGTATAGATGGTTGTTTTGACCAAGTCCCCCCTCATCTCCCCTTGGAAGACATACTGGTCGGCCAGTTGCTGCATGGCCTGCAGTATTCCATATCCGTAGAAGACGGAGTCAGTCTTTTCGTTGATCTCCGGTTCGATGTTCTGTCTTGTGCTCTCAGTCTCCAGCATGTCGGAGCATGCAGCGCATGCCGCAATGATGCAGCCTGCTGCGAGCATTCGTTTGATATATTTCATCGTTTTCATATTTTTAGCCGAAAATAAAAATATCTCTTCTTATAGGTTGATTTTCACCCCCATCAAGAACGCCCTGCTGTGAGCGAGGTTTCCACAGTCAATGCCTTGGTAAAGCACCCCTGCTCCATTTGAAAATTCGGGGTCGCTTCCGAGGTATTTGGTCAAAGTGAGCAGATTTTGTGCCTCCGCCCATACAGAGAGTCCTTGTAGCCAAGTCCATGAGCCTGGTATGGGTAACTTATAACCAAGATATAGAGACTTGAGCCTGAGATACGACCCATCCTCAATCCACCTGTCGCTGAACCTGTTGTTTCCCAATGGGTCTCCAAAGGTGGCCTTTGGTATGTCGGTGACTTGCCCTTCATATCTCCACCTTCCCATCTCCGCCACTTGCTGGTTGTAGAAGTTGGAGCCAGCATTGAGCACCATTCTTTGGTAGTTGAAGACATCGTTGCCCAAGCTGTAGTTGAAGGCGAGACTCAATGTCAGGTCTTTCCAAGTAACAGTTCCGAAGATGTTTCCATAGAAGTCGGGGTTGGGGTCACCAATTACTTTCTTGTCAGCATCATTGATTATCCCATCGTTGTTTATGTCTATGAAATGCACATCGCCAGCCCTGAACTCATGCTTTTGTCCTGCCTGGTCTTCCAAATAAAGGTATGTGCCCTTTCCTGCGGCCCTCGCCTCAGCATCGCTTGCAAAGACGCCATCGGCCTTGTATCCATAGAACACACCTACAGGTTTGCCCACAGCGGTGAGGATGTTGTTGACGCCGTAGATGGATGACGTGTAGGCCCCATCAGGCAGTTTGGTCACCTCATTGGTGTAGTGCCCTGCAGAGACACCGATTTCCACATTCCAGTCTTTCGAGACGATGGGTTTGACGGTGAGCGTTCCTTCAAAGCCCTTGTTTTCCAGTTCACCCTCGTTGCTCCAGTACCTGTTGATTCCAGCTATAGGGTTGGAGAAAGTCTTCAAGGTGAGCAGGTTGTCAGTCTTGTTAATGAAATAGTCGAACTTCACACCGATTCTATTGTCAAGCAAGAAAGCCTGCAATCCGAGGTTGATTTTCTTTGTACTCTCCCACTGTATCTTGTCGTTGCCAACATTTGTGAGTTGTGTACCAATTGCGTCATAATTGTACCTCACCGTGGTATAGCCCGTCCTTGCAGCGTAGTTGCTGATGCCGTCGTTACCGCTGATGTCGAATCCGAGGTTGAGTTTCAAGTAGTTGACCCCAGCGTTCTTTGGGAACCATTTCTCATTGGTGAGCACCCATCCGAGTTGCAAGCTTGGGAACATTGCCCACTTCGTTCCAAAGAGACTAAGTCCGTCGGCATTCTCTCCAAAGCGGCTGTTAGCTTCACCCAGTATGGAAAGCGTTGCGAAATACCTGTTCATGAAATTGTAGTCCACATTGGCGTATGCCTGTATCTGCCTCCACTCGTCGTTGGCACCCGTGATGGTGCGGTAACCAGACCATCCAAGCGATGGGTTTTTGTCGCTTGTCGCCCCGTTCGCCTCCACGGCAATGTCGTTGGAGTCAAAAGAGAAGTTATTGTATTTCACTCCGCCGAAAGCAGCGAGGCCATGCTTGCCATATTGGTGCGACCAGTCGAGTTGGAGTTTGCCCACGATGTTGTTCTCCTTGGCAAACATGGACTGCGCCTTGGCATAGACCCTTCCAGTTCCAGCGATGTTGAACGATGGCACATCTCCGTAAGGTCTGAAATAGCGTTGTGCATTTCTGTTGAGCGTGTAGCTGAACATGGCAGTGAGGTCAAGCCCCTTGACGATGTTGTACACAGGCTCCACCCTGACATTGAAGAAGGTATTCTCCGCCTTGTTCTTGTTGTCCCCCTCTGCATTCTTGATGATGGATACAGGGTTGGCAAGGTCGTAGGCGTGGTTCCTCTCAAGTTGATAGAAGAGGTCGTCGGCCCCGGAGAGGAGCGATGAGAATCCTCCCTTTCCGTTGTTGATGTGCTCGTTGTACTGGTAAGGAGCCACGAGCGGCGACTTGATCATGGCCAATGCAGTGGGCGAGACAACAGTTCCCTTGGAGAAGTCCTCCGGCATTCCATTGTCGAAGAGGAAATTGTTAGTCCTTGCAATGGAGATGTCGAATTTTGTTTTCAGGTTCCACAAGATGCTGATGTCGGTATTGAACCTGACGTTCATTCTGTTGAAAGAGTTTTTCTTTGCAGCATAGTCAGCATCAACATATCCGAGCGAAAGATTGTACATGCCAATGTCATCACCACCCTGCACGTTGATGCTGTAGTTCTGGGTAAGAGCCTGGTCATAGACATAATCACTCCAATCGGTATCGTTGTGATACATGTGGTAGTAATAACCATTGGGGTCGTCATTCAGGAATCTGAAATCAATGTCCTTTTCCATGATTCCATCGATGGTTCCCATCAATTCAGTGGCGTAAGTACGATACTGCTGTGCGTTCATGAGTTTCGGCAACTTCGGCACGAGCGTCAGTCCCGCAGAGATGTTGGCATCGATTCTGGTCGCCATCGAATGTCCTCTCTTCGTCTCGATGAGGATGACCCCGTTACCTCCCCTTGCCCCATAGAGTGCAGTAGCGTTTTTCAGCACAGTGACTTTCTCGATGTCATCGGGTGCGATGTTGGCAAGAATGTTGTTGAACTGCCCGTCGTGGAGAGAATAGCGGTCCCTCTGCATGTCGAGTTCCACTCCGTCCACCACGACAAGCGGTTGGGCGTCGCTTGTGATGCTATTGAGTCCCCTGACAAACATTGCGGCTCCTCCATCGGCAGCAGCCGAGCGCATGATGAGGCGTATGTCACCTCCGAGTTTGCTTGTCATCTCGTTATCGACGGTGATGCCAAAGCGGTCGATGCTTGCCTCAGTCTTTGCGGTGTATTCAGTGCCAGTCCCATACATGGGTTGGAACTTGTCCTTCATCATCTTTACGCTAACGTTCTGCGTGTCATCACCCGGGATGATGGCCACTTGTTGCGGCATATACCCAGGAGCGTGAACATACAGTGCCGTGGCAAAGTCGGGCACCTTGATGCTGAAATTCCCTTGGTCATCGGTCATGGCCGTGTATCTGACATGGCCGAGGGCTTGCAGCTGCACACCAGCCATGTTTTGGTTGGAGCCCATTTCAGTGACCTTTCCTTTGACTACGATGGTGTTGTATTTCTCCACCACGGGTTTTCTTTGCGGCTGCTTGATGGTGGTTTGCACCTCCTCGGTCTCTTCCTCGTCCTGTGCGAAAGCCGGTGCTGTGCAAAGTGTTGCCGCGAGTGCGCAGAAAAAGAGTCTTCTCCCCATGTTCTGCAAGATATTCAATCGTATGGTCTTCATGCTCATTTCTCCTTTGCTTCAAATTCATCCATCTCAACCGGCCTCATGATGATAGATGCCACTCGCATGTCGCGTGTGTATGTAGCCATGTGGGTCTTGTTGAAAACACTGATGGGGTTGCTGATATGAATGTTTGGCCTGTAGTCATCACCCAGTCCGTTGTATGCCACCGGGAACTGGAACCTTCCGATGAAGACGGTGTCCGTCTTGTAAGGGTCGTTGGTGAACGCCGTCGTCATGTTGACAGCCGTAGGCACCCTTGGCAACGTTCCTCCTGTGAGCAGGCTGTCGGCATAAGCCTTGCTGAAGTTGTAGGTAGCCAGGTTTCCGTTAGCCGCACAGTAGCTGAGTTGGAAATTCAGAATGTTTGGCAGCGTATCATTGGAAATGATTGCCGACGGCAAGAACACACAATAGAAATTGTATGTAGTGGAATTGACGTTGGGCAGTTCAATGAAGACATCTGGTTTTGAGTACTCGCTATTGGGATAAATCCAAGTATATCTGAAATTCTTGACCTCCGGCCCGAAAACGATGCCCTCCGGGTCGTCCACAGGGATGCTTTGAGTGGAGCAATTGAACTTGTTGACAATGTACCTTGACGGGCTGATTTCTATTTCGGGTGCGTAGGTCTCCCATGGATGGCTTGCAATGCTGTCCACGATGTGCGCGAAGCCATTGCTCATTTCCACCTTTTTAACAGTCTGTGCGAGCAGTTCGTTGGGGTTGGAAAGTTTCGTCCTTGTCGTTGACCTTAAGGTGTCGGAGAAAACCCCTTTTCCGATGACCCACTGGTTGTAAGCATCGTTGTTGCTGAAAATGAGGTTTCTCACAATCTGCCTTCTGGTGAGCGAGTCAGCCAAATATTCGGCATCCACCGTCACTGTTTTGGAGTTGGTGGCACTTGCACTTGCAAACTGCGCTACATCCTGCACCTTGGTGGTTGCGATGAAGTTGTAGTTCTGCCTGATTTTGTTGTACATGGCCTCGTATGCCCTGTTGGTAGGCATGAGGAATGTATAAGTGCTGTCCTCATTGGCAAGGCTTGCATTAAGGTTTCTCGTGAGGGAGTTGGACGTGATCATGACAGAGTCGATGTATGTCTGCACACCACCCACCACGGAACCTTTCACACTGTTTTGCAAGTCAAGCGTGGTGACCTCATAGCTTTTGAAATATTTTCTCAGCGAGTCAATGTCCTCTCCCATTGAAAGGTATTCATAGAGATTGGGGTAGAACTGCGCCGCCCCGTTCAGAAGGTGCATGACGCCATTATAACTTGGAATGTTGGGCGTAGCGATGGGCACTCCGTCGAAAGAGTAGTTGCCGTTTCCGATGAAGGGGAACGACTTCTCGTTGAGGGTGTGTATCCTCTCGTCGATTTCGCCAGATGCTATATGCGTGTACTCAGCGACATGGCTTTTGACAAACTGTGCGAGAAGCGTAGAGTCATTGAGTTGCTGGTATGCCGCCATATCGAAAGTACCGTTTAGCGGCGCCCATACGGTGTAAGAGCGTGTCTTGTCAAGCTCCATCTCAAACTTCGTCCTCTTCAGAAGCGAGGCGAAATCGGAGAGTTGCGGGTTTTGCGAGATGTTCTGCCACAGAGTTATGTTTCCCGACGGCGTGGTGTCGTTGGGTGTCTCGTTGTAGTCGTCGAAATCAGAGCATGCCGTGACGGCAAAAGCCATGGCCGCCATTGTGACGCATGCTATATAATGGTATCTTCTCATAAGTCTTTTCTTTCTAAAAGTTCATGAAATGTTTTAGTACCAGTCTTCAGAATAGGTGTCGTTGTCCACCACATCGATGGGGACGAACTCCACGAAGTCAAGCTGCCATTTGAGGTCGGTCTCGTCGGGAAGTACGCTCTTGAATCTGAACCAGTGCTCGTCGCTCTGCTTGATGTTGAGCCTCCCGAGAATTCTTCTAAGGCCAGCGTTTCTGTGTCCGCGCCTCATGTTGTATTCCAGCCCAGACTCGTTGTTCTCCGGGTGGTCCTTGAAGCTGTAAGGTCCTCTCATGTATCCACGGTTGCGCATGGCCTCATCGGTGGCAACGCCCTGGTCGTCCTCAAGCGTGAAATCAGTCCATCCGATGCGTGGGTCTTCCTTGTCGATACGCACATCGAGTGGTATGTCGAGTGCCATCATGGTCTGCATGTTGCTGGATGTTCCCATGTAGAACTGCATCATTCCACCGTGGCTCATCGGCGCGTAGTAAAGTCTGAATTCGTAAGTTCCAGTTGGCAGCGGCGGCATCTTCACAGCGAGGTCATAATTGCCCCATCCTTGGAAGCAGTCAGCCTGGTAAGCGTTGTATGCTCCCCTGACATTCGTTCTGAAACGATTCTCCGATGTGTAACTGACAACATTGTCGAAATAGTCGAGCGGGAAGGCAACACGCGAACCGCTTCCACCTCCGTTGAGCACGCTGATTTCCGAACTTGATGAAGTTCTGAACCCATTGTTGATAAGTTCAACGAGGAAAGTCTCCGAGTCAAACCTCATTCTCTCGTGCAACACACCCTTTGGCACAAGTTCGTCATAGACGAGCATGCCCCTGATGCCATGGATGTAACCATTGTAAGCCATGATGTTTGTGGGGTAGCCGAGGTTGCTGTCAGTAGAACGAGCCACTCTTACACCCTGTCTGACGAGTGTGTGCATGGCATCGCTTCCGAACGACGCGAGCTGGTCGGTGAGGGTGTTGAAAGTAACATATCTATTGATATACAATATTTTACCTGGCTGCGGCTGCCATATCTTCAGTATGGTGTGAGGCAGCATGGTCTCGTAGTAGTCGTATGGTTCACCTCCGTTGACATAGTTCCATGTGGACAGCCACTTTGAGGTGTACTCATATACGAGTTCTGTTTCAGGCATTCCAGCATACAGTATGTGGTATGCCACAAACATGTTGAGCGCATTGAAGCGGTTGGTGTAGTCGTCACCCGTGCTGATTGTGATGCCCTTCTCCGTAGGATAATCATACCAAGCAGCGGCCCTTCCATAGGTGTTGTTGGCATACTTGATGAGGTCGTCGATGTTGTTGATGCCGTTCTCCCTCATCACCACGTCCGGCTCGGCGAAGATGGTGTATGCGATTTTGCACTCCTCAGGTGAATAAAGCACCTCTCCGTTGGTATCGGTGTTGTCAGAGATGGTGTAAGTCCTGTCCTTCTTCGCCTTTGTAAGCGAGTCAGCGAGACCTGTCATCTTGAGTGCCTCGACAAAGATGCTGTACTCTTCATGTCTTTCCAACTCACTGACGAGCACCCTTGTGCTTCTCGGAATGACATTGTTGAGCACGTGGACAACACCGTTCGTGACGATGCTGTCGGGTTGAACGACAACCGCCTTGTTATTGATGGTGACCCTGCCGATGGAGTCGGTGGTACCCTCAGTTGTGATGGGTGTCCCGAGCATGGTGTTGACACTGATGCCTCCACCACCCAGTTCAATGGTATTGTGTATTCCACTGGCGAGATGGTACTTGGCGATATCGTTGCACAAACTGTCGGAAAGTCCTTCGAGTGAGTTTTCAGTCATGCTATTGTGTGGCACAGGGCATTCCGTATCGTTATAGAGGCTGTCGATGTAAGCAGCGATGGCCTCATTTGTAGGTGCGAAGACGGTGTATTCCCCGTATGAAGAGAGGTTCCTGTCGAGCCTGACCCTTGAGAGGATGTAGTTGAATGCTTTGAGTTCGCCTTTCCTTTTGATATAGTCGGAAGCAGTCTCTCCTGTAGCCGTGAAGAGGTCGGACTCGTCAGGTTCGGGGTTGCATGCAGCGAGCAAAGCCAATCCAGCAAACGCGAGCAATGCCGCCATCATTCGTCCATGTTTTCTGTCGATGTATTTGTTCATGATAGTTCCTCCTTCCAATTAATAAGACTTGTTGAAATCTCCCGATGTCTTGTATGCGGGATTCTGCACGAGCAGCGGGCAGACAATAATGTCGGCGTTAGGAATAGGCATGTACAAGTATGCCTCGTTTCTCATCTTTGCCTTGACGGCCGGCGCATCGGCTCCCTTGCTTCTTGTAGCGAGGTTGAGCATGGCGTCGTAGTTCTCCACCAAGTAGATGTCTTCTGTGCCAGTGGCAGCCATTTGCTCGCCATAAGTCTGTGCGTAGTTGACACCGTTGACGTGCCTGTAATTGAATCTGAGCAGGTCATACCATCTCTTCCCCTCAAAGCACAGTTCCTTGAGCCTCTCCTCCAATACGAGTTGCTCCATCTGGTCTTTGGTGTACGAGCGGTAAGTGTTCCATTTCATGGAGTCTGTGAGGTTGTCGGTGTAAAGTGAGCGCGTGTTGACGACCTGTACGAGATGGAACGCCCCCTGCAGCAAAGAAGTGTTGGCCTCCGTCGCAGACGCCTTCTCCGTGTCTCCCATTCCCTCTGGGATGTCGCTTACGAGTTGCACCATCGCCTCCGCTTTCATCAGCATGACGTCGGTGAGTCTGTAAATGATGTAGTTTTGGTCGAAGTTGTTGTATGTGCGGTCGTTGGTCCTTGCCGTTCCCACTTTGGAGTTGACAGGGAGTTGCGACACCATCTTCTTGATGTGGTAGTAGTCATCGGAAGAAGTGTAGCAAGCCCCGTAGAATCTGAGGTCGGTGCTGCTTGCCGCCGAGGTGGAGAGGTTTCCGTTGGGGAAGAGCTGTCCGTTCCCGAAGATGTTGGAAGCCCTCAGGAAGCCCTCAGTGCTGTTGTTATTGTTATACTTGAAAAGGTACTTGCATAATCCAGCGTTAGAGGTGGACTGTATCTCGAAGATGCTTTCCTCTGCGTTTTGGTTGATGAAAAGCTCCGTGTAAGCAGTGTTCCCGTCAGCGATAGGGAACTCCTTTTCCACCACCTCGTTGCGCCCTCTGACATGCTGGTTTTTCTTCGAGGCGATGACCTTGTCACAATATTCGATGCATTTTTGGTAGTCCGCCGTGCTGTGCATGACAGATGCCCTCCAGAGGTAGATGTCGGCGAGCAGCGCGTTGACAGCGTCAAGGCGGAACCACCCCACCCTTCTCCACTCGTTGGTGCCCATTCCGTCGGAGCGAAGCATATTGGCGTTTGCAGCCACCTGTTCGAGCGTCTCGATGATTTGCCCAATGACATACTCGGGAGCAGACTGTGGTATTTGCATGTTCTGGCTACTATTCATATAAGCCTGTGTGACGTAGGGAACATCGCGGAAATTTCTCACGAGGTAGAAATAGCATAGTGAGCGCAGAGCAAGCATCTGACACCTGTCGGCCTCATAGTCCGACTGTGTGTAGTTGGGGTCTTGTTCCATGACCTCCGGCGCCCTTTCAAGCACGATGTTGCAATAGTTGATGACAGAATACACAGAGCTCCAATCAGCGAAGGTGTTGGTAGTCTGCATATTGATGGTAGAAATTTCATCAAGCGCGTCGGGAATGCCTCCAGAGAGTGCCGACGAGCGCACCATCTCGTCGGAGCGGAAGTCTCCCCAGATGATGAGCCTTGTGATGAGAGCCTCGCTTGCAAGACTGGCGTATGCGGAATTGACCATGAGGGCCACATCTTCCTTGGATTTCCAGAAGTCCTCGTCAACAGTTTTGTCGTCGGGCAGGATGATGGTGTCAACACATGACACGAGTGCCATGCAGGCCAAGATCATTGAAATATATTTTTTCATGTCCTTATTGTTTCAAAGTTAGATGTGATCAATCAGAATCCGACATTCAGCGTGACAGTGAACTGCTTGGAGCGTGGTGTCTTCGCTTGGTCTCTTGCCGGATAGAAGCCAGTAGCAGAGATTTCCGGGTCTGTTCCGCTGTACTTAGTCCACAGGAAGAGGTTGTTCATGGAAGCGTATGCCTGCAGCGTACTGATTCCCCATGGTTTGATGAGTTTCTTGGGGAAGTTGTATGAAAGCTGGAGGTTTTGGAACCTGACGAAGCTTCCGTCCTCGACATACCTGTCGGAGTTTTGGAAGTTCCATCCAGAATTATACAGCGCCCTCGGCATGGGAGTGACGTCTCCGTCCTTTCTCCATCTGTAATTGACAGTGGCGCTTTGGTTGTTGGTACCATACATGTTTTCAAGGCTCATCCTTGCGAGGTTGATGACCTTGTTGCCAAACCTGTAGTTGAACCTACCCTTGAGGGTCCAGTTTCCATATCTCAGTGTAAGGTTGAAGCCACCATTGACCTTTGGCAAGGAGTTTCCAAGGTACATGACATCGAGCGCATTGATTTGTCCGTCGTGGTTGATATCCTCGTAGATGAGGTCACCTCCTTGGAAATCGTACTCCGAAGTGGTGCCGTATGCGTATTTCATTCTTTGCGGCCTTCCAGCGTTGGTCATGAGCACTTTTCCGTCCGCCCCCACAGCCACGGGAGCAGTTTTCCCGCTTGCGAGGAAATCGTTGATCCAAGCCTCATACTCAGCCGAGGAGAGATTGTTCTCCCTTCGGTAGTTCTCCAAGTAGTCGTAGGAGTACTGATAGACCCCCTTGTAGTGGTAGCCGTAGATGGAACCGAGTGAGTTTCCAAGCTGCACGCGAATGGGGTATCCGTTGGCTTGCGTGTTGGAGTTGTTGACGTTTGTACCCCTAAGTGTAGGATTCCATGTGGTGCCGTTGATAGACTGCAGCACGCTCTCGTCCATCTCCTCGAGGATGTTGGAGTTCTGTGCGATATTGACACTGAAATCAGCAGAGAATTTTCCTATTTTGATGAATTTCTTTGCCGTGAGATTGAGTTCCCATCCCTCGTTGGTCATCCTACCCACATTGGCATAGCTGATGGAAGAGTAGCCAGTCATGGACGGGATGGTGACCCCCCTGAGCAGGTCGGTGGTGTTCTTGTGGTAGTAGTCGAAGTCCACCTCGATGAGGTCTTTGAAAAGCCCGAGGTTGAAGCCGAGGTTGTAGGACGTTGTCTTCTCCCATTTGAGGTCGTCAAGTTTCAGACCGTCAAGGGTGGCGTATGGCTCGCGGTCGCTACCCTTTCCATAGTTTCCAGCCGCTGTGTTATAAGTATTATAGAAAAGGTAATCCTTGTCGGGTGCGTTGCCCGTGATACCCCACGAAGCCCTCAGTCCGAGCATGGACAGCACCTTGTAAGACCATTTCATAAATGGCTCGTCAATGATGTTGTACCTTGCAGACACACCGGGGAAATAAGCCCATTTATGTTTTGGTCCGAATTTCGAGTTACCGTCAGCACTGATTGAGAGCCCGAGGCTGTATCGTCCTTCCTTATAAGAAAGGTGAGAGTTGTAAAGCACCTTTTGAGAGTTTGACTTGCCGTTACCACTGGAAGGTGTTCCGCTGAAGGCATCCACCGTAGCCGACGTGATGCCGTTGGGTTGGTGATACATGACGACCGTCTGGTTGTTGTTCTTCAGCATGTTCATCTCATATCTGACAAGCATGGAAGCCGACCAGTCCTTGTTGTTGAAATAAGGCGTGAAAAGCAACTCCGTCCTTGCCCCGATTTTGGTGCTGTTGTACTCGTAATTGGTTGAGAGGTTGTAGTCATTGCTTGTCCACTGGTTGGTGGCAAGAGAGGCAGGGTGATATGTCGGCTTGCTCTCTGCAAAGATATCGAAGTCCACCCTACCCGTGAACGTGAGCCTGCTCTTGGTGGCCGAGGTACCAAGGATGTCGTACTTGAGTGTGAAGTCGGGGGTAAGTCGATAGGTCTTGTCCTTGATCCAAGCGAGGTTGGCAATGGCGACAGGATTTCCCAAGTCCTGGATGTTCCTCAAATCGTATGAAAGATACGGCCCATCATAAGGCGTATAACCCGAGCGATAAGGGTTGGGGAGGTAGAACTCATCGGTGTCGGTACCGTCGGCGTTCTGCCTGTAGATGCTCATATTGGGAGCTTGTGTCTGTGCAATGGAGAGCAGGCTGGGATTTGACACCCCGTTGATGGTACCCTCGTAGTTCTTAAAGTTGTCGGTATAAGTAAGTGCGAAGTTGGTGATGAACCTGATTCGGTCGCTTACGAAATAGTCGAGTGCGAGGCGTGTGGTGTATTGTTGGAATTTCTGCTTGATGATGGAGCCCGACTGGTTTTTGTAGCCTGCCGAGACGCGGAAGGTAGCCTTCTCACCACCACCAGAAAGGTTGATGTTGTACTCATGCATGGCACCGAACTGCTTGACAGCCTTCACCCAGTCAGTGTTGTTGTTCCAATTCTCATACTCGCTCCATGTGGGGTCATAGTTCAATTCCGCGATGGAGGTGGTGCGGTCTGAGCGCTGCGTAGGATTGTAGAACTCCTCCTTCATCAGCATGGTATAGTCGTCACCATTGAGCAGCGTGTATCCGTCAGGCTGCCATGTCCCTGTGAACTTATAGGAGAAATTAACCCTTGGTTTTCCCCTCACGCCACGCTTTGTGGTAATCATGATGACACCGTTAGAACCTCTGGATCCCCAGACTGCAGTAGCTGCAGCATCCTTGAGCACGGTGATGCTTGCGATATCCTCCACGTTGACAGAGAGGAGTGACGAATATTGCTCCTCGTCGGCGTTGGCGTAATCGAAATCCTCATCGGGGTTATCAAAGATTTTGTCATCAACGACAATGAGGGGGTTGGCATTGGCACTGAGCGTTGTGACACCACGAAGTCGCATCTGCGTACCGGAGCCGAGGTTACCAGAGTTGCTAACGACATCAAGACCTGCAATTTCTCCTTGCAGTGCCTCATCGACAGAAGTGAAAGCGAGACCCTCCACCTCTGTCATATTCATGACTTGCTGAGATGTCGTCATCTCTCTCTTAGGTATGAGCAGTCCGCCAGAGCTTCCACTCCTACCCTTGACGACAACCTCGGTGAGGGTGGTGTTCTCCGATTCGAGAATGACTTTGAAAGTGGTTTTGTCGCCGATGGTGAGCGTCTGCGTCTTGTCTCCCACATAAGAGAAGACGAGTTTGTTTTTCTTGCTCTTCACCTGCATGCTGAAATTACCGTTGAAATCGGTTTGTGTGGCGGAAACGATACGGTTGTTGGCGTCGCGTTCCACGACGTTGCCCATCATGACGGGTCCGTCCTCGTCTTCCACGGTACCTGAAATGAGGATGTCCTGCGCTGCAACAAACTGGCATGCAAGACCCATCATTGCTGTGAATATGATTTTCCTTAAACTCATGGCATCCGTCGTTTAGAGTTCATTTTTTACTTTACGTTGCTTATATGCCTTCACGGCCCTGTCGAAAGCAGCCTTGTTTGCCCAGGCCTCGTCAAAGCGTCCTGACGTTTCTCCATAAAGCGGTTCAGAGATTTGGTGCACGGCGCAGAAAGAGGATGTGACGATGGAACTTGCCCTTAGTTTGTTGCTATTGAACCAATAGTCCCTTGCCATCTTGTTTGCCAGTTTTCCGCCTGCATTGCTGATGGTGACGCTGTGTCCTGCGAGGTCAGCAACAGAGAGTTGCCCTCCCCCACCGGAAAGAACGACCTCCTTGGCGATGCCCATCTCGTCGGCGCTAAGCGTGGAATACCTACCAGCGTCGATGGAGTTGTCGGCATATACAGAATTGGTCATGAAATGGTATCTGACGAAGTCTCTCAGAGCCTTTATCTTGAGGTAAGCCATGGCCTTGTCAGCCTCCTCTTGCGGTGTGACCGTGTGGTTGTCGTCAAGCTCGGCATATTTCTCAAAGAGTTCCTGAATGTCGGCCCACTTGGGCAGTCCCTTTGCGTATGCGCTCTGCATGGCGTTGTTGTCGGGAGCAAAGAGAGTGTAGTTGTATGTGTTGAACATTTTCACATTGTAGTCGAGACAGGCCTCCTCGATGCTCGTTGTGCCGAGTTTGTAGTTTCTGGTGAAGATGGTATATGCATCCTGCGGCGAGGAGCCAGTAGCGGGGTTCACCTCGTCGGAGATGCCAGCCCATGCGAGTATCTGCGTTGCACCAAAGCCAGAGCACGCCTCAAGGAACTCAGAGAATTGGGTGTTTTCATTGAGCACGGCATAAACGCTCTTTGTAGGCGGCTGCACGACACGGCTGATGCGATAGGCGTTACCGTTCTTCTCATTGTAAATCTGCTTGATTTGCGGTGCTGGGAACTGGTCCGGCCTTTCGAGTTGCAGTCCTCCCATTACTCTTCCGTCAATAAAGTTGCCATCCACATACACTTCACCTCCGTGCTTTGTTTTGTAAAAATGATTGGCACCAATGAGTTCACCTTCGGGCAAGACGAGAGTATGGTAGTTGAGCACATCGACGAGTTGTGTCTTCACCTCCGTGATGTTGGCCTGCCTTGCATCACCTTCCACTTGCCCGGTCTCTATGTTGTAATAATACCTGTCACATTTGAGATAGGGTTGGTATGTAGCCGTCTTGTCATAATAGAAATGCAGCATGTCGGGTAGTATTCTCCCTGCAGCCTGATTGTTCTCCCTATGCGCAAGCGAAGTGGGGTCGAGATAATAATAGTCGAAAGCCGCATCCTCTGGAATGAAGAAAGCGTAGTTGGCACTCATGGCGAGGAGGTAATACTTGAAGTCCACCCCGAGGTAGTCACCGTTGGCCACACCATCCTGCACAGCCCAGTTCATCACCCTCATATCGGGATAGACGGAAGCCGGCGCCATGACAGCCTGGTATTCGTCGGGGGCCACGAGTTCGTTGATGACATAGATAGCTCCGTTGTTGGCGAATGAAATGTCATATTTCCCATTCTCCTTTTTGTTGACCATGGAGAGTTGCATTCCCATGTTCTCGCTGGCATCGTTGAGGATGGTGGAGAACTTGCTCGGCACCGTGGCAGAAAAAGAAGCCTTCATGAGATTCCTTGTGAACGCCGTAAGCACCTGCGGGTTTTTGGAATGAAGAGAGTCAAGGTTCTCCGTGAGGTTTTCAAGGGTGTTTTCCTTATTTCCATAGATGTCGATGAGATAAGCTCCCGCTCCTCCTGGCAGGAAATAGTTCTTCACGGCGTTGTCGTCAGGCACGAAGAAAGCCCCGACGTCCATGATTCTGATGTCGAGGTTTCCCGCCCTTGCCACCGCCGGGTGATATTCATTCCACCCCGGATCATATCCAAGAACCTGTGAAGTGGAGAGCGTCTGCCTGTAGGGGTCTCTGGTGAGCGCCTCCCCACCCTGAGAGCGTGCGCTAAGGTACCTCACTTGATAGATGGAGTCAATGGCCGGCCTTCCATTGGTGATGGCCCAGTCGTTGTATTGCTGTGTGGTGGCAGCATCAAAATAAGGCACGGCGAAATAGTCGAGGATATGGCTGAAATACTTTGTATTGTCGTGTTTTTTCAGCACTTGTGCCATATTTCCCGGCGGTACAATCACGTCCTCCATTTGATGAATATATCCATTTTGGCAAGTGACGTCCCCCTTGACGACCTTGTCGTTGAAGATGTATGCCGTCTTTCCCTCCTCCGGGTAAGGAGTTCCTGTCAGGATGGCGAAGTCGCTGTTTTCTCCAGCTACGGTGATGTCATTGTTGGTCATGAACTCTCTCGTGAGGTGTATCATCATCTGCGCAGAGTTGTCGCTGACAACATAAATCCCCTTGTCGTAATAAGGTTTCCAATAAACGTTGTTTTTGGGCATGGCATCCTTCCCGGCAATCCACTGGACGGTGTCGATGGTGCTAACGGTGGACTCATGCCTAATGGCCTGTCCTTTTAATGGGTCATTGGTTCCATTATAGACGTTGGGCAGCATCTCGAGCAACAAGGCATTGTCGAGCATGGAGGAATACAGTAGCAATTTCTTCTGAGCTTCAGAGAGTTGACTGTAGCTGCTTACTCCCCATTCGTTGTTTTGGAAGAACCTTGCAAATGCGTCATCGTTGGCGGGAAATACCGTTTTTGAACCCGTCTTGTTGAGCACCTCGGCATATCCAAGGTCATCGATGAGTTTCAAATAGGTATCAAACGTCCCTGTGAGCAATCCGTTCTTGGCAGGATTCTTCAATTCCTCATAGATGCTTCCACCCAACCATGAAGGCTTGGTATCTGCATCCACCTCCACGTCCTTGTCAACGCATGAGGTTATCATTCCTGCAAGCGCAAGAGTGATACAGAAAAAGAATTTCTTCATAGGTTTGTTATTAGTTATTTGGTTGTTTTCACGAATATTTTGCAAATTTACATATTTTTTATGAAACGGCAAAACAAAAAAAGGGGTAAAAAATGGGAATGTCCTTTAAAAAACGCTCAATTGTAACGAATGGTGAAAAAAGAAGACAAGTGTGCAGAATGATGGTGGCTGTCATACAGCCACAAACGGAACAGGCAAGCAAATAGCGAAGAGGGTGGCACGATGTGCCACCCTCTTCGCGGATTTTATGGTTGCATTCCGGCAATTACCGGTTGCAAATCATGGTGCTTCTTACTTGACAAAGAACTTCTTTCCATTGACGATGTAGATGCCCTTCTGGAGAGACTTGACTCCTTCGATGGTGTCGGCCACCTTCACACCGGCGATGTTATAGACACCCTTGGCCACCTTCTCTGCGCTTGGCAAGCTCTGAGCGTTGTAGATGCCATCGGTTTGGTTGATGATGGAGTTGGCATCCTTGATGGTCTCAGCCAGCCAGTTACGGGCGTTGAGGATGTTCTTGATGGTCTTTGTGTTTTCAGAAACCAGAGCCTCGCTTGCGTAGATGCTGTTGTCACCACCCAAGATGGCCTTGGCATCAGCCACGCGGCACTTCACACGCCTGAGGTTGAATTGCAGAGCCATGTTCTCGGTGTTCTCATTGGCAGCGAGGATGGCCTCACCCTGAGCAATGAGAGAATTGAGGTCGTCCTTTGCAGCAGCAATGTACACGTCAGGTGCTCCACAATAGAGCAGCTGGTTGTCACCGAAACCGTAGGTGTTGGCACCCTGACGGTCAACCTGACCGAAGGAGCTCATACCAAACTCAACTTCCTCTGCACCGTCAGTCTCCTTGACATAGACCACAGAGTACTTGCTCATCCAGTAACCATTGAGGTATGTGTTCTCCACATCAGGACGCATGACGCAAGCGTGGTTGTAAGCATAGTGGCTGTGCACGCGTACGGAGTCGGGAGAGCCATTAGGACCGAAGAACATCTTGACCTCTGACTTGTTGAAGATGGTGTCGAGAGCGAGACCAGTCTCCTCGTCATTGATGACCGTGTACATGAATGCGTCGTAAGCAGTCTTGCTGTCGTTCCATGCGAAAGCACTTGTCCTGTACTCATACACGCCAGCGTCGGAAATGTTCACCGTCTGCACGAACTTGCTTTGCGGAGATGCAGTCTCACCACGCCAGACAGCTGCGAATGTTCCATGCTCGGCACCACGGTCGGCACCGTCACCACGCTTGTAAGCCTCCTTACCCGTGTCGTTGGCAGAGAGTGTCCATCCAGAGACATTGCTTGCGAAGTAGGGGTTGGTGATGTTCTGCTCGGAGGGCTTTGCATAGCTTCCAAGGGAGTTGAGGTAAGCAGCCTGAGCCTCTTTGATTTCAGCATTCTTGGCGTCGAAAGCTTCCTTGTCGCTGCCGTCGCTTCCATCCACAGTCTCGGCAATCATGGCGTTGGCCTGCTCCACGAGTGTGACGAGGTCAGCCCTGCGTGTTGCGCTTCCACCCTGGTTGTTATCGAGGATACCTTGTGCCTCGGCCACAGTGGCCTGAAGTGAGGTGTAGGATGCGTTGAGGTTGCTGAAAGTAGTGCGTGCGGAGTTCATGGCGCGCACGATGGCAAGCACTTCGTCGGAGACCTTTGTCTCACCCTCTGTGAAAAGCTTGTAGCGGATGCCGTCCTCGTCGATAACCTCCTCGTCCTTTACATAAGACTGTGATGCGACATACAGTTCGGTCTGCTCGTCGAGTGTAGCCTTGAGGGCATCCTTGCCCCAAGGATAACCGTCAGCCTTGGCAAGTTTCAAGTCTTCATTGATAAGGTCAATGCGCTTAACCACCTCACCTTGCTGGAGGATGATGTTGCTCACCTCTTGTGCATAGCTTACGTCGTCATTGCTTCTTTCAAGCAGACGGATTTGCGGGTTGGAGAGGAAGAGCACACCACCAAGTTTCTTGCCCACCATGTCCTCACGGAGTGTGAAGGAGAGGCCAAGGATCAGCGAGCCACCCTTTTCACCCTGTCCGAAGACGGTGTAAGTGTTGTAGTTGAGGTGGTCGAGGTTTCCGCAGTCCACCTTTTCACCCTCGGCAGTTTCGATGACGGTGTTGTCGGTAAGAGCGGTAGGACCGGCATAGAGCGTCACACCGTTGAAGTCAAGGTCATTGTTGGGAGTGTAGCGAACGGCCGATGCCGTACCCACCATGTGGTAAGCCTTGAGGTCGATGGAGAGCATGTAAGTTCCCGTATAGGGGAGGTTGCTCAAAGTGATGTACTGCGTAGCATTGGGAAGGTCATAGCTTGCCTGAATGTAGTTGGTGATGACGTCGTCGGAGTTGGCTCCTGCATATCCGTCACCATGGAACCACCTACCACCTGAGCCGCTCCAGGGTCCCACACCGTTGGCCTTCTGTGTCTTTCCAAGAGAGGACCAGCGCTGGTATCCGTTGACAACGAACATATCGGCGGAGTTCTCGTTGAGGAAGTTGGTGAGGGCCATATCGTAGCTGCCCATCATGTCCTCAGCCGAGGCGATGTCGTCGAAGATGGGGTTGTTCTCCTCGAGCATGGCGTGTATCTGTGCCACGGTGCCCTTGAAGTCCTCACCATCATTGACAAATTCCGGTCTTGCGATGAGCATGTCGGCATAAGCGAGCTTGCGCTCGATGATGCGTGTGTCATAGACCTGAAGAACAGGATAAATTTGGAAGTTGGTAATCATCGTCCCCGTGACGAATTTCTCGAAGTGCATGACAATGTGCTGGTTGTCTTCGATGGTGGCCGTGTAGGAAATGGTCTTCCACTCAGCTGTGAAGCTCTCGGTAGCTGCCACGGTATAAACGGTGTCCACTCCAGTTCCAGAGCCATAAACAAAGTTTCCGTCACCATTGACGAAGATGTTGGCATAGTTGTTGTCGGTTGCAGTGAGCGAGAAGGCTCCACCAGCTTCACCTTTCACCTGGAAAGAGATGACGTATGTGCCGGCTCCCGGCTGCCATTCGTTGCAAAGAGCAGCGCCCTCTGTAGCGCCAAGGCTCTTGATCACACTTTCACCGTTGGGGCCCATTCCCGGCTCCACAGACCAAGTCTCTGCGGCGGGAGCAGCCTTTTCAGCGTCATACCATCCGGTAACGCCATCGGCGAAATCACCGTTGGCCACGATGTTTTCCCCCGTGACCTTCAGCCTCTGAGTGGCTGTGAAGATGTACTCGTTCACCTCGTAAGCGAAGGAGCCCATTGCGCTGACCACTGCAAGTGCTGTGAGAAGTAATTTTTTCCTCATAAGCTTAAATTAAATGATTAAAAATGGTTGAATTGATATAGGTTTTATTATTTGGACAATGTTTTGTGGGAGCAAATATACATCATTTTTAAGGAACAGCCAAGGGAGTTGCCATTTTTTTAAGTAAAAAAGCAATCTTACTTGTATATTTTCCTCACCCTCTCACCTTGTTGTATAATGTAGAGGCCCTTGGGCAAGTTGCCAAGCATATTGCCCGGCATTCTCCTCCCGGCCATGTCATACACAACAGTTTTGGGGTTTGAAAGGTCTTTTTCCACCCTGCTGATGCCGCTTGCCTCCACCACATGAACCACAAGCGTGTCCTCTACCACCTCGGTGCTGCGCCCGGTGAGTTTGAGTATGATTTTGTAGTCGCCGGTCTCTGCTGGTCTTCCCTTGATGGAGACTATCCTGGTGTCATTGTCCACCGTTCCCTCAAATCCTTCGGGCAAGGCGAAGAATTTTTTCGTCCCGCTTGGTGTGATGCTCCCAGATATGGCCACGTTCTTGGCATAACGTGTAGCACTCACATAGTCCATCTCCTCTCCCTGCTCCACGGTAAATTCCTTCTGGTCGTTGAGCAGCCTCGCCATCATGGCCTCTGCCAAGTTGTAGCCCAAGTGAGGTGGTTGGTTGTATGCCGTGTTCTGCCAGCAAACTGCCATACGATAGGTATGGTCGTGCATGAGCGTTGGCACGCGGTTTGGAGAGACCACATTGGTGGAATAGATGCCCAAGCAAGTCTCATCATCGGTGACACTATAGAGTATCAGTTCCTCCCTCCAGTCTCCGAAAAGGTCGGCGAGAAGGTTGGGAGTGTTTTTCGTACTATTGCAAGTGGAGCCGGGTCCGAGGTTGTAGAAAGTGACAAGTCGGCTGAAATTCTTGCTGTTGTCGTTGTATTTGTTGAGCGTGTTGCCATCGAGGAGTGCGTCCTGAAGGGTTCCGTCCCAATACATTCTGAAATTGAGAGAGCCATTGGCCGATGAGGCCACCTCTCCCGTGGCTGCACTTCTCTGTTGCCTTTCGTTGGCAGAGCTGAACCACCAATCATGTGTCTTTGCACTCAGTTGTGCGGCCATTCCCCGGCCGTTGTCCACCCCTTGACTGCCACCCTTGAAGATAATGGCACCCGTTGCAGCATCGTGCAAGTCCCATGAGTAGGTGCCTTTTTCCTCGTGTACTTGGAAAACCTGCAGGCCTTGCCTTCCTGGAATCATGCTTCCCAAGTGCATGGCATCTCCATGCCCAAAGCCAGTGCCATAGAGCAGTGTTCCATCGTTGTCGAGGGCAGCAGACCCCCATACCACCTCATCACATCCGTCCCCATCCACATCGCCGATGCTGAGATTGTGGTTGCCGTTGCCAAACATTGTGCCGCTTCCAGAGCCACTGGTGGGTTTCAAGCCAGAAAAGGACTTGGTGCTTCCTTCTCCCTGAGCGTCGAATGTGGTAAGCGAGTAACTATTTTTCGCCTTGGAAGCGTGGAACCATTTCTGGTGGAGCTGCTGTCCGTCGAAATCCACAGCCCAAATGAATGCGTAGCCATAGTATCCCCTGCAGAAGATGCCACTTGCATTATTTTCTGGTCCGTCGAGGTATGCCACGGCTGCGAGATATCGCTCTCCCCTGTTGCCATACGAGCCAGCGTCGTTCTTGTTGTCCACGTCACCCCAGTTGACGGTACCTGCCGCCTCACCTCCATATCCCATGTTGCGGTTGGGGTTGTAGAAAATGGTGTGAACAGCCTCACCGGTCTCTCCCTTGAAGACGGTAAGGTATTCCTGTCCCCCGTTGACACGTCCTCCGCTGACAAGCCAGCTCTTGTTGTTGGCAGCAGCCTTGATGACTTCTTCTGTAGCAGCCTGATTGACGTAGTTCCCCATCCCATCGATGCTTCCCGGGGCCGTCTTGCACATCATCTCCGCCTTGCCATCACGGTCGAAGTCATAGACCATGAACTGCGTGTAATGCGCCCCTGCACGTATATTCCTTCCCAAATTGACACGCCACAACTTGGTACCATCCAATTTGTAGCAGTCGATATACACATTACCAGTATAGCCACTTTGCGAGTTGTCCTTGGAATTGGAGGGGTCCCATTTCACGAAGATTTCATATTCTCCATCTCCATCGACGTCACCTGCAGAGCAGTCGTTGGGGCTGTAGGTGTAAGCCTCCCCATCAAGCGTACCGCCAGCCGGACGGTCTAGCACGAGTTTCTTATACACCTTTTCCCATGGCTTCACGGCCTGTGTTGTATCGACAGCTACTCCGTTAACCTTGGTCACCACTTGGTATTCAGTGCCCTTGGCATTGTCTTGAAAACACGTCTCATAGATGTCTTCTTTCACCACCTTCCCATCGCGTATGACATCAAAAGTTGTAACATCCTCATCGTCGGTACCAAGGAAGCGCCAACTGAGGAAAGTGCGACTCGCACCCGAAGCGGAAGGCAGCGCCACTAGTCCACGGTCGAGTTGTTCCATTTGCGAAACGGGTGTAACTTGTGCTACAGATGGCGCAACCATCATGGCAGCCAAGCAAAAAGTGTAGATTTTTTTCATTTTGGGAAACGCGTAGATTTTCTTCATTTTGTAGTATGTTAGGCCATTCAACGTATATTGGTTGCAAAGATAACACATTATTTTATTATTACCAAATGGAAAAAAGTACGAAATGCCATGAAAAAAATCTATTTGAAGTTGGATTGGAAAATCTTCCACCCCAAAACATTTGAGCCATGGACAAAGACGCCCTTATCGGGCAAATTTGTCCATGACTCAAAAATCTTTGAGTTAGGTATGTTGTGGTACTTATTTCAGTTTGTTGTAAATTTCATCCGTCACCGGCTCCAGCCATTCATTTGAGGCCCCTTCCTTGACATCCTTGTGATATGTCAAATGTTGGAACCAACTATCCTTGGCAGCCCCGTGCCAGTGCTTGGCTTCAGCGGGAATGGCGATAATGGTCCCAGGTGTCATCTCCACAGCCTCCTTGCCCCATTCCTGATACCAACCCCGACCGGCAACACAAATCAAGACTTGCACCTGCTTATGGTGAATGTGCCAGTTGTTGCGGCATCGAGGCTCAAAGGTGACGTTAGCAATGCCACCCTCCATTGGGGCAAGATAGCTGTTTCCGACGAAATATTGAGCGTATGCAGTATTCGGCTCACCCTTTGGCCAAATGGTGAAATCCACCATCTGCACGGTATTATGGCTTTCGCCAAAGATAGCAGCCAAAGCACCACGAAGTCGCTCAGCTTCAACGGCCCCAATCTTTGTTTCCAACAAAGCAGGCATCTCCTTGAGAGCTTCATCAGAAACTCCCATGTTCCTTGCTCCTGACACATGGGCTTGCAATTGTGGTTCGCAGCCAGGCAATGCTGAAATGGCAGAAACGGTGACAATCTCACGGTCTGCGAATGTCAAGTTATTTCTTGCAAAGATATCTCCAAAGAGATGAGCCTTTAGATAGTAGTCAGTCTGAGGAGCGAAAGTGTAGTTGAACGGCTTGCCTCCCACAAGTTGTGTCTGCACCTTAGTTCCTTGTTTCAACGCATCGTAATCCTTTGGCAGTGGGTCAGCCTCGCGCCCTTCCTTCGTCAACTTGCCAGCGTCATTGCGTTCCTTGATGACTTGCTGGAGTGCTCCGAGTGCGTTCAGCGAGCGTGGGAAACCCGTGTAGGCATAGAGATGTGAAAGAGCCTCCTTTGCCTCGCTCACGGTCAGCCCCAATTCAAATCCTTCGTTCAGGGCAGTTTTCAGTTCTACAATGTTTCCTTTGGCCTCATTGGCAGCTATTGCCACAAGTGCCTGTTGTTTCGTTGTCAATACCATATTTTGTCCATTCATTTTCAGCACCATCATGATAAACGCCGCTAAGATAATTAATATTTTCTTCATATCCACATTAGATTATCACTTTTTTACCATTCTTGATATATATTCCTTTCGTTGGATTATCAACTCGCTGTCCATTCAGCATGAAATACGCCTCCTTTTCATCTGTGCATTGCGTCTGACGGATGGCTGTCGTACCCGATGAAAGTGACATCGTGATGCTTACGCTACTTTCGTCGGCTTTCAGAAATTTGCGCAACTCACTCTCTGAAAGGCCATCGATGTGTCCCAACATCGTGTAGTTCCATGAGTTTGTTCCATAGAAAAGACAAATGTTGCTTCCGTTGTAGAGGATGACATCCCCAGGCTGCGCCGTAATCTGTTGGTTGCTCGTAGGCAAGGAGAAGCCCAACGACCCCCAGATTTCAAAGCCGCCACTGCTGCTAAGCGTCACGGTGACAGGTCCTTGCTGCAATCTCTCGACCAAACTTTTTGTTGCGGCATTGTCAACGAGGGTCACACTCTGTGTCACACCATCGATGGTAATATACATCTTATCCATAGTTGTTTGCTTTTCTGCAAAATTCAATGTTTTGCACCAGTTCTCAATCAGCGAGCTGGCATTTTTGCGGTTTGAATTGTTTATCCAAAGTGCATCCCCCATCCAACTGACACTGGGCAGCAGTCGCCGAGCATCGGACACCACACCACTGATGCCGCTACTGGCACTTGACACAATCATAGCCACATGCTTTCCTGACATCTGAGAGTTGTAGTTGAACAAAAAAGCCTGCATGATGGCCGCCATTTGGCTCCACCACAGCGGCGTGACAATGATGACGTTCGAGTAGTCGCTGAGCGAAGTTGTCACAGGGTCGATGGCAGGATAACTGCTGGCATCGTCCGGATTGGCCTTGATGGCATTCAGCAATTGGGTACCAAGAGCGTAATTGTTGGCATCATACTTCAATCCCTTCTCAGCAGGCTGTATCTCCAACACATCAGCCCGAATCTTAGTAGTGAGTTCATTCACCAAATCACGGCAGTTGCCTGTATAGCTGTAGTACACCACCAACGTCTTTCCAGCATTGGCGGGCAACTCTGCTTTCACTTCATTATCTGAACTGCAGCTAAGCAGCATCGCTGCAAAAAACAAAAGAAACTGTTTCATATCTTAAAAACTATCCTAAATACTTGTACCAAATTATACAGTTATTCACTTTCCGTTTGCAAATATACGTACAATCCTCGCAAAAAGCATTACACAAAAAGGCTAAAAAAATACCAATTTCGCAGATTATGCATACATTTATCTTAAAAATGTACCATTTTTATCTCATTATGAATAATAAAATGTCTCTTTGCGAAATGATTCCCCCCCAACCCACAAAGATACGCAAACATTGGAATAAAATGTTTTTCTTCATTTTTGAAGGCAGAAAGCTATGGAAGAAAGCATGAGTAGTAGTGAACACAATTCGGGCGGACAGCCATGTGCCGTCCGCCCGAAATAATGATTTCTGATGTAGGAGTTAAATCTATTAATTTCCGGAGCCGTTGAGTGCGACATCCACGATGTTCGTCACATCTTGGACTGTGATATCGCCATCACCCGTCACATCAGCCTGCTCGATGAAGAAGTTGGTTGGGTTGTTGCCCATCACATAGTCCACCACCAGCATGACATCGGTGACACTCACGACACCGTCGTGGTTGACATCGCCCAAAACATATTCATATTCCTTAAGAGTAAACCAGAAGATTTCAGACTTATTCTCCTCTCCTTGGCCAGTATAGGTGGTTTGGATGCCAATCCTGTTCCAATTCTCGAAATCAGCCATATTAAAGTAAATATGATCTGAATAGAAATCCCAACTATCGGTAAAGCCATAGGGGATTACGCTCATAGCTTCAGTAAGCTCGTCATATTCTTCGGGGTTGAAAACCACCGGGCTGGCTGCATGATCCACTTCAGAGAAGAATTGGAAGCTCACTTTAGAAGTCACCATGAGGTTGCCATCGACATCGACAAGAGGAATGTCGAAATACACGATGGGGCCAAAACTCGATTCTTTTATCTGTGTGATTTCAGGTGTGGCGGGAGTGGCAGCAATTTCCATCACCTTGAAAATGATAGCCTCCTCATAGCTGTCGGCATCAATACCATCTTTTGTATATACATGGAACACATCGGTAGCAGTCATCTTATCAGCCTCTGCATCATAGTTGAAGACAATATCATCCTCCTGCAAGAACAACTGATAGCTTGAGTACTTACCTAAATACTGATAGCCAGGGAAGGTGATGGTCGTTCCTTCCAACGTACCCTTCACCCATGCTTCAGGCAGATAGTCGCTGATACCTTGAATATAAACATCATTACCATCGAAGCCAACATTTACAAAACTGGTAACAGTTTCCCCTTTATAATCAATATAAGTGAAGACATATTGCTCGGTTACCAAATCCTCGGGCACTTCCACCAGCTCTGGCTCTATGGGAGCCTCTCTTGTGAATGTTGGTTGGTCCCAGTAACCATAAAGAGACAATTCATCCGCCTCAGAACACTCTGCAATTAAAGGAGTGACAGCAGCAAGGACACCCTGTTCTGCATCGTAGCTGAAGACGATGAAATCAGCCACCGTCTCGTAATCATCGCTACCGACGAGATATTCTGGTCCATACTCGTCCTCGCCTACAAACTGGCTGTTGTCAAAGACAGCCATGTCATCCACAATTGTACCCTTGATCCAACCCTCTGGGAAATAGTATGCCAGGCCCTGGACGTAAATGTCATCGCCGTCGATAGCCACATTGACAGTAGGTATCTCGTCTGTGATATTATAAAAATCACCCATTAAACTCACATAATAATAGCCATCTGCAGTGTACCAAGTCTCTATGGTTGCGGTTTCAGGAGGAGTTACCAGATCAGGCTTTTCAGGAGCATCTCTGGTGAACGTGGGTTGTGACCAGTAAGTAAAAGCATAAATAGCATCATCAGCACCGCTTTCAATAATATAAGAATTGGTAGCTTCCAGAATGCCCTCATCTGAATTGTAGTTGAAGACGATGAAATCGGTTACAGACTGCCCATCATCGCTAGCGACGAGATACTCTAATCCTGTGTTGTCCGCACCAACAAACTGGCCGTTTTCAAAGATGGCCTGTTCGCCTTCAATCGTTCCTTTAATCCAAGCATCATCAAACCAGTATGCCAATCCTTGGATGTAAATGTCATTGTTATTACCAAAGGCAACATTGACAGTTTCCATGTTTGAAGTGTTATCAGCAAAGCCATCTGAGGTTCCAAGATAGAATTTCCCATCTGCGGTGTACCAAGTCTCAACGGTTGCGTCCGCAGGAGGAGTTACCAAATCAGGTATTACATTGGTGAACGTGGGTTGCGCCCAGAAGGCATAGGGATATAATTCTTCAGCCTCTCCGCTCTCTACAATTATAGGAGTGACAGCTGACAAAATGCCCTGTTCTGCATCGTAGCTGAAGACGATGAAATCAGACAGCGTCTCGCCATCATCGGTACCTACGAGATACTCAGGTCCATAATCGTCCTCTCCAACATACTGGCTGTTATCAAAAATCACTTCATCGCCAACAATCGTACCTTTAATCCATGCCTCATCAAAATAGTAGGCCAGTCCTTGAATGTACAAGTCATCACCATCTATAGCAACATTGACGGTACCTATAGCCGAAGTGTAATCCTCAAATCCTTCTGAGGTATTTACAAGGAATTGACCATCTATGGTGTACCAAGTCTCCACGGTTGCGGTTTCAGGAGGAGTTACCAAATCAGGTTGTTCAGGAGCCTCAATGGAAAAAACTGGCAGCACCCACAAGGAATAAATACTATTAAAATCATCAGGTGCTTCACTCTCATATATGAATTGTGTGACAGTTTCCAAAATGCCTTGTTCTGCATCGTATTCGAAGATGATGGATTCGGCAACAGTCTCGTCATCTTCGCTACCAACGAGATATTCAGAACCATATTGGTCAGAGCCTATAAACTGGCCATTCTCAAAGATGGCCTCGTCGCCTTCAATCGTGCCTTTAATCCAAGCATCGCTAAAAAAGTAGGACAATCCCTGGATGTAAATATCACTTCCATCGATGACCACATTAACAGTTTTCTTAGAGGATGTGAAATCCATAAGGCCACTTTGAGTCTTATAATAGAAATTGCCACCAGTAGTGTACCAAGTCTCCACTTCAGCATCAGCTGGAGGTGCCACCAATACGTCATCCGCTGCAATTCGCTTTGGTGCCTTAGCGGTTTGCTGTGAATTGTGGGCATTCCCCCTTGAAACAGATTTTAAGAACGAGCTTTGCTTCAGTTTTTCAACATTAACCGTTGCAGGAAGCGATAGCGTCTTGGCAGCATTAATTCTGGCCGGTTTGGCAGCAGGCTTAGAATTGCGTACTTGCGCATTCAAACTAAACTTAGGTTGAGGAGTAGCCAACTTAGCGGCAAGAGTCGCCGATTGGGTTGCAGACAATGAACGTTTAGCTTTAGCCTTCACATTCATCTTTGACAGAGAAGTAGCCACCTTGGCAGTGGGCTTGGTAGCATTCTGTGAAAGGCGAGCATCACCCTTCATCATTGTACTTGGATGTTGAATCCGCCCTTGCAAAGCGTGCAGATTCTTCTCCTTTTGAGCGAATGCCGAGACACTTAGCAGTGCTATCAGCATGGTTAGAAGAGTAAATCTTTTCATACTAAAAATGTAAATAATTAATTGAATAAAAATAATTATGATATTAGAAATTTATGGGCAAAAGTATAGAATTTTGAATTAATCAACAAATTTTTTGCCAACTAATTATTAATTTATTAGCAAAATGTTGCCTTTTCCATTAAATTTAAATAGAATTTCCTCAATTTTTTATGATTAATCATACATATTAAAAAATACAGGGAAACTATTCTCATACAAGACAATTTAAAAAGTCTGATGTTTTTCATCACTACTTTTATCGCATTTGTCAAGATTTTATCCAACCTCAAACAAGATTTCATATTGCAGACGGCTACTCTGGCACAGATAAATTCAAGCAACTATTTGTTAATCAGAAGCATACAGACAATCCAAGCCAAAGATGCCCATTTTTTTTAGAAGAGATGAAAAAAAAGTAAGGCAAAAATTTGAAACATACGCTTTTTTTTATTACTTTTGCAAAAAGATAGTAACCACAAAACCTTAAATTGCTTATGTTAATGATTCTTCAACTCCTTATTGTATTAGGAGCACTTTGGGTCGGATCGAGGTATGGTTCACTGGCATTGGGAGCCATATCAGGTATCGGTCTGGCATTGCTTGTGTTTTGCTTCGGAATGAAGCCTGGAACTCCACCTACTGATGTCATCTACATCATCATCGCGGCTGTCACCTGCGCCGGCATCATGCAGGCATCCGGGGGCATGGATTGGCTGATACAGATTGCTGAAAAGATGCTCCGAAAGCATCCCGACCGCATCACCTTCCTCGCCCCGCTCAGCACATTCTTGCTTACTGTCCTTGTTGGCACAGGCCATGTGGTGTACACATTGATGCCCATCATCTGCGACATTGCCCTGAAAAAGGGCATACGCCCCGAACGCCCTTGCGGCGTGGCATCCATCGCATCACAGGTAGGTATCACTTGTTCACCGATTGCGGCAGCTGTTGTGGCTTTCGTCACCATCTCCAATGCCAACGGTTTTGATGTGACCATCCCACAGGTGCTGATGATCAGTTTCCCCGCATGCATCATGGGTCTGATGGCAGCAGCTGCAGCATCTTATCATCGCGGGCTTGACCTGGACAAGGATCCTGAGTTCCAAAAGAAGCTGCAGGACCCCGAGATGCGTGCTTATATTTACGGTGGAGGTGCCACGACGCTTGACAAGGAAATCCCGCAATCTGCAAAAAATGCCGTGTTCGTGTTCCTTGGCGCCCTCCTCATCATTGTGTTGTTTGCCATCTTCCAAGACATCCTTCCTTCATACGAAACCATCAAGGCCATCAAGGATGCTCCTGATTTTACGTTCAGCGACGGCACGGTGGCTTCTGCGGACGCCCTTGCGAAGGCCAAAATCCTGATGCCGGGATACACAGAGACCTCCACGGTGCAACTGAAGATGAATGTTGTCATCCAGATAGTGATGGTGACAGCAGCAGCCATCATGATCATGTTCTGCAAGGCATCGCCCAAGAAAGCTGTGTTGGGTCCGGTATGGCAGTCGGGTATGGTTGCCGTGGTGGCCATCTTCGGTATCGCTTGGCTTGCAGACACCTATTTCTCCAATTACACGGAGGAGATGCAGGCAATGTTGGGAGATATCGTGGCGAAATACAACTGGTCCATCGCCTTCGTTTTCTTCCTTGTTTCCGTTCTTATCAATTCACAGGGAGCAGTGGTGGTATCCATGCTTCCGCTGGCCTACTCATTGGGCATCCCTGGCCCGGTGCTTCTTGGTGTGCTCCCAAGCGTGTATGGCTACTTCTTCATTCCCAACTATCCTTCGGACATTGCCACGGTGAATTTCGACCGTTCTGGAACGACAGTTATTGGAAAATACCTGCTCAACCACTCGTTTATGATGCCGGGTCTCATCCATATCTTTGTCGCCACTTTGGTTGCTTACGGCCTAAGCATGCTGATATTTTAATAATGTAGTATAACACCTAAAAATTCAAGATCATGTTAATCACCATCATAGAATTACTCGTTGTACTGCTCGCCCTCTATTTGGGTTCGCGTTACGGCAGCTTGGCGCTCGGTGCCATCGCAGGTTTTGGACTGGCATTTCTCGTTTTTGACCATGGTTTGGAGCCAGGCACTCCTCCTACCGATGTCATCTATATCATCGTAGCAGCCGTCACCTGTGCCGGTATCCTTCAAGCTTCTGGTGGCATGGACTGGCTCATCCAATTGGCAGAGAAACTTCTTCGCCGTCATCCGCAGCAAATCACCTTCCTTGCCCCACTCACCACGTTCTTCCTGACCATATTGGTGGGAACGGGCCATGTGATGTACACCATCATGCCCATCATCACCGATGTGTCCATCAAGAAAGGCATCCGTCCTGAAAGGCCGTGTGCCATTGCAAGTGTTGCTTCGATGATTGCCATCATCTGTTCCCCCATCTCTGCGGCAGTCATAGCCTTCTCGGCCATCTCGGCCGCCAATGGCTTCCAAATCAGCATCCCGCAAATCGTGATGGTAACCATCCCCTCATGTCTCGCCGGCGTGATTGTGGCAGCAGCCTGGAGTTCTCGTCGGGGACTTGATTTGGACAAAGACCCGGAGTTCCAAGCTCGCATCGCCACAAAGGAAGGACGCGACTATGTGTTTGGTAATACGGAAACCATGCTCACCAAGGAGATAACTCCCAAGGCCAAACGCGCTGTATATATCTTCTTGGCTGCCATTGTGTTAATCATCATCCTGGCTCTTGCACAGAATATCCTTCCCGCCTTTGATACAGTGAAGGCGGTGGATGGTGCCAAGGATGTCTTGTTGCCCACTGGGAAGACGGTAAGTGCTCAGCAGTTGGCGAAAGCTGGCATTGTGATGTCGGGTGTCACCATCAAGACAGCCGTGACCATCAAGATGTATCTCGTCATTCAAATCATATTGATTACTGCAGCTGCGCTAATGATTATTTTCTGCGACACAAAACCCAAATCAGCCGTGGCTGGCAAAGTGTGGCAGTCGGGCATGGTTGCAGTGGTGGCTATCTATGGCATCGCATGGCTGGC
>CADBBP010000003.1:43688-47119 GCA_902792855.1 uncultured Prevotellaceae bacterium
AGCATCAAGGATTTGCTGGGAACAATGGTGAGAGAGTATCATTGGACCATAGCCCTGATGTTCTTCATCTTCTCCGTTCTCATCAACTCTCAGGGAGCGGTCGTTGTCTCGCTGCTGCCCGTTGCATACAACTTGGGCATCCCAGGATGGGTGCTCTTGGGCGTGCTGCCTTGTGCATACGGCTATTTCTTCATCCCCAACTATCCTACAGATATCGCAACGGTCAACTTGGACCGTTCGGGGACGACAAAGATAGGAAAGTATGTGCTCAACCACTCTTTCATGGTACCAGGAATGATTTGTGTCGTTGTGAGCACGGTGGTGTGCTACTTGCTATCTTCCATCTTCTTCTAACCAAAAAGAAATTCTCAAGATGGTCTGGGTGCTCCCCAGACCATCTTTTTTTGTATGTCCGAAACAGACGGCTCGACAATAAGGTTGTTTTCCATAGGCTATCATGCTCTACTTTTTATAAAACTTTGGCTTTTAGAAGTTTTAGGATTGTTCTTATTTGCTTAATTTCCATAGGCAACTGATACAACTTTCGAAAAAACGACGTAACTTTGCGACCGAGAATCAACGACTATGCACTCGAAGTCTTTATACATATTCATTATATGCATTCTGATGATTGCTTGCAGTCAGTCACAGAAGGGGGCCGATACGCAGACAGCAAAAAATTGTCTGGAGGAGGCAGAGACAGCTTTTGCCAACGACAGCATCCACTTGGGTGAGACCTTGCTACGGAAAACCATCCATTTGGCAGAAACGTCTGCGGATTGGCACACTTGTTATATCGCATACCAGCGGTTGGCCGAAGCATTGTCGCAGAGCAATCCAGAGGAGGCATTGCGACTGATGAAGAAAGCCCTGATCATCTACGAGCAGCATCCTGACGATGAGCGAAACCACGTCATCTTGATGGACTATGCTGGTACATACGCAGCACAAGTGGCATTCACTAAAGAGGAACCCTTCGATGAAGCACTCGAGTTCATCAACAAAGCATACGCCATCGCCGAGAAGAACCAGATGACCGACCTGATGTGCCAGACGCTCACCAGTCTTGCAAACGTCGCATGGGCAAAGGAAGACTATCGTCTGGCTGTCAACCATGCCCGCCATGCAGAAACCTTGGCAACAGACCACCTGCGACCGGGTACGCTACAGGTACTCGCTCGCAGTTATCTCAGCCTCAACATGCTCGATTCAGCAGAAACGGTCTATCGGCAGATTGAGCCAGGAGACGATGTCCATTTGGCATACATTGTCCAGAGCAACCTTGCCAAGATTGTGCTTCAACGGATGAATGCCAAACAGGTGGAAGACGACATAGAGGAAGCCTTCGAACAAATAGAAGACTTCTATTACAAGGCACTTGAACAGAAAGACCTGTACTATCAAGAGACATTGAGAAAGGAAAAGGAGAATCAGCAACTTGAATATCGCAACCGATTATATGCCCGCACCCTTCTGATTGTCATCGTTGCAGCAGTAATCATCTTCCTCGCAATCGTACTGGCTCTCCGATACCGCATCCGCATGCTTCATCATCAGCGAGAATACGAGCAATCGAAAATGGAAAACGAACTGTTCATGCAAGAGCAGGAGAAGCATCGACTCCTGCAGGAGGCAGAACATCAGAAGACCCAACTGCACCAAGCGAACGAAGTGGTGTCATTCCTGAAGAATTTCATCCTCGAACGTACGGAGGTGATAAAGAAACTGAACCAAAGAGGCGATTCGCTCATCACCCTGCAAACACAAGAATGGAGCGAGATAGAACGTACGCTCAACGCCATCGACAATGACCGTTTTGCCCACATCCGTGAGCGACACCCTGACATGCAGGAAGATGACATACGCCTGTGCATCCTTACTCGACTCGGTATCAGCAACCGCACCATCGGCAACATCTACTGCATCACCATCTCAGCCGTCCAGCATCGTAAACTCAAGTTGAAGAAGGACGTGTTCGGAGAAACCAATCCAGACATCACGCTGGAGCAGGTGCTAAACAGCAAATGACAACCAAATGCAATACCAATATGAAAAAGAACAATTTACTCTTGCTTTTAATCTTGTCATTTTCAATGATAGGATCAATGGTGTCAGCCCATGATATTGAAGTTCCAAATGCTGATGGTGTTACGATATATTACAAATACATCAAAAATGGTACTGAACTGGCTGTCACTTGTCGCGGAGCCGATCCACAAGACTATGACAATGAATATAATGACACAGTAGTCATTCCGGAGGAAGTGACCATCCATGGCCAAACTCTAAAAACAACGGTTATCGAAGATGGAGCGTTCAGTCATTGTTATACGCTTAACTCTGTTGTTATTCCTAATAGTGTGACAAGGATTGGACATGATGCGTTTTACAAAAGTTTCAACATGGAATCTGTTGTTATCGGTAATAGTGTGGAGAGTATAGGCAACATAGCTTTCTATGGCTGCCATGACATTCATTCTATCATTATTCCAAACAGTACTAAAGCCATCGGTGAATCTGCATTCGGAATATGCTATTATCTAACCTCTGTCACTATAGGAAATAGCGTGAAGAGAATTGGCAGTTTTGCCTTTGCAAACTGTAGAGACCTAAAAGACATGTATTGCTACGCTGAGCAGGTGCCGGAAATCGGCAATGATATTTTTTCTAATTCAAATTACAAAAATGCCACCCTCCATGTGCCTGCATCCTCTGTCGGCGCATACCAAGCCGCTGAGCAATGGAAAGACTTCAAGGAGATAGTAGCACTGCCGGCTCAAGATGATTACCGTCCGATGGTTGAAGAAGGCAAGGTGTGGAAAGTTGGATTCTACGGCTCTGGCAATCCTGTGCAGCATATAGAAAGCTTCTACTTCGATGGTGACACCATCATCGACGGGAAAGCCTGCAAGCAGATGATGAGCCAGCACTATTATGGTCCGGATGCTTCAGAAGACACATCTATTTCACAACTTTCCCCCTTGAGTTACGTTGGAGCATGGTATGAAGAGGACAAGAAAGTGTACACTTACGACATGACAAGCAAGCAATTTGTGCTAATGTACGACTTCTCCGCCGATGCCAATGACACCCTACAGATAAATCAGGATGATTTTTATGTGATAGGGCCAAGGCAGACTGGAGGATTAAGAGGCTTTAAGGGTGTTTATAGAGATGTTTGGTGGCTGGCAGAAGAAGGTCCGAACTACAGTCCATCATGGTTGGAAGGTGTCGGGAGTACCGATGGCCCGACAATCAACGTCTATCCTGGGTACGTGGACCCTCTGAGATTCCTCATGTCATGTACCGTTGATGACGAAGTCATCTACTTCAACGACGAATATGAGGATGGAGCCACCCCAGAGGGGACGAATGCCAACAAACACCGTTTCGACTTCACCCATACCACCAAGACAAGGCCCAAAGCACCG
>CADBBP010000004.1 GCA_902792855.1 uncultured Prevotellaceae bacterium
ATTCTTTCCACTCTTCCATAATCACTCTTTGTCCTCTATATAATTATCAAAGCGGGCTTTTGCAACTTCCAGAGATTTCTGAATCTGACGTAACAATACCTCACGCGGAGGCAATTCTGTCATGTACTGTGCCACCTTGATGCCCGCCTTGTCGAGCTGAAGCAACTCAATCTGTTCTTCACTACCTTCCGTGCAAAGCAGTAACCCCAGAGGACTCTCCTCACCAGACTCCATTTCGTTCTGCTCCAACCAACGTAGATAAAGTTCCATCTGTCCTTTATACTGAGCCTTGAAGCGACCTAATTTGAGTTCAATAGCAATTAGACGATGCAAACGGCGATGAAAGAACAACAGGTCAAGATAAAAGTCTTCGCCATCAATAATCATTCGCTTCTGGCGAGCAACGAAACAGAATCCGTTACCCAACTCTATAATGAACTGTTCTAAATGAGCCAAAAGGCTGTCTTCAAGGCTCTTCTCGCTATACATTCCCTTCAAACCAGTAAATTCCAAAAAGTAAGGACTCTTGAATACAAGGTCTGGCGACACCACATTGTCATCACGCAATGTGGAGAGTTCTTTCTTGATCAATTCGTCTGGCTTGCTGGCTATGGCTGTACGCTCAAATAGCATGCCGTCTATTTCTTTACGAAGTCTGCGAACGCTCCATCTTTCCGATGCTGCAAGTGTCAGATAGAATTCGCGTTGAAGGTCATCTTTTAAGGGGATAGCCTCAACAAAATGAGACCACCACAATTTTCGTGACAGTGCTGCGACAATTTGGAAATCAGGAAATAGAGATGCGAATTGCATCATTCTACGAATGTTTTTCTCATCAAATCCCTTTTCTCCATATCCTGTTTGTAATTGTCGTGACGCTGTCGCGACAATTTGTTTTCCATATTCGGCACGCTGATTTCCAAGCACCTCACGATTGATACGTTCACCGATTTTCCAATACATGGTGGTCAGCGCATAGTTAGCAGTTGCTGCCATCTGGCCACGAGCCTGCTCAATGATATGACGCAAATCCTGTATCAAAGATTTAGTTGACATTTCTGATACTTTTGCAATATTTCTGTCCTCTTCCATAAATGGGAAATTATATCGTAAAACCTATGCTGCCCAATTGCTTTCTAATCTCTTCTTCGAGTTGATGGCTTTGCTCAAATAGTCCCTTCAATTCGGTAGTCAGTCGAGTCATCTTCTCCTCAAAAGGTTCACCATCATCTTCTTGTTCAGCAATACCGACATAGCGTCCAGGGGTGAGGATGTAGTCCTGAGCGGCGACATCATCGAGCGTCTTCACGGCGCAGTAGCCTTTTTCGTCTTCGAGCGTGCCGTGCCGGAAGTCGGTGAAGGTTTGCGCGATGCGGTCAATGTCGGCTTGTGCGAGTTCGCGCAACTTACGGGTGACCATCGTTCCCATGTTGCGTGCATCGACGAAGAGTATGCGTCCTGGCTGTTTCTTCTGACGATTGAGGAACCACAGACATACGGGGATGCCCGTAGAATAAAACAGCTGGCTGGGCAGGGCCACAATTCCTTCCACGAGGTCTGCTTGCAGGATGTTCTTTCGTATCTCACCCTCACCTCCCGTCTGGCTGCTGAGGGAGCCATTGGCCAACACCATGCCAATGCGGCCAGTGGGGGAGAGGTGGCTGATCATGTGCTCGAGCCAAGCAAAGTTTGCATTGCCCTGTGGTGGGATTCCATAACGCCACCGCACATCCTCTTGAAGTTTGTCGGCTCCCCAATCACTCATGTTGAAGGGCGGGTTCGCCATCACAAAATCAGCCTTCAGCGTAGGATGTTGGTCGTCGAAGAACGTGTCGGCATTTCGGTCGCCCAAGTTGGCTTCTATCCCCCGTATGGCAAGGTTCATCATCGCCATCTTGCGGGTGTTGGCGTTGATTTCCTGACCGAAAATGCTGAGGTTTTTAATATCGCCTTGGTGATGACGCACGAAGTCTGCACTTTGCACAAACATTCCACCACTACCCATTGCGGGGTCATAACATCGTCCTTTGAAGGGTTCAAGCACTGCAACAATCGTCCGGACGATGCAACTGGGGGTGTAGAATTCCCCTGCATTCTTGCCTTCGAGAGAGGCAAACTTCGACAAGCAGTATTCGTAGGTGCGTCCCAACAAGTCTTTGTTTTCCTCTTGCTTGCCCAGTTCTATTGTATTCGTGAAAAGGTCCACTACGTCTCCCAAGCGACGCTTGTCAAGTTCGGGACGTGCAAAATTCTTGGGAAGTATTCCTTTCAGTCGGTCATTCTCCTTCTCTATTTCAAGCATCGCATTGTCAATGACCTTGCCTATTTCCGGTGTGTGAGCGGCTGCGGAGATAACGTCCCATCTTGCGTCGGCAGGCACATAGAAGATATTCTCAGAGGTGTATTCGTCCTTGTCTTCCTCAAAGCCGTCACCTTCGTCCACCAATTGCTGGTGCTTCACGTCGAAGCAGTCGGAGATGTATTTCAGAAAGATTAACCCCAAAACTACGTTCTTATACTCCGCTGCGTCAATGGAGCCACGGAGCAGGTCTGCCGCTTTCCATATCTTGTCCTCAAATCCGAGGTCTGCTGTATTATTCTTCTTTGCCATTTTGCATCTTATAATTGGATTGTCTAAGTTATTCTGTCCATAACAAATCGTCCACGCTCGGGTCCTTGCCCATCAACTCTGCCAGACGTTTGTTCGTCATGTTTTTTTCTGCCAATACCACCTTTAGGCGGTTTATAGGTTTTCGTTCCATAGATTGATGGTTTTGTTGTGTTTCTGCTCCAAAGGTACTCATATTTTTACAAACTTAATGGTTTTTCAGTTGAAAACTATCTTTTGAAAGTGTAAATATGTCTAATACCACATTTTTTCTACTTACTCACCTAAATTGTGTGCTGTTTTATATACTTTCATTCAAGTTTCAGAAGTGCAAAAAGCAAAGCCAAAACCCCAAAGGGGTGATAGACCACAGCCGAGGGTGGTACCCCCGGGTATTACAGAATCAAACAGTAGTCCCGATGGGGCGACAGAAACATTCTGCCACCCCATCGTGGTTGCTATATAAACTCCTTATTAGCATGAGGGCACCCCCGTATGTGGTCTAATCAGGCCTTCGGCCTTTACTTGTCGAGAACTTACGAAACTTGTATAATTGATATTTAGTATGATTTTAAATCAAATTTTAAATAAAAATTCTAAATACCATTTCGAGCGAAGCGACCACGAAATCAATGGTCGTCGCTACGCTCCTCAAAATTATATTTATAATTGATATTTAGAATGATATTTAGAATGTCTCCGATAAATTACGAAACATACAACCCTTTTTGGTTGTAAAGCCAAGATACAACCTTTTTTGGTTGTAAGTCCGAAATACAACCTTTTTTGGTTGTAAGTCCGAAATACAACCTTTTTTGGTTGTAAAGTCGAAATACAACCTTTTTTGGTTGTAATAATGGCAAAAACAATAAAAAAAGTTGTGCGTTCCCATCTTTTTTCGTAATTTTGCACATCAGCCATTAAAAAATTTCAAAGATGGAGATAAAGGCAGTCATTACAGGCGACATGGTGCGCTCGGAGCAAATAGCCCTTGATAAAAGAGACTTGTTGATAGAAGTCTTGCGGGGCATCGTGGATGAATTGCAAGCCAAGAGCCCAATGAAGATGGAAATGTTTCGTGGGGACAGTTTCCAAATTGTTGTGGAGCGGCCCGAAGCATCGTTGTTGATAGCAACGATGATACGTGCGGGTTTGAAATCATCTTGTTATGATGGCATGGTGGAGATGTGGGATGCAAGAATTTCCATCGGAATAGGTGCAACAGAATATCAGGGTGAAAGCATCGTCACTTCCGATGGGGAGGCGTTCAAACTCTCTGGCAGGGGACTGGACGCGATGGGAAAAAGCCGGCTGGCCGTCAGCACGTGTTGGCAGGATGTTGACGATGAGTTGGATGTGGGCATTGCATTTCTTGATGACCTCGTCACCGATTGGAGCATCAATCAGGCAAAGGCTATCTATCTTTCTGTTGCCCATGGACTTTCGCAATCCGACTTGGCGAGTACGATTTCCAAATCACAACAGAATGTCAGCAAGACGCTGAATTCTGCAAAGGAGGCCCTTCTCGTGAGATGTTTGAGACGTTTTGAGACTATCATTAAAAAACATAATGCAGAATGAATGTCATGATGCTTATCAGGCTGCTCGCAGCACACATCATTGGCGATTTCTTTCTCCAGACAGATACAATATGCCAGGGAAAGAACTCAAGTGGCGGGAGGCGCCTCGTCTATCTGGCCGTTCATAGCGGCATCAATGCCGTCTTGGCATACATTTTCGTCAGTAGATGGGAGTGTTGGCAAATACCATTGGTGGTGTTCTTCACGCATTATCTGATTGACTTCGTGAAATCCACTTTGAACACCAATAGCATCTGGGTGTTTCTTATCGACCAATTGGCGCACCTCACGGTGATATGTTCCCTATGGATTTGGGCAACCGACTCGGAATGGTGCCTGCAGGCAGCGTGGTTGTCCGACTATCGCACATGGGTGGTGGTGGTCTGTTACATGTTGGCTTTGAAACCTGCTTCCATCTTCTTGGGGATGTTCTTGGCAAAATGGACACCTGCAAACAATGAGAAGAACAGCCTTCCCAATGCGGGTGCTTGGATTGGCTATCTTGAAAGGACGCTCATCTTGACTTTCATACTCATCGGTTGCCTCGAGGGGGTTGGCTTCCTGCTTGCAGCCAAGTCCATCTTCCGCTTTGGAGAACTGACAAAGGCAAGGGAAGTGAAATTCACCGAATATGTGATGATAGGAACCTTGTCAAGCTTTACCATCGCCATCATTCTGGGAATTATTGCTTCCGCTTCTTTTTCAAGTAGTGTTTGACCGCATACCATGCCACGGCGAGGACGACGATGGCGATGATGCCCCATTTGATATAGTCGCCGTATTCCATCAGTTTCTCGTCAAGTTGGTCTTCAGGCACGAAGGAGTGCATGTACCATCCCAAGGCGGCGAGTATGCTGTGCCAGGCCCCGGCACCGATGGTGGTGTATAGGAGGAATTTCCAGTAAGGCATCTTCGACAGTCCGGCAGGGATGGAGATGAGGTGGCGTATGCCGGGGATGAGCCTCCCGGTGAGGGTGGCGGCCACGCCGTGGTCGTAGAAATATTTTTCACTTTTCTCCACCTTCTCCTGGTTGAGCAGGCAGAGATGTCCCAGTCGGCTGTTTGCAAACTTGTAGATGATGGGTCTTCCCAAGAAATATCCCGCCACGTAGTTGATGGAAGCTCCCACGTCAGCCCCTATGGTGGCGAAGAGGATGACGAGCCACACGTTGAGGTTGCCCCCTGCGGCGTGGTATGCTGCTGGTGAGACGACAAGCTCGGAAGGCACGGGAACTACCGTGCTTTCCAAGAGCATGAGAAGAAAGATGGTGGGGTAGGTGAGGTTGCCCAAAAGGGCGCTTATCCAATTCATAATGGGTTTTCTGATGCGTATTCTACGTATTCTTTCGGTTCCATGTCTTCAGGGAAGAGCGTGGAGAGCAGTGATTTTGCAGATGCCGCGTCTTTTTCCACGGCGTCTTTCAAGTGCTTGATGTATTCTTCTTTCAATCCCAGGTCGTGTGCGCACAATGCCCTGTAAGCGTATGCTTGCGGCAGCTTGTCCATGTCGGCTGGTGACAGGGTGCAAAGGATGTTGTATGCCACTTGCAGGATGCCGTTGTCATAGAGTGAGACGGCCACCCTGAGCATGATGCTTGGCTGGTATCTCGACTCCTCCAACGCTCGTTGGTAGTAAGACTGCGCTCTGATGTCGCCATTCTCGCACAAGATGTGCGCTCTCGACACCAAGAGTTCGTAAGGGTCGGCATTCACCATTTGCTCCATCTTGTCCAAGTATGCAAGGGCACGTTCCTTCTGACCTATTTGGCTGTATGTGAAGGCCGCCTCCTGGTAGATTTCCGGCAGACGGTCGGGATAGTGCCGTTTCGCCCTCGTCTCGGCCTTTCGAAGTGCCGCGAAGCCCTCCTCGTATCGTTCCAGGTGGAAGAGGCAGTATGCCGTGTTGAGGTAACCATCGACGTTGCTCGTGCGCACTTGTGAGAGGCGGTCGAAATACTCGATGGCCGCCTCGTCGTTTTTCAGTTGCATGAGGGCCTGACCCTTGTAGAGGAGTGCGTCCTCGTCGTTGGGGTTGATGGCTATCGCATACTCGCAACTGGTGATGGTGTCGGCAAGTTTGCCGCTGGCGAGTTGCGAACTTGCCAGGAGGTCCCAGTAGTATGCAGAGTAGGGGTTCTTGTCTATCAGGCTGTTGAAGATGCGCTCGCTGTCCTCGTAGTCTCCCTCATAGTATTTGATGCGACCCTCCACCTCGCGGTAATCCTCCTGGTCGGTCTCGTTGGACTTCTTCAGCCATTTCTTCGCCAGTTCCACATATTCGTAGTCGATGAATAGGATGGCGGCGTCGAGCACGAAGTCGAGACTGTCGAGTTCGTCGAGTTGCTTCATGCTGTTTTCAAGGAAGAGGTCTGCTTTCTCACCTTGGTTGGTGGCCACGAGGATTTCCGCCTTGATGTAGAAATACTCCAGGTCGGTTTTGTCGGCTATCTGCTCCGCTATTTGCTCCGCCTTCTCCGGGTTGTTCTCGTTGAGCAGGGCCATGCGTGCCTTGAGCACCAAAGGGGCAGTGGCCCCTTCGAAGAGGCTCAAGGCATAGTCGGCCGCAGCCAAGGCCTTTGCCGGATAGCCCATCCAGTGGTAGTATTCGGCAATGTCGGCCAGTTGGTCGCAGTCGAGGTATATCGGCTCGTCGCTCTCCATGGCCTTCTCGTATTTGTCGAGGGCCTCAGTGAACTCCTTGCTGTCGTAATAGTTGTTTTGCATGGGTGTGCCAGGAGGTGGGGGAGGGGCTCCTTCTTTTTGTCACTTCTTTTTCGACCAGGTGTCCTTCAGGCCCACGGTCTTGTTGAACACGGGATGCTCCGGGGTGGATGTCGTATCGGGAGTGAAATATCCTATTCGCTGGAATTGCAGGTAAGTCAGCGGTGCCATGGTTGCCGCAAAAGGCTCCACATAGCAGTGGCTCAGCACGGTGAGCGAGGCGGGGTTGATGATCTGGCGCATGGCATCCACGGCTTCGCATTGCTGTTGCTCACGGATGGCTGCCATTTCGTCACGCGGATTCTCCACCTTCCACAAGCGGTCATAGAGACGTACCTCGGCCTCCACGGCGTTGTGGCATCCCACCCAGTGGAGGGTCTTTCCCTTGATCTTGCGGTCGGAGCCGGGCAGGCCGCTGCGGCTCTCAGGGTCGTAGGTGCAATAGATGGTGGTCACACGTCCCTCGGCATCCTCGTCGTAGGGGTGCTCCTCGTCGCATTTCACGATGTAGGCGTTTTTCAGACGCACTTCCTTGCCGGGGGCCAGTCGCAGGAATTTCTTTGTGGCCTCTTTCTGGAAGTCGTCGCGCTCAATCCACAACTCGCGGCCGAATTCCACGGTGTGCGTGCCGTCGTCTTCGTTTTCCGGGTTGTTGATGGCGGTGAGTTGCTCATATTGACCCTCCGGGTAGTTGGTCACCACCACTTTTACGGGGTCGAGCACTGCCGACACGCGTATGGCGCGGCTGTTGAGATCCTCACGAACGGCGCTTTCCAAAAGTCCCATCTCGTTGAGGGCGTCGTAGGTGGTATAGCCGATTTTGTCGATGAATTTGGCGATGCTCTCCGGACTGTAACCTCTGCGACGGAAGCCGCAGATGGTGGGCATTCGCGGGTCGTCCCATCCATCCACCATTCCTTCCTTGACGAGAGCGAGCAGGTTTCTCTTCGACATGAGCGTGTAGCTGAGGTTGAGTTTGTTGAACTCCGTCTGCCGCGGCCCGGGGTACGAGTTGAATGTTGCAGGGTCCATGGGCAGGGGCTTCCCCTCTGCCTGCAGTTCCTGCATGTATTCGCGCATCCATGTGACGAAGAGGTTGTAGAGGGGTCGATGTTCCACAAATTCCAGTGTGCACAGGGAGTGTGTGACGCCTTCGAGGTAGTCGCTCTGCCCGTGTGTGAAGTCATACATGGGGTATGCGTTCCACTTGTTGCCGGTGCGTATGTGCGGTATGTTCATCACGCGGTAGAGCAGTGGGTCTCTGAAGAGCATGTTGGGGTGTGCCATGTCGATTTTGGCTCGTAGCACGAGGGTGCCGGGGGTTGCCTCGCCACTGTTCATGAATTCGAATAGTCTCAGGTTCTCCTCCACCGGCCTGTTGCGGAAGGGGCTGTCGGTGCCTGGTTTTGTCGTCGTGCCCTTTTGCTGTGCGATTACCTCAGCACTCTGCTCGTCGATGTATGCGCGTCCTTTTTGGATGAGCCACACGGCGAAGTCCCACAATTCCTGGAAATAGTCGCTTGCGTAGAACACGTTGGCCCACTGGTAGCCGAGCCACTTGATGTCGTGCTCGATGCTCTCGATGTACTCCGTGTCCTCCTTCGTGGGGTTGGTGTCGTCGAAACGGAGGTTGCATGTGCCGCCATATTGAGCGGCGATGCCGAAGTCCATCGCGATGGCCTTTGCATGGCCGATGTGGAGGTAGCCGTTGGGCTCCGGGGGGAAGCGTGTCTGCACGCGGCCGCCGTCGGTGCCTTCCGCAAGGTCTTTCTCCACTTGTTTTTCTATGAAGTTGAGGCTTCGTTTCTCGCTGCTGGTGATTTCTTCTGTTGTTGCCATATTCTTGCTTTTTGGATGATTGGCGTGGCGGCTGTCGCCCTCGCCTGTCTTTGGATTTGCAAAATTAATGTATTTTTGCCAATTTTCAACCTTTCGACCCTTTTTTTTCTCTTTTTCATCCTCTTGCAGAGACTTTGTGGTCCATGCAGGCAGATGGTCAACGCCTGTGTGAGCATTGGGATGACACCAAAATCCATGATAAAGGGGCATTTTTTTTGCTCTCCATGACATTTTATTGTTTTTTTTCGTATTTTTGCAGTCGGAATATGAAAGAATGCATTTTCAAATCTGTTTGTGTGCTTGCCGTGGCGGCAGTGCTGGCATCTTGCTCTTCTGGCGGGGTGAGATACCGCATTGGCGTGTCGCAATGCTCGGAGGACATCTGGCGAAGTTGGCAAAACCAGGAGTTGAAGATGGAGGCCAACTTCCACGATGGTGTGGAACTGCGCTTCACTGCCGCTCTTGACGACAGCAAGAGGCAGATACAGCAGATTGACAGCCTCGTTGACAGTGGCATAGACCTGCTCATCGTGGCTCCAAATCAGTTGCAGAGTGTCACTCCGGCCATCGACCGGGCATACGATATGGGAATACCTGTCATCGTCTTCGAGCGAAAGACAGGTTCGCAGAAATATACGGCCTTCGTTTCTGCCGACAACTACGAGATGGGGCGGCAGATGGGGCTCTACATCGCTTCGAGGCTCAATGGAAAGGGGCGTGTGATGGAAATCATGGGACTCAAGGGCTCTTCACCGGCCGACGAGCGCCACAAAGGCTTTCGCGACGCCATCGCCGACTTCCCCAAGATGGAGGTGGTGGCCACACTTCAGGGCGACTGGACGGAAGGCACGGCATACGACGCTGTGAAGAATTGTCTGGACTCCTTGGGCGACATCGACTTCGTCTTCGGCCACAACGACCGCACGGCCATCGGCGCTCGCAAGGCGTTTATGGAGAGGAACTTGCCCCTGCCAATGTTCTGTGGCATCGACGGCCTTCCCGGTGAGCACGGCGGCATCCGTCTGGTTCGCGACTCTCTGCTCGATGCCAGCTACATCTACCCTACGCGGGGAGACTACCTGTTGCAGTTGGCTCTGAAAATCCTCGAAGGGGAGCCTTATGAGCGGGAGACGATGCTCACCTCCGCTCTTGTCACACGCGACAACGCCAACGTGCTCCTCTTGGAGAGCGACGAGGTGATGAGGCAGTCGGAAAAGTTGGAAAAGTTGCAGCAAAAAGCATCCGAATACCTGAAACTCATAGACGTACAACGCCTTGTCATCATTCTCGCCATCGCCTTGGCTGTCCTCTTGGCACTCTTGGCTGTAGGGGTGTGGTTTTACAATCGACAGCGCGTGCGTATCGCAAAGGAGCGGGGAAGGATGGAGCGCGAACAGCTCGACTTCTACACTCGTGTGAGTCATGAGTTGCGTACGCCACTCACCCTCATCGAAGGGCCGTTGGAGAAACTATCCACGTTAACCGAAGTGCAGCAAGCCAGTTCCACTACCGCCAACCTCTTTGCCATCGTCAGGCGCAACACCCGCCAACTCACCACGCTTGTCAACAAGATGCTTGATGCGCAGATGAAGAAGACGAGAGAATTGCAAGTGGAGGGGAGTGTGACACAGGAACTCGATGGATGGAGCACTATTAAAATAGGTGAAGGGACGGATGAAAACGCTAATCAGGACATCGACACGCCCACCATCCTCGTGGTGGACGACAACGAGGACATCAGATATTACTTGCGCACCGTCTTGGAAGGGAAGTACCGCTTCCTCGAGGCAGCAGACGGGCAGCAGGGGCTTGATGTGGCCAAGGAGCAGGTGCCTGACTTGGTCGTCTCCGACGTGATGATGCCCGTAATGAACGGACTGCAGTTCTGCCAAAAGCTGAAAGGCGACATGGTGACCAGCCATATACCTGTCATACTGCTTACCGCACGTGCCTTAAGCAAGCACCAGATAGAGGGATATGTGAGCGGAGCTGACGCATACATCACCAAACCCTTCCAACCCGACCTCCTGCTCGCACGCATTGACAACCTGCTCACCAATCGCCGCCAACTCAAAAACCTCTGGGAGGGGGGTACGGCAAACCGAACGACAACCACGAAGGAAAATGCCCAACCACTTTCGTCGGAGCCACCGGTTATGACCGACAATGAGCAGACGAGCGAGGAACCCTTTGTTGCCCGCTTCAAGAAAATCGTGGAACAGCGAATGGGGGAGAGCAACCTCAGCGTGGAGGACATCGCAAGTGATATGAGCCTCAGCAGGGTGCAGTTATATAGAAAGGTGAAGGCCCTTACAGGGAGTACTCCTGTTGACTTGCTCAAAAAGGCACGTCTCGCCAGTGCACGAGACATCCTACTGACCGATGACACGCTTTCCGTCAGTGAAGTGGCATACAGGGTGGGATTCTCACTGCCATCCTATTTCACAAAATGCTTCAAGGAAGAATATGGCGTGGTGCCAGGCGATGTGCGGAAAAAGCGACAGTGAGATGTGATGTCATTTGCATCGCATTTTAACCTGCATTTCGCTTTTTTTATTCTTTTTTTTCATAAATGTGGTGGTTTTTAATTTTTTTTTGTATATTTGCATCCGTCCCCCCTATGGGGAGACATGACATCGTGGGTAAACTACTGAGTTGCTGACTCTTTTCGAACCAAACTGCGACCTTGGTTATGAAAATATGCTGATGAGCACGTCATTTCAAGCTTGCTTGAAGACGCCATGAGCAAAAATGACATAAAGAACGGAGAACCGGCGCCCGGCACATGTGGCATATATAATATATGGTGTGGACTGGCGTTTCATCTGTTCCAAGGTTGTCGCAGACCAGGTTCGAAAGTGAAACGCTCTAAGTCCACACCTTTATTGTATGCCGAAGGAAACTTTTCCAAAAAAAAGACCTTGTTAACTAATTAAAAACATCGTTGGTTTGTTGACTTCAACTGGATGCAAAGGTAGGACGAAAAGCACAAAGCGACTGATAAAAAATGTTCATTGAATGCCAAAAATGTTGCATGTAACAAATATGGCAGCAGATGAACGAAATGTGACAAGCACTGTTGGTAAACGAATATACCTTTGCATTAAATCTATTATAGTAATCACTTAAACCTACGTAACAATGGAAAAACTAAGAAGGTTTCTACTGAGCGTCATGCTCATCTTTGCGGGTACGCTAATGTATGCGCAAACAGAAATCACGGGAACCGTCATCGATGAGACGGGAGAGACCGTCATCGGTGCTACCGTGAAAGAAAAAGGAACGTCCAATGGCGTTGTCACCGACTTGGATGGAAATTTCAAGTTGAATGTCAATCCGGGCGCAACACTGGTCATTACCTATATAGGATATGACAACGTGGAAGTGCCCGCAACACCCGGGATGACGATTTCTCTCAAACAGAATGCCAGCGAACTTGCCGAGGTCGTTGTCGTGGGCTATCAGACACAGAGGAAGGCTGACTTGACCGGCTCGGTGGCTGTGGTGAAGACCGAAGAACTGAAGACCTCGTCTGACACAGACCCCATGCGTGCCTTGCAAGGTAAGGTGCCAGGTATGACCATCACAAGTAATGGTTCGCCTGTAGGCGCAGGTACGGTCCGTATTCGTGGTGGTGGCTCTTTCAACTCATCCCAGGACCCACTTTTCATCATCGACGGCGTGCCAACGACTACCAACCTGAACACGTTGAATATGAACGATATCGAGTCGATGCAGGTGTTGAAAGATGCTGCATCCGCCTCTATTTATGGTTCAAGAGCTGCTAACGGTGTCATCATCATCACCACCCGCTCCGGTAAGAAGGGTGACAAGGTGAAAGTTGATTTCTCCGCTAACCTCACCGCACAGTTCTACAACAAGCAGACGATGATGGAGTTGGCCAACACCTCCGAATATGCTACCGCCATGGCCCAAGCTGCCATGAACGACGGGTTGGATCCTGAGCAGTATGCCAACAACTATGGCCTGACCCTGAACGCCAAGGCTGGAAAAACCATCAGCGCCTACGACCCTGCTACCGGCCAAATGCGTCAGTTCACGGTGAATGGCCTCTATGACGGCTTTATGAACTCGAAGAGGACCATGCGCTTCAGCGACACCGACTGGCTCGACGAAATCTCACGCGTTGGCTTCTCGCAAAACTATGACCTCTCCATCTCCAACGCCACTGAGAAGTCGTCGGCATTGTTCTCATTCGGCTACAAGAAGAACAATGGTATTCTGAAATACACTGACTTTGAGAGCTTCTCAGGCCGCATCAACACCAGTTACAAGCTCAACAGTATTGTGACCATCGGAGAAAATGCCACTATCACCTATAGTGACCAAGTGGACTGCCAACCTTTGGAGAACGCCCTGAAGATGGCGCCAACACTCCCTGTCTATGAAGAGGACGGCGAGACCTTCTCCGGCCCCGTGGGTGGCATGAGCGACCGCCAGAACCCCTTGCGCGAACTGTACCATAATCGCGACAACCGCTTGAAGATGTGGCGCATCTTCGGCAATGCATACGTCAACGTACAACCTATCAAGGGCTTGACACTGCGCTCCAATTTCGGTCTGGATTACTGGTCGGAGTTCATACACAGCGTCACCTACACCTGGCACTCGGATGTGGTGAACAACTCCACATCGGCATCCAGCCTCGGTTCCAAAACTTCTGTCAAGTGGACTTGGTCGAATACGGCCAATTACAACTTCACCATTGCTGCCGACCACTCGTTCATCGTGCTGGCTGGTCTGGAACTCCATCATGATGTGGAAGACCGCTCGTCGGCCTACGCACAGATGTACGCCTTGGAGAACTACGATTACATGTGGCCCGATGCCGCCACAGGCACACAACGCGCCGGTGGTATTCGTGAGGGCTACAATCTCGTGTCGCTCTTTGGCAAGGTGGACTACAACTGGAAGGACCTGGTGCTCGCTTCGTTCACCATTCGTCGAGATGGTTCGTCACGCTTCGGTGAGAACAATAGATATGGTACCTTCCCCGCCTTCACGCTGGGATATCGTCTCTCTGAGAACCTGCATCAAGATTGGATCAATGACTTGAAAGTCCGTGCATCGTGGGGTGAGACTGGTAACCAGGCCATCTCCAATTACGCCCGATATGGTCTCTATGCCGCCACCTACGGCGGTGGTCGCAATGAGTCAACAGCCTATGACCTCGCACTTGCTGGTTCGGGTATTTATCCTTCTGGCTTCCGTGCCACACAGTCACAAAACAACAACCTGAAGTGGGAGACCACCGAGCAGTACAACGTAGGTATGGACTTCTACCTCTTCCGCAGCAGTGTCTATGGCACCGTCGATGCTTATATTAAAAATGTGAAGGACATGCTCATCAACCCTGCTTACCTTGGCTCGATGGGTGAGGGTGGTGCCTCATGGCTCAACGGACCGAGCCTGCGCAACTGGGGTATGGAATTTGCACTCGGCTACCGCGGAACCACTGATTTTGGATTGCGCTACAATATTAACGGCAATCTCGACTTCTTCCGCCAGAGGGTGACCTATCTGCCAGAAACAACAACGGGTAGTTATGTGCACACTGCCAAGCAGAACCTCGTGGAAGCCAAGAAACCTTATGGAAGCATTGTGGGCTACGTGGTTGACGGACTGTTCCAAAATCGTGAGGAGGTGCTGGCCAGCGGTCAGGAGAACGCTCGCGTGGGTGGTCTGAAATATGCTGACCTCGATGGCAACGGCATCATCAACGAGCAGGACCAGACCTGGATTTTCAACCCCGTGCCTAACTACTCGTGGGGCTTGAACGTCGAACTTGGCTACAAAGATTTCGATTTCAACATGTTCTGGCAGGGCGTTGCCGGACAGGATGTGTACAACGACCAAAAGTTCCAGACCGATTTCTACAGCATCACCGATGCTGGAAGCAACAAGGGCAACCGCATGCTTGACGCATGGACCACTGCCAACACCAAAAGCAGCATTCCTGCTTTGACCACCAACAACGTGGGCAATGAGAACCGCACCTCAACCTATTTCGTGGAGAACGGCTCATACGCCAAGCTACGCCAGGTGCAGATTGGCTACAAACTGCCATCGAAACTCCTGGACAAGGTGAAGATGTCGAGCGCACGCGTCTATATCTCCGGCCACAACCTGATCACCTTGAAGAGCAGCAGCCTGACATGTAGCGACCCAGAGAACCCCCGTTGGATGTATCCTAACAGCACCAGCTTCTCATTCGGCTTGCAGACCAGTTTCTAAGGAAAAATGTCTAAGGAATATAGGAATCAAGGAATCATTAATAACAGAATAATTATGAAGACAATATATCAAGCAATCTGTATAATCTGCGTAATCTGCGGTTTGGCTTCCTGCGACGACTTTATCGATGTGGAGCCGCAAGGTGTCATCAGCGAGGACCTCGCCATGAGCCAGCCTGAAGAAATGGTCACCGCTGCATACGCCAAGCTTGGCGACGACTGGTACACCTATCCGTTTAACCTCTGGCCATACGGTGACGTAACCAGCGATGACGCCATGAAGGGTGGTTCGGGTACCACCGACACCAACTACCACCCCTTTGAGGTGTGGTCAACACTCACCGCTTCCACTCCCGACCACATGGACGAGATGTGGTATCACCTCTATTGCTCCATCAGCCGCTGCAACCGTGCACTGGTCTCACTGGCCGAATATGGCGAAAAACTTGGTGACAAGCGCGCCATCCGCGAGGGCGAGGTGCGTTTCCTCCGTGCTCACTTCTATTTCAAACTCGTGCAAATATGGAACCAAGTGCCCTGGGTTGACGAGGACGTCTATCGTAACCACACTGAGGAACAGACCCGCAACGACCAATTCACCCATGACGAGTTGATGCAGAAGATTGTGGACGATTTCAAACTCGCCTATGACGTGCTGCCTGTCAAACAACCCGAGGGTGGACGTGCCAACAAGATTGCCGCCGCTGCTTATCTGGCCAAGTGCTATCTCACCATGGCGTGGGGCAATGGCTACGAGGACGCCACAGGTGTCTCTCACATCAATGCCAATTACATGCAGGAAGTGCTGAAGTACACCAATGAGGTGAAGAACTCGCAGTACGGCTATCTGGAGGACTACGGCGACATCTTCCTGCCTGAGTACAAGAACTCCAAGGAGAGCGTCTTCGCTGTCCAGCACTCCGACTATCAGGATGACAACACGCTCTACGGTCGTGCCAACTGGAGCAACATGCTCAACGGCTGCTGGGGCATCTGGTCGTGCGGATGGGACTTCCACAAGCCCACGCAAAACCTTGTCAACGCTTTCAAGACCAAGGACGGACTGCCCATGTTCGATAACTTCAACGACGAAATTGCCTACCCGACAAACGGCGTACCTACCTCACAAAAATGGGATCCACGTCTGTTCCACACCGTCGGCATGCCTACCTTCCCTTATAAATATGAGGTGGGATACACCATGACCAAGGACAACAGCCGTACACCCAACACCTATGGTTACTACGCTTCGCTGAAGGAGGTGCCGCAACGCTCGAAAGGCGAGACCTTCGACAACCCCTGGCAGGCCTTCGCCATGAATGACTACGTCATCCGCTACACCGATGTCATGCTCATGCGTGCCGAGGCACTCATCGAGAGCAATCAGCTTGAGGAGGCCCGCACCATCATCAACGACATCCGCCAGCGTGCCAAGAACTCGGTGGCAAAGCATATCGCATACGCCGCCGACCAGATTGACATCGCACTCTACCCGTCTTCCTATTTCTCCACGAAAGACCAAGCCCGCAAGTGCTTGCAATGGGAGCGTCGTCTGGAACTCGCCATGGAAAATGGTCGCTATTTCGACCTGCGCCGCTGGGGCATCGCCTCAAAGACACTCAACGCTTTCTTCGAGAAAGAGAAGGATGTCGTCTATGATGGTCAGACCTACGCCCAGTATTATCGCGACGCCCACTTCACACCTGGCAAGAACGAGTATTTCCCCTTGCCATACATCCAGCTCTACTACGTGCCCGGACTGTACACCCAGAACAAGGGATATAATTAAGGGATGAGTGAATAGTGAAAAGTGAATAATTTGCTACTGCACAATAAAGAAAAAACCAAGAATATGAAAAAGATATATCAATTCTTCGCTGCTTGTCTCCTTTGCTGCACTTTCGTTGCTGCACTGACAAGTTGCCAGGACAAGGACATCGACAGAGATCCCATGGTGCTCAAAGCCCCCGATGCCACGCAAATCAACGGTGAGTTGAAAGGCGACGACTATGTTTGGACGTGGCCTGCACAGTCTTCCGCACAAATGCAAGTGATCGTTTACCGCAACGGTACGCTCTCCAGCAGCGAGACCGTCAGCGGCAACAGCTTTACTCATAGGAACGTGCCCACGAACGTCCCCTTTGAGTATGTCTTCAAACTCACCGACGGCACCAATCTCTCAACAGGTGTCATCAAGACATACATTCGCGAGGGAGCCACAAGCATCAGTGGCCTGCAGATGAGTCAGGTTGACAAGGCTGGCGGCTACGATGCACTTGTAGTGTGGAACCGCGCAGCGGACGCCTCTTCCATCAAGTTCACTGCTACCAACGGCAAGCGCACCATCAGCGAGACTTTGCAAGGCTCTGCTACAAGTTACACCATCCCAGACGTGGAGACTGGTGACACTTGGGATGTCACGCTTGTTGCCGTCAACGAAAAAGGCACCTCGCTCGCTACACGCTCCTCTCTCCGCATTGGTAAGACTGCCATCGGATTCCTGAGCGTCTATGCAACGCCCGACGAATTGGTGGCCAATGGCGATGACGACGAAGCCTCTGCTTGGCTCTGGCTCCACGAGACTTATCCCACTGCTCAGTTCGTGCCCTTCACCGCCATCACTTCAATGGATGTCGTGGAACCCTTCCGCGTTCTCTTCTGGATGCGCGACCTTGAAGGAGTAGGTGAGGAAGACGTATGGAATATACCCTCTGTCGTACAAGATGCCACACCGATTATCAAAGAGTGGTACAAACAAGGCGGCAGCTTGCTGCTCTGGAGCCACGCCACTACTTACATCGGACACCTGGGACGTCTCAACCTCGATGACATGAAGGGCAATGACCATGTATTCGGGATGGGATTTGGCGGCATCAACAATGATGTGTGGAAGATGGCTGTGCAGCTCAATCCTGGCGGAAGATTCTCCAAAGACCATTCCAACCATCCTATCTACAGGGGATTGGAAGTGGAATCCACCGACCGTACAAAGCTCATCGCTTTCAAGGGACCGGGATGGACTGAAGACCACAACTGTCTCTACTTCAACCTGCCTTCTTTGTACACCGGCATCGGCAACCAGGAAGAAGCTTGCTACACCCAGCTTACCCAAACCTATGGCATCTATCCTCTTGGCACTTGGGACTCTCAAATCGACTGGGTGAGCCAGATGAATGTCTTTGAAGCACAGCAAGGTAACACGGAGTTTGCTGGAACTATCCTCTGCATAGGAAACGGTGGATGCGAGTTCTCCATGAAGAACGCCGATGGCACCCCCGACAAGAGCGCACATCCCAAGAACAACATCTACCAGGAGAATGTGCTCACGCTGGCAAAGAATTCTTTGGAATATCTCAAAACAAGATAGTAGATGAGAGCGAAAGGCATTTTTACCATGGTGGCAGCCGTCATGCTGACGGCTGCACCCATGGCTTGCTCGGATGACGACCACAAGCAGGACTACAATCCTCTGATTGACGGGGTGGAGAAGGAAGAACCCAAGCCAGATGATACGCCACCGACCGCCGAGCGAAATGAAAAATATCGCCCACAGATACATTTCACACCGGCGCAGAATTGGATGAACGACCCCAACGGCATGGTGTATGCCGATGGAGTATATCATCTGTTCTACCAATACAACCCACAAGGAAACGACTGGGGCAACATGTCATGGGGACATGCCACTTCAAGCGACATGATCCATTGGAAGGAGCAGTCTGTGGCATTGACACGCGACGACCTGGGCGACATCTTCTCTGGCTCGGCCATCATCGACAAGGACAACACAGCCGGCTTCGGGGCTAATGCCATGGTGGCTCTCTACACCTCCGCCAGCAACGACGGGAAACAGCAACAGTCCATCGCTTATTCCACTGATGGAGGGAAAAACTTCACGAAATACAACGCCAACCCCGTCATCAGAAACAACGATGACAACCTCCGTGACCCGAAAGTCTTCTGGCACGAGGGTTCCAAGAAGTGGGTCATGGCACTCGCCAAGGGATGGCTGAGAGGGGTTGAATTCTATGGCTCCACAGACCTCAAGACATGGAATCACCTCAGCACATTCGTGGTGGATTTGCCAGGAAGGCCAAGCCTGCAGTGGGAGTGCCCTGACCTCATGCAGATGGGTGACAAGTGGGTGCTCATCGTCAGTGTCAACCCAGGAGGACCCATCATGGGTTCGGGTACCATGTATTTCGTTGGAGACTTCGATGGTACCACCTTCAAAGCCGACAACCTTGAATATCCCCTATGGCTCGACTATGGCATGGACAACTATGCTGGAGTCACTTGGTCGAACACCGGTCAAAGGCACTTGATGATAGGGTGGATGAACAATTGGAACTACGCCGGTGCCGTGCCTTGCTCACCATGGAGGTCGGCCATGACGCTGCCACGCGAACTGAAACTCATGGAATATGACGGCAAGCCCATTCTGGCATGCCCCGTTGTCAAGGAGATAGACAATATCGCCGAGGCTTGGAAAGACGCTGGCTCAGCACTCGACGTGTCCGACGCCTACCAACTCCGGCTGACTGTCAAACTTGACAAAAACACCACCATCACGCTCTCCAACGACCAAGGTGAGAAATATGTGATTGACGTGTATGGCTCGTCAAGACTTCTTGCAACTCACCGCAATGCGTCAACGGGAGTCACCAATTTCAATGGCACCTTCTCCGTACCTGCCATGCAGGCGCCGCTCAACGTCGGCGGGGAAACGGTCACACTCGACATCTTTGTTGACCAGTCGTCAGTGGAAATCCTTACCAACGAAGGGGCCATGTCCATGACTAACCTCGTGTTCCCGCAAGGCATCTACAACCGACTCTCGGTGGCAGGAGCTGACTGTGAGGCCAAAGTGCGTAATTTGAAAAGCATTTGGAAGTAAAATTCATACTTTGTTTTTTAGGGTGAGAGATTGTCTTTCAGGGTAACTTTTGGCAAAAAAAAGAGAAAAATGCCATGTTTGAAATAAAAAAATGTATCTTTGCACAAGAACAACTAAAAACCAATTATGTTATGAGAAAAACGACCATCATCATGACACTTCTCACCATCGCCCTCACGGCGGCGGCGCAGAGCCCCAAGATGCTCGGCGAGAACCACGCTTTGCTTCGCATTCCTGCCGCAAAGGTGAACAAGTACGTGCTGCTACCTGTGCAGGAGAAGGAGGAAATCGCCAACATACGCGTCATCACCAACAACGAACTGAGGCAGACACTCAACGTAAGGCTCGCCGTGGACAAGGTGGACTATTATGTGCCGCTTGACATCAAGCGCTATGGTGCCGGCGACGTGCTGCTCGACATCAACTTCCACGGTGACCGACGCAAAACAGGTGCTGTGGAGGAATTTGCGTGCTGGAAGGAGATGAAACTCAGCAACCAGTTCGACACCAGCAACCGCGAGCGCTTCCGCCCGGCTTACCACCACACACCACCATACGCTTGGATGAACGACCCCAATGGCATGTTCTACAAGGACGGCGTGTATCACCTCTACTACCAATGGAACCCCTACGGCTCCATGTGGGAGAACATGACATGGGGGCATTCCACTTCAACCGACCTCGTGCATTGGCAGGCACAGCCCACGGCCATCGAGGCCGATGCGCTCGGCACCATCTTCAGTGGCTCCTGCGTTGTTGACAAGAAAAACAACCAAGTGGTGGCGTTCTACACCTCTGCAGGACAGAGCCAGGTGCAGTCGATGGCTGTGTCAAAAGACAATGGAATTACTTTCAAAAAGGCCGACTGCAACCCCGTGCTCGTCAGCAACGAGCCTGACTTCCGCGACCCAAAGGCTTTCTGGAACTTGGAGACACAACGCTGGAACCTTGTCCTCGCCGTGGGACAGGAGATGCGCTTCTACTCATCCGACAACCTGAAGGATTGGAAGGAAGAGGGTGCTTTCGGAAAGGGCTATGGCTGCCACGATGGCGTGTGGGAATGTCCTGACCTCATGAAACTGCAGGTGAAAGGCACCGACAAGCAGAAATGGATGCTCATTTGCAACATCAACCCCGGAGGACCCTTCGGAGGAAGTGCCACTCAATATTTCGTGGGTGACTTCGACGGACGTAAGTTCACCTGCGAGCACAAGGACACACGCTGGATGGACTATGGAAAGGACCACTACGCCACCGTCACCTTCGACAACGCACCCGACGGAAGGAGAATAGCACTCGCATGGATGAGCAACTGGCAATATGCCAACCAAGTGCCCACCCTGCAATTCCGCTCCGCCAACTCCGTGCCACGCGACCTCGGCCTCTTTGAATACAAGGGTGAGACCTATTGCAGCGTCACACCTTCCAAAGAACTGCTCGCACTGCGCGGGAAGGTCGTGAAAAAGCCTACGGAGACCTGCGAAATCGTCGTGGATACAAAGAGCAATACGGAAATCGTGCTGTCGAACACCAAGGGAGAGCAAGTCACCATGACCTACAATGCGCAGACCATGACATTCACCATGGACCGCAAGGCAAGTGGGGACATCTCGTTCAGCGAAGCCTTCCCAATCGTCACCACGGCACCTACATACGGCTCCATCAAGCAACTGCGCATCTTCATCGACCGCTGCAGCATCGAGGCCTTTGACGCCGATGGAAAGATGGCCATGACCAACCTTGTCTTCCCATCCGAGCCCTACAACATCATCAAGGTGAAGGGCGGAAAGGCAACCATCTATGAAATCAACAACTAATCATCAAGACGCCATGAGTCAACAACAAAACAAATCCATCTACCTCATTCCCGTGATGCTCTGCTTCTTCTGCATGGGCTTCGTGGACTTGGTGGGCATCGCCTCCAACTATGTGAAGGAAGACCTGGGGCTATCCGACTCCGTTGCCAACATCTTCCCATCGCTTGTCTTCTTCTGGTTCCTCATCTTCAGTGTGCCCACTGGCATGCTGATGAACAAAATCGGGCGTAAGAAGACAGTGCTGCTCTCCCTCATCGTCACTGTCGTGTCGCTGTTCATCCCACTGCTCGGCAGTTCATTTGCTGTCATGCTCATCGCCTTCTCACTACTTGGGATTGGCAACGCACTCATGCAGACCAGCATCAATCCGCTCGCCATGCTTATCATTGGCGACAAGAACCTGGCATCTACTCTCACGTTTGGACAGTTTGTCAAGGCCATCGCATCGTTCCTCGCACCCTACCTCGCCATGTGGGGAGCTACAAAAGTCATCCCTTCGTTCGGCTACGACTGGCGTGTGCTCTTCCTCATCTACTTCGTCGTGTGTGTGCTTGCATCGCTGCTGCTGTGGGTGACTCCTATCAAGGAGGAGGTGAGTGGAGGCAAGTCGTCATCGTTTATGGACTGCCTGCGTCTCTTGGGAAAACCCATCGTGCTGCTCTCATTCCTCGGCATCATGTGCCATGTGGGCATTGACGTGGGTACCAACACCACCGCACCAAAACTGCTCATGGAGAGGGTGGGAATGACGCTCAATGAGGCTGCTTTCGCCACATCGCTCTATTTCATCTTCCGTACCATTGGGGCGCTCACCGGCTCCTTCTTCCTCCGTGTGATGAAGACGCGCTATTTCTTCATTTGCAGCGTACTGCTCATGGCTGCCAGCATGGCACTCATGTTCGGAGGACAGTCCAAGGCGGTGCTTTACACAGCTATAGCCCTCGTCGGATACGGCAATTCCAACATCTTCTCCATGGCCTTCAGCGAGGCTCTCCTTTCTGTGCCTGACAAGCAGAACGAGGTGTCCGGACTGATGATCATGGGACTCTTCGGAGGTACCATCTTCCCACTCGTCATGGGCTTCGTCAGCGATGCCATGGGACAGGCTGGTGCCGTGGCCGTCATGGCCATTGGTGTCATTTACCTTTTCACTTACATTCCTCAAGTAAAACATTAACCAACCATGAATAATATGAATGAGAAACGTTTTGTAGTAGGACTCGGAGAAGTCTTATGGGATGTTCTTCCTGAAGGGAAGAAACTCGGCGGAGCACCCGCCAACTTTGCCTATCACGCTGGTCAGTTCCTCGGAGCAGACAACACCATTGCCATCAGTGCTCTTGGAGAGGACAAGTTGGCTGAAGAGACCATCGAAGCACTGCGGGAGCATGGCCTCAACGACCTCCTCCCACGTGTGCCATACCCCACAGGCACCGTGCAGGTGCAGCTCGACGAGCAGGGCATTCCCACATACGACATCAAAGAAAACGTGGCATGGGACAACATTCCTTTCGACGGCGATGTGCAGCAGATTGCTCGCAACTGCCGTGCCGTGTGTTTCGGTTCGCTCGCACAGCGCAATGTCGTCTCAAGGGATACCATACACAAGTTCCTCGATGCCACCCCACACGACTGCGTGAAAATTTTCGACATCAACCTGCGTCAGCAGTTCTACACAAAGGAAATCATACAAGAGTCCTTGCAAAGGTGCAACATCTTGAAAATTAATGATGAGGAATTGGTGCTGATAGGAAGGATGTTTGGCTATCCCGGACTTGACATGGAGAACAAGTGCTGGCTCATTCTCGGCAAATACAACCTCGACATGCTCGTTCTCACATGCGGCACCAACGGCTCATACGTCTTCAAGCCGGGTCAGGTGTCGTTCCAGGAGACACCGAAAGTCACCGTGGCCGACACCGTGGGGGCTGGCGACTCCTTCACCGGCTCATTCTGCGCCGCCATCTTGAGTGGCAAGCCTCTCGTGGAGGCTCACAAACTCGCCGTGGAAGTCTCCGCATTTGTTTGTACACAAAACGGCGCCATGCCGACAATACCACAGGAGTTGCTCGACAAGGCCAAATAATTCGAAGGCTCTCTCGACAATCGTCTATCATCAAGCCCGCCCGGCCGCTTCTATCAGCTGGGGCGGGCTTGATAGTTCTTAAAGTCCTTAAAGTCCTTAGAGACCTTAAAGTCCTTAAAGTCCTTAGAGACCTTAAATTCGCCAAGACTTTCCATAAATTGCCCCACAATAGGCTGGATTTCATTCTTTTTCACCTTAGTTTTTGCTAAAAGTGGCGGAATAAAAAGAAAGAAATTCCATCTTTTGGCAGAAAATACGTAATTTTGCAGAATATACATGCTATATGATTACAGACACGTTGATTGTCGTCGGGCTTGCCACCATTTCCCTCGGCACCATACAGCAGAAAGGTGGTGTTCAAGAGCAGCATTTCCTACTGACCAACCCGGGTAGTGAGATGGTGACGTTGGGACGGGGATATACTTCCTGTTCATGCACCACCTTGAATTTCCAAGAATATGCCACAGTCGCTCCGGGCGACACCATCAACGTCACCATGAGGTTCGACCCACAAGGAAAGACAGGGGAATTTAGGGAGACGGGCATCGTCGTGTATGGCAACAACAAATATGTCCAATTGACATTGACAGGGGAATGCCTCACGAATGAGGAAATGCTGATGAGGGTCTTTCCCATAAGAGTGGGCGACAACCTTCGCCTCGACACCGACCATTTCGACCTTGGTGAGATGAGAGTGGGGGAGACGCCTCTTTTTTGCTACTCATCCAAGGGACGATGACCAAACTTTCCAAGGACCAACCAAAGCATCTACTAACAAATTATAAAATCCATTATGAACAACAAGACGATGATGCTGCTGCTCGTGGCAGTATGCTGCGTTCTTCCCGTCAAGGCGCAACGAAAAACCGATGTGCTGGATCGCGGTCTTGTGGCTGTACCCACAGGATCCACCTCTGGCTCCACCACCAACTTTGTCAGTTGGAGGCGTACAGCAGAGGAGTACTACAACACCACCTACAACCTCTATCGCGATAGTACTCGTATCGCGACAGGACTCACCAAGAGTAGTTATGACGACCCAAGAGGCACCACGTCCTCCTCATACCAGGTGGCTGCCGTTGTCAACGGCGTGGAGCAGACCAGGAGCGCCGCCATCACTCCTTGGAAACAGTATGTTTACAAACTCGGCGTGAGGTGCCCCACCGGTTATATAGACATTCCTTTGGCCAAGGTATATGACCGCTCCACACCAGCCAAGGACGTCACTGCCCACTATGAGCCCAACGACGCAGAGATGGCCGACCTCAATGGCGATGGAGACCTCGAAATCATCATCAAGCGACTCAATGTCATCGATGCAGGGAGCGTAGATGCCAACGGAAACAGCAAAGACCTCTATGCCACCAATTCCAAGGAATTTGTCGTCATCGACGCTTACGACGTCAATTGGCAGACAGGTGCCGCCACCTTGCTGTGGCGCATCGACTGCGGCCCCAACATGGTGAGCATGAATTCCACAGAAATCAACATCATCGCATACGACTGGGACGGAGATGGAAAGGCGGAGGTCGTCTTGCGCGGAGCTGATGACATGATCGTGTATGGTTCCAACGGCCAAACCAAATTATACACCATCGGAGTGGCCGGGGCCAACTATCGCAGCAGCATGACAAGCCACACTGATGCTCAATATGCTTGGACGAAGGACGGACCGGAATACCTCATTTATATGAACGGCCTCACTGGCACTCTCTACCAACAGATGGAATACCCCTTGAAACGCTTGGAAAGTGGGGAAACCAACCTCAATAACGCTTGGGGGGATGGCTATGGACATCGCTCCACCAAGCATTTTCTCGGAGCACCCGTGCTTGACGGGCGAAACGCATCCCTCTTTCTCGCAAGGGGCATCTACACGAGACACAAGATGATTGCCATGGACCTCAACAAAAGCACGCACAAGTGGAGCACAAGATGGACATGGAGCAACAATACCAAAGGAAGCAAATGGTATGGACAAGGAAACCACAACTACATCATTGCCGATGTGGACTGGGATGGACGTGACGAAATCATCTACGGCTCCATGTGCATCGATGACAATGGCAAGGGACTATCCACCACGGGATTAGGACACGGCGATGCCATGCACTGCTCTGACTTCGACCCCTACCGTCACGGACAGGAGCTTTTCGCATGCAATGAGGATAACCCCAATATGAATTATCGCGATGCCACCACCAGCAAAATCTACTATAGGTCGGTGGGCTCCAAAGACGACGGTCGAGCCATAATGGCCAATCTCACCAAAAACTATCCGGGATGCATCGGTCGCTCTGTCAACACCGACCTTATTTCATCCGTTACTGACAACGTGGCGTTCACCGCACCCACCGACGATGGAAATGCACTTCATTGGGGGAACCTCAATTTCCGCATCTATTGGGATGGTGACCTCTGTTCTGAAATCCTCGACAGCCCCGGTACAGCCAAAGAGGCTGCTATCTATGACGCCGATGATGGTCGCCTTTTCACCTCAAGCGGCTGCAACTTGAACAACGACTCAAAAAACAACCCCTGTTTCCAGGGCGACATCATCGGTGACTGGAGGGAGGAAATCGTGGTGCGATGCGGCACAAACCTGCGTGTCTATACCAGCGGCATGAGCACCAGCTACAACATACCCACCCTCTGGCACGACCACCAATACAGACAGGCCATGGTGTGGCAGATGATGGCTTATAACCAGCCGCCTCACACCAGCTTCTTCCTTGGGGAGATGGAGGGATACACCGTGGCACCGCCACCTTATTCCATGACTGGACGCACTGAAATCACCTCCGGCGGCACCATCGGCACCGACAGCAACGGAAAGCATGTCATCCTCTGCAACACAGGAAACATGAGTGCCACCATCGCCAACGGTGCACAGCCCGCCGTCATCACCGTCAATGCACCCACATGGGTGCAGGGCAACGACGGAGGAGTCATCAACACCACTACCTACACTCATTCGCTCAACGGCTCGCCGCTTAGTGGGGCAACATGCCTCACCAAGCAGGGCGATGGCGTGCTCAACTTGGTGAATGCCACGCACACGAACACCGGCAAAACCGAAATTTGGGCTGGCACGCTCAACTTCGATGGTACGCTCGCGGCAAGCCCCGTGACGCTGCACCGCCACACCACGCTCAACACCGACGGTGGTGGCTTCCCCGCCGGCATCACCATGGAATATGGGGCCACGCTCAACGTGGGTGGAGCCGCCAGCGGGAAAGTCGGCACTGTGCAGGCTGGCACACTTTCCATGGGATACGGAGCACGAGTGGTGCTTGACTACAATGGGACCGACAACACGCAACATGACTGGCTCAACGCCACTACGCTCAAACTTGATGTCTCCAAGGTGGGGGTGGCAGCGTGGGAGGATTTTGGTCCCCAATACATCGTACCCGTCATACAGCTGAGATTTAAAAACACCCTGCCCAACGGGATTTATCCCATTGGAAATGTGGAAAATGTCATCGGCGACATCTCGAAAGTCCGTATCGAAAGCACGGGCATCGCAGCATCGGCAATTACACTTGTGCACCAGGACGGACAACTCTGCTTTGAGGTGGGAGGATTGCCTGCTGCCAACGCACCCACTTTCGCACTCTCTGGCATGAATGCTTGCGACCTCAGCTCCATCTATCCCAACCTCCCGGGAAGCAGCAACAGCTACCTGCCTGTCGTCACCATCAACAGAACGAAAACCGAGAATGCCACTCCTGTTCTCAGTGCCACCTTCACCGCGCTTGACGGAACAGTAACCAACTTGGGCAGAGAGGGCACTACCAAGTTCTTGGAAGAGAACTACGAAAGCGCCACGGGAGTCGGCGACTGGGTGTTTGGCTGTACAGGCACGCTCATCACGGGAAACGCTACCTACGGCAACCATGTCAGCATTGCATCTGAAAACTCCAGTGGGAACCGCAGGTCGTACAAGACGTTCTACACCACGGGCGAAAACCCTTATGGCGATGCAAAGACATATACCGTGGAGTTCGACGCGCTCTTCCATCGAACCAATACCGGCAACATCAACGAATTGGTGCTCTTTGGAGAGGGAGCCGCCATGCCGGCTATCAATACCTATTTCAACAACGCATCAAGCAATTATCTTTTCCGCCTCACAGGTGGAGCCAACAACACCAACTATGGCGTGGATGGCAAGAGTGAAACGGCTTCCATCGGAGACGCTTGGTGCCACTACACCATCACCATCGACAGGCAGGCGAGAACAGTGAAATATACCGTGAAAAGCGGTGGCGTGACAAAACTCTCCGGCTCTTATACCGCCAACAACGAGGCTAATATGAATGTCCAGGGCATCGGCATCACATTGGGAAGGGCTTGGTCGTATGCCTACATCGACAACATCGTCGTGCAGTCGGAGGGTGTGGACCTCTCCACATACGCCTTCACGCAGCCCGGTACGCTCACCGTCACTGCCACCCTCGACGAGGAGGCTGGATATGGACCGGCAACGGCCTCATACGTTGCCGACATCCCCTACAAATGCCTCTATGAAAGTCCTGACTACAACACCATCCCTGTTGCAAGCGCAGCAGAGGTCTTGGGCAGCGACCTGTGGTACACCAATGAAAACACCAGCGTGGATGCCAGGGGATGGACACGCTTCGCCAACTGGGCCAACATCACCTACGCCTTCGCCATCAACAGGGTGAACAGCGCGAATGAAACCATGTATGTGGACCAGGACAAGAAACTTTGGGTGGACTACACGGGATCACAACAAGCTTTGCACCTCGTGGAGGGCTACGGACTGGCACAAAGCGGTGGCTCCACTTTCCACGCCATCAACATGGGCGACGAGAGAGCCATCCTCTACCATCGCTATGACTTCAGCCTTGGAAAGGATGCCAACATCATGGAGGCTTATTTCCAAGGAAAGGAGGAAGGTACCTACGACTACGAGATAGGAAACGGTGCGTTGCAGAAATTTGCCGCCTACGTGCCAATTGAGGCACTGTGGGGGGATGTCAACCACGATGGAAATGTCTCCATTTCGGATATCACCCTGATTGTGGATTACATCCTCGGCAATTCCAATATCGTGGTGTTTGAAGAGACCGACCTCAACCAAGACGGCATCGTGAGCATCGCAGACATCACCCTCCTCGTGGATCACATTCTTGGTATGTGATGTTGTACATGGCATATCAAAAGCGCACCCCGATTGGGGTGCGCTTTTGCGTTAGTATTGTATTGGAGTAATCAGAAAATCTGATTGCACCGATTATTGGCCGAGCAAGATATCGACGATGAGGGAGACGTCGGTGATGTTCACATCGCCGTCTTCGTTGACATCGGCATTCTCCAAGACGATGAAGTCGTCGGCACCGCTGAGCACATATTCCACTGCGATGGAAACGTCGGTGATGTTCACCAGGCCGTCGCCGTTGGCATCGCCGATGAGCTTTGTGACAGGAGCTTTCTTTACCTTGAACACGATGTCGTCGAAGTAGTAGTTGTTGGCTTCCTTCAGCACGGCAAGGTTGAAGGCGATGGTGTGCATCTCGTTGCTCTTGCTGTAGTTCGGGTCATCTTGAGGACGATATACTTGGTTCTCGGTGATAGTGCCAGTCTTCTTGATTGTCACCCATTGGTCAGAGAAGGAGATGTTGCCCAGCATGTTATAGAAATTGTACTCGCCTGGATGGTTTTGAGCTTGGGTCTGGGCGGTGGCTGCCTTGTCGGCACGAACCCTGAAGGTAATCATGTATTCGTCGCCAGGTTGCAACTTGTCAGCCACGGTGATGAAGAACTGGCTGTCCCAGTCATCGATGGTTTCTTTACCCTCTGGAATGTCTCTCGATGTCACGATGATGCACTTGTTGTTTGCGTCTGTCGGGTCAACAACGAGACGGGATGCACCCCAATATTCCTCGTCGGTAGTGTACTCTTTGCTGACGTAGTTGGTCGTTTCGTCACCTTCGCAGTTTCCATTGGTGATGAGGTCGGTGTAGTCTTCGTAATTTTCCTGTTTGGGCTTCAGAATAAGGACGCTGATGTCGTCGAAATAGTATTTGTTGGCCTCTTTCAGCACGGCGAGGTTGAAGGCGATGGTGTGCAGTTCGTTGCTATAATTCGGATCTTGGCCATAAACTTGCTCTTCGCTGATGGTGCCGGTTTTTTCTATATCCGCCCATTCGGTTGTGAATGGGATGTCTCCGAGGAATGCCCAGTGAATGTATCCACCCGGTTGGTTGTGAGCCTGGGTCTGGGCAGTAGCCTCCTTTTCGGCCCGTACCCTGAAAGTGACGCGATATTTGTCACCCGGTTCCAGCTTCTCAGCAACAGTGATGAAGAACTGGCTGTCATAATCTGTGATAGTTTCTTCGCCCTCGGGAATGTCTTCAGACACCACCTCGATGCACTTGTTGCTGGCATCTGTCGGGTCTGTAACAATACGGGAGGGACCCCAACTCTGAGAGCCGGTAACATACTCTTTACTGACATAGTTCGACACTTCGTCGCCCTCGCAGTTGCCATTTTTGATCAGCTCGGTGTACTCGCTGTAGTCAACGGGTTCATCTGCCACCACCAAGTAGATGGCTTTGATGACAATGGTGGCTTCACCTGAAGCTTGCAATGCAATTTGACTGACATAAGATACATCCTTGTCATCAAATGACATCTCAACAGAAGTGCTGCCGGTGCCACAGCCTTGGGTGTAACCATCTTGTCCTTCGTTTCTCATGAGATTGATCTGGGTGTAGAACGGAGTAGGTTCTGCAAATTCAAACACCACTTTGCCATACCCCGACCAGTCTTCACCACCAATCCAAGCTGCCACACCGCCCCATTGGACGGAATTGAAGGTGATGACACCGTTTTCGTTGGTCATGGATTCATTTCCGTTCCAACAGTAAGCGAAACGGCCTAAAATGTCCACTTTGTCGCCAGGTTTCTGGGCAAAAGATGTCAATGCCACAATGGCAATTACGAATAAAGTCGATAATCTTTTCATAAGCATTGTTTTTGTTAGTTAAAATATGATAGATATAAGATTTTTATTCCATATTAGACGGCAAAGATAACCTTTTTTCGTGACCTTTATTTTTTACATTGTCACCAAAACTTTTAGTGATGTAACATTTGGCAAAAAAAAGAATAAAAATCAAGAAAATGATGGGTTTCTCATCCTTCAACGGTCAAAATCCCATTTTCTTGTCAGAGTTTGTAGTTTCTTTCTTCTCCTTTATCAAGAACGGCTGTTTTCCAAATTATTATGGTTATGACCCTTTTTCCATTCCCAACTCGCGACGGAGAAACTCAGCGGTATAGCCTTTCCCGGAAAGGGCCACTTCTTCCGGTGTGCCGGTGACTACTACCGTGCCACCGTTGCGGCCTCCCTCCGGGCCCATGTCGATGATGTAGTCGGCCAGTTTTATCACGTCGAGGTTGTGCTCTATCACCACCACGGTGTTGCCGCGGTCCACCAGTCGCTGCAGCACGTCCATGAGGATGCGTATGTCCTCGAAATGCAGACCCGTGGTGGGCTCGTCGAGGATGTAAAGCGTCTTCCCCGTGTCGCGCTTCGACAACTCGGTGGCCAGTTTCACACGCTGGCTCTCGCCGCCGGAGAGGGTGGTGGAGGGTTGCCCTAATTTGACGTACCCCAACCCCACGTCCTGGATGGTCTTGATTTTGTGAAGGATGTTCGGCACATTCTCGAAGAACTCCACCGCCTGGTTGATGGTCATGTCGAGCACGTCGGCTATCGATTTCCCTTTGTACCTCACCTCCAAGGTCTCGCGGTTGTAGCGCTTGCCGTGGCATGTCTCGCAGGGCACCATCACGTCGGGGAGGAAGTTCATCTCGATGTTTCGGTAACCGTTGCCGCCACAGGTCTCGCAGCGGCCGCCCTTCACGTTGAAGGAGAAGCGACCGGGTTTGTATCCGCGGATTTTCGCCTCAGGCAGACCCACGAAAAGGGAGCGGATGTCGCTGAACACGCCGGTGTAGGTGGCGGGGTTCGACCGGGGGGTGCGCCCGATGGGCGACTGGTCCACGTTCACCACCTTGTCCACCAAGTCCATGCCTTCGATGCTGTCGTAGGGCATGGGCGTTTTCAGCGAGCGGTAGAAATGCTGCGAGAGGATGGGCTGCAGCGTCTCGTTCACCAACGTCGATTTACCCGAGCCGCTCACACCTGTCACCACGATGAGCTTGCCCAAGGGGAATTCCACATCCACGCTCCGAAGGTTGTTGCCGCGGGCGCCGCGTATCCACAGGCTCTTGCCCTTGCTCTCGCGGCGGTGCTCGGGCAGGTCGATGCTCCTCTCTCCGTTGAGGTATTGGCTGGTGATGGTGTGCTCGCGCATCATCTCGTCGATGGAGCCTTGGAACACCACCTCACCGCCCTTGCGGCCCGCCTTGGGGCCGATGTCCACGATGTAGTCGGCAGAGAGCATCATATCCTTGTCGTGCTCCACCACGATGACGGTGTTGCCGATGTCGCGCAGTTGCTTCAGGCTGTTGATGAGTTTGGTGTTGTCGCGCTGGTGGAGGCCGATGCTTGGCTCGTCGAGGATGTATAGCACATGCACCAGTTGCGAGCCGATTTGCGTGGCTAAGCGGATGCGCTGGCTTTCGCCGCCGGAGAGGGAGGCCGAAGGACGGTTGAGCGACAGGTAGTCGAGGCCCACTTCCAAGAGGAAGTCGAGGCGTGTGCGGATTTCCTTGAGAATTTCCTGGGCGATTTTGCTCTCCTTGCTCCCAAGGTGGCGCTCTGCCTCGTCGAGCCACTCGCGCAATTGGCTGATGTCCATGTCGCACGCCTCGGCGATGTTCTTGTCCCAGATGCGGAAGGAGCGGGACTCGCGGTTGAGGCGCTGCCCTTGGCATTCAGGGCATTGGCTGGTGGCCATGAACTGCTCCGCCCATTTCTGTCCACTGGCGCTGTCGTCGTTGTCCATCACCTGGCGCAGGTATTTCACCACACCGTCGAAATGCACGAAATAGTCGCTCGACGTGTGTACAAGTTCCTTGGCGATGCGGATGGAGTTGAGGGAGCCGTATAGCACTTCGTTGAGAGCCTCGGAGGGGATGTCGGCCACGGCGGTCTTCACACTGCAGTCATATTGGTGGAGGATGGCGTCCACCTGCCAGAAAATCATCTGGTTGCGGTATTTCCCCAATGGCACGATGGCGCCGTCGGCGATGGAGAGGCTGCGGTCGGGGATGACCTTGTTGAGGTCAATCATGTTGATGTAGCCCAGACCCTTGCAGTTGGGGCAGGCTCCCTCGGGGGAGTTGAACGAGAAGCGGTTGGGAGCGGGGTCGGCATAGGAGATGCCGGTGGTGGGGCACATGAGGCGCTTGGAGTAGCTGCGCACGCTGTCATCATCCCTGTCGAGCACCATCACGATGCCTTCGCCAAGGCGCATCGCGGTGTCCACGCTGCGGCGCAGGCGTTCATCGCTCTTTCCCTGCACCTTCAACTTGTCCACCACCACTTCGATGTTGTGGTTTTTGTAGCGGTCCACCTTCATCCCGCGTGTGATTTCCAACACTTCGCCGTCAACGCGGATGTAGAGGTAGCCCTTGCGGCGCATGCTCTCGAAAAGTTCGCGGTAGTGACCTTTGCGCTGACGCACGAGGGGTGCGAGGATGTAGATGGCGTGGCCGTCGTAGCGGGAAAGCACCATGCTGAGCACCTTCTCCTCCGTGTATTTCACCATCTCCTCGCCGGTGTGGTAGCTGTAGGCGGTGCCGGCGCGCGCCCACAGGAGGCGCATGTAATCGTAAACCTCCGTCGTGGTGCCCACCGTGGAGCGGGGATTTTTGTTCGTCGTCTTCTGCTCGATGCTGATGACGGGGCTAAGACCGGTAATCTTGTCCACGTCGGGGCGTTCCAGACCGCCGAGGAAGTTGCGGGCGTAGGCAGAGAAAGTCTCAATATAGCGCCGCTGGCCCTCGGCATAGATGGTGTCGAAAGCCAGCGATGACTTGCCGGAACCTGACAGGCCGGTGATGACCGTCAGGCTCCCACGGGGAATTTCCACGTCGATGTTCTTCAGATTGTGGACGCGGGCGCCCCAGACATTGATTTTCTCGTCCTCGCGCTCCATGGGTCAGTTGTCGGTGGGCGTCGTGGAGGATGACGATGAACTCTCCTTCTCGCGGTAGCCTCGGAGGAGGTTGACGTCGCGGCGGATGTGGTATTGTCGGCCGTCGGAACCTTTGGCCTTGACATCGACGAAATAGACACCTTCCTTCACCGGCGTGCCGTTGTGAGTGCCGTCCCATCCACCGGCGGGGTCGTTCCACTCGTAAATCTTCTGTCCCCAGCGGTTGAAGATGATGGCCCTGAATTCCACGATGCTTTTCCACCCTTCCTTGGCGCCATAGACGTCGTTCTTTTGGTCGCCGTTGGGGGAGAAGGCGTTGGGCATCACCAGTTTGCTCTCGCTGATGGTAAGGCGGATGGGGCCTTCATGTTCCTGATTCCACCATTCGTCGGTGTAGGCCACGGTGTCGGTGCCTTGGGTGAAGATGGCATGGCAGACAATGAGGTGCGTGCCGGATTCGGTGAACGTGTATTCCGTGTCTTGTTCGTAGCGGATGAGGTATGGCTCCTTGTTTTCGCCCTCCATGCTGAAACGCCATTCGTAATACTCGTTCCATCCGTCGGTGTTCGACGGGTTGGCTTCAAAGTGGCCCAATATGGGCGCGGAGTATTCCGTGCTGTCTATTTGCTCGCCGTTGGACTTGTAATAGGTGGCTATGGGGTCGATGCTGGGGTAGTCGTCCTGGGCAATGGCGCACAGGGCACCGGACAGCAGGGTGATGATGAGGATGTAGCGTGCCATGGTGATGCTTGTTTTTATTACAAACGCGAAAAAGGGCGGAAAAGTTTGTCGTAACGTGCGCTTTATGTTTTTTTAAGGGATGCCCGGCGCAATCAGACGAGACTCTGGAGCCGTGCGATGTATTTGCCCAGGATGTCGAATTCCACGTTGACCACCGTTCCCACCTCGATGTCTTGGAAATTGGTGTTCTCCATCGTGTAGGGGATGATGGCCACTTGGAAGGTGTCCTCCGTGGGGTTGCACACGGTGAGCGAGACGCCGTTCACCGTCACACTGCCCTTGTCCACGGTGAAATAGCCGCGGCGGGCCATCTCACGGCTGTAGGCGTATTGGAAAGTAAAATAGGTGCTGCCGTCGGCATCCTCCTTTGCCGTGCAGCGGGCGGTGCCGTCCACGTGTCCTTGCACGATGTGACCGTCTAAGCGGCCGTTCATCAGCATCGACCGCTCCACGTTGACATGGTCGCCAACGCGCAGCAGCCCCAAGTTGGAGCGCTCGAGCGTCTCGCGCATCGCCGTGACGGTGTAGTGGTCGCCGTCGATGGCCACCACCGTGAGACACACGCCGTTGTGGCTCACGCTCTGGTCGATTTTCAACTCGCCGACAAAGGAGCAAGTCAGTGTAAAGTCCACATTGCCGCCGTCGCGACGAAGCGCTACCACGGTGGCCATCTCTTCTACTATTCCGGAAAACATGTAAAAAGGTTTTTTGCGTTATCTCCTCGCCATGGCGAATGGCTGCCGTGGCTCTTCAACAAAAGAGATGGTCGTATCGGTGATGTGATGAAAACTCCGTTTTCTCATGATTTGAGAGCTTTCCGTCTTTGTAATCCACCGGCTGTAACAGCTCTCCCGAAGGATGTGGCCCGCCATTGACATGAGAAGTATTCTCTTTTTTCGAAATAATTTGATGAGTATCCCGATCGAGCCCGATACGACCATTGTCTCTTTCTGTGTGCAAAATTACGATTTTCCCTCCATATCGCCAAATCTTTCGCATGATTTTTCGCAATGGAGCGGAGGATTTGCCCCGGATTTTGATGATGGAGGGCAAAGCCGTCATCCCGTCATCCCGATATCCCGTTATTCCGATATCCCGATATCTCGTTATTCCGTTATATCGTTATTCCGTTATTCCGTAATCCCGAAATATCGCCATCCCGGCTTTTGTGACTTCTTCACCAGCAGGCATCCTGCAGCATTTCAGCGATGGTGGGGTGGATGTGCACGGTGTCGCGCAGTTGCTCCATGGTGGCGTCCATGGCCATCAAAGCGGAGCATTCCTGTGCCATGTCGGCGGCGTGGGCGCCATAGGCGTGGCAACCGATGATATAGTGTTCATTCTCGTCGAAGACGAGTTTCACCAAACCCTCCGGCTCACCCATCGCCAAGGCTTTGCCGTTGGCACGGTAGTATGCTTTGCGGCAGAAGTACGGGATGTCGTTCTCTTCGCACTCTTTCTCTGTCACGCCCACGTAGGCGGCCTCCGGGTTTGTGAATATGGCGGCGGGGATGATGTCGAGTTCCATATCGTCATGCCTGCCAAGGATGAGGTTCACCACATGGAGACCCTGTGCAGTGGCGGCGTGAGCCAGCATGATGCGCCCATTGACGTCGCCGATGGCGAAGACGCCAGCGCATGTGGTCTCATAATGTTCGTCAATCATGATGCCGTTGCGAAACTGCTCCACGTTGCTCTTCTCCAGGTCAAGTCCCTCGGTGCGTGGTTGCCGTCCCGTTGCCATCAGCACCATGTCGGCCGGCACGGTGCAAGTCTTCCCCTTGCGCTCATACACCACGCCCTCGTCGTTGACGGCCTTCACGGCGGCTTGCATGACGAAGTTCACACCACGTTTTGACATGGTCTGTCGCAATCGCTTGGCGATGTCGCCGTCCAGCAAGGGCAGGCATTCCTTGAGGTATTCCACCACCGTCACCTCGCTGCCGAAACTTTGGAAGATGGAGGCGAACTCCATTCCCACCACGCCGGCGCCCACGATGACGAGGCGGCGGGGTGGTTCGCTGACGTTAAGCAACTCCGTGGAACTCACCACTTTGGGATGGTCGATGCCAGGGATGTTGAGCATCTTCGCCGTCGAACCAGTGGCGATGATGATGTGTGGGGCGGTGTAGGTGTCGTCGCCCACTGTCACTTGTCTGATGCCGGTGAAGTGTGCCTTTCCGCGAACCAGCGTGATGCCGGGTGTGGAGAGCAGGGTCTCCACACCTTGGCGCAGTGTAGTCACCACCTGTTCCTTGCGGGCCATCACCTGTGCGAAGTCGAGGGTGTAGTTGAGGTCTTTCAGTCCAAATTCCTCGGCGCGGTGCAGCGTGTCGAGGATTTCGGCGTTGCGTGCCAAGGCTTTGGTGGGGATGCAGCCGGCGTTGAGGCAGGTGCCGCCCACCGACCCTTGCTCGATGATGACGACCTTGAGACCGTTCTTGGCGGCGTGTACGGCGGCACGGTAACCTCCCGGACCGCTGCCGATGATGATGAGGTCGGTCTGGGTCATTGGGCGAGACGTTTGTAGGTGAGGACGGGGTTCTTGGCGGCCAGCACGTCGTCCACTCTCCCGATGGGGGTGGAGTGGGGGGCGCTTTTCACCACCTCCGGGTCGGTGGCTGCCTCCTCGGCGATGCGGCGCATCACGCTGATGAAAGCATCGAGAGTATCGAGGCTCTCGCTCTCGGTGGGCTCCACCATGAGCGACTCGTGGAAGAGCAGCGGGAAGTAGATGGTGGGGGCGTGGTAGCCATGGTCGAGCAGGCGCTTCGCCACGTCCATCGTGGTGATGCCGGTGCTCTTGTCGCGCAGCCCGTCGAAGACGAACTCATGCATGCACGGCGTGTCGATGGGCAGACGGTAAACGTCCTTGAGCGACTCCTTTACATAATTGGCGTTGAGTGTCGCCAGTGGTCCCACCATGCGCAGGTGCTCACGGCCCATGGAGAGGAGCCAGGTCCACGCCTTGATGATGACGGTGAAATTGCCGAGGAAGGCTCCTACACTGGAGGCCTTCTCGTCGCGCTCAATGTGGTAGCGTTCACCATCATAGCTGACACGGGGGGAGGGGAGCAGGTGCTCCAATCCTTTGCGAACGCCCACTGGACCGCTGCCGGGACCGCCACCGCCGTGTGGCGTGGCGAAGGTCTTGTGCAGGTTGACATGCATCACGTCGAAGCCCATGTCGCCCGGTCGGCAGACGCCGAGAAGGGGGTTGAGGTTGGCTCCGTCGTAATACATCAGGCCGCCGCAGTCGTGCACCAGGCGGGCAATTTCGGGGATGTCGTGCTCAAAGAGTCCCAAGGTGTTGGGGTTGGTCATCATCATCGCTGCCACACCGTCGTCGAGCAGGGTGCGCAGGTGGTCCACGTCCACGCAGCCGTCTTCACGGCTCTTCACTTCCACCACCTCCATGCCGCAGACGGCGGCGGAGGCCGGGTTGGTGCCGTGGGCGGAGTCGGGCACGATGACTTTCACGCGCTGTTTGTCGCCGCGCTCCATGTGGTAACTGCGGATGACCATCAGGCCGGTGAGTTCGCCATGGGCTCCCGCGAAGGGGTTGAGGGTGAACGCCCCCATGCCTGTGATGGCGCAGAGCGCTTGTTGCATGCGGTAATACGCCTCCAAGGCACCCTGGCAGGTGTCTTCCGGTTGCAGAGGGTGCAGTGCTGTGAGGGCGGGCAGCGAGGCGGTTTCCTCGTCTATCGCCGGGTTGTATTTCATCGTGCAGCTGCCCAAGGGGTAGAAGCCGTTGTTTACGCCGAAGTTGTTGGCGCTGTGGTTGGTGTAATGACGCACCACCGTCAGTTCGTCACACTCGGGCAGGGCGGCCTCCTCGGAGCGCAGCACTGCTTGTGTGGCAGTTCGTGGCGGGGCAGTTCGCTCTTGGGAAGCGAGTAGCCTCGACGGCCGGGGTGCGACAACTCGAATATCAGTTTTCCGTATAATCTGTTGTTCATGGGATGGGTCTGGTTGTGATGGCTGTTCTTTTTTCTTTCATCAGCGTTCAGGCTTGGAAACCGGTGGCCAATTCCACCAAGCGGTCGATTTCTTCCTTCGTGCGCTTCTCCGTGACGGCTACCATGAGGGTGTGCTCGCCGGTCTTCACGCCGCCGAGGATGCCTTGGGCGGCAAGGTGGCCAAGCAGGGCTTCCACGTCGCCGTCGTAGTCCACGCAGAACTCATTGAGAAACTCTCCGGGGTAGGTCATGCGGAAGTGGCCATTGGCGGTGAGTTGTTGGGCAAGATAGTGGGCTCCGTCGCAGGAGCGGGTGGCGGCTTCGCGCACGCCTTCCTTGCCCATCGTGGCGCACCAGACGGTGGCCCATAGAGCCATCAGACTTTGGTTGGAGCAGATGTTGGAGGTGGCCTTCTGCCGTCGGATGTGCTGCTCGCGGGCTTGCAGGGTGAGCACGAAGACGCGCTGCCCGCGATTGTCGGCGCTCATACCCACGATGCGGCCGGGCAACTTGCGCATGAGCGACTCGCGACAGCACATGTAGCCGACGTAGGGACCGCCGAACGACATGGGAAGTCCCAACGACTGGCAGTCGCCAACGGCGATGTCGGCGCCCCATTCACCAGGGGTGCGCAGCAGTGCCAGGTCGAGGGCCGGACTGTTGATGATGAAGAGCGCCTTCACACCGTGGATGGCCTCGGCATAGCCGGTGAAGTCCTCAATGAGGCCGTGGCGGTTGGGTTGCTGCACCACAACGCCGGCGACGCCGCCCTCGGCGAGTTGCTGCCGCAGGGCCTCGCTGTCGGTGACACCGTTGGTCTCCGGCACCATCGTCAGTTCCACGCCGTGGAAATGGGCGTAGGTGCGCACCACCTGTGCCACCTTCTCGTCCACCGTCTCCGAGAGGAGCACGCGGCGGGCTTTCTTGACATGGTGGGCTGCCATCAGCATGGCCTCTGCCGTGGCGGTGGCTCCGTCGTACATCGAGGCGTTGGAGACATCCATCCCGGTGAGTTCGGTCATCATGCTTTGGAATTCAAAGATGTAGTGCAGCGTGCCTTGCGAGACCTCTGCCTGGTAGGGGGTGTAGCTGGTGAGAAACTCGGACCGTCCGACGATGGAGGGCACCACCGCTGGGATGTAGTGGTCATAGACACCGGCTCCGGCAAAGACGGTCAGTGGCTTGTTGCGAGCGCACAGCTGCTTGAAGGTCTGGCGGATTTCCATCTCGCTCTGGGCGGGAGGAAGGTCGTAGTCGCCTTGGAGGCGCAACTCCTTAGGCACTTGGGTGAAGAGGTCGTCGAGGGTGGCTGCGCCAACCTTGCGCAGCATGAGCTCGATGTCCTCGGGGGTGTGTGGAAGGTATTTGTACATGGTGCTCATGTTCTTGGGTGGGTGCCGTCGTGTGGCGGTTCACTCTTTGCAATGCTCTTCGTAGGCCTCGGCGTCCATCAGGTCGTCCAACTCTCCCTTGTCGCTCAACTCCACCTTCACAATCCAGTTGGCGAAGGCGTCGGCGTTGAGAAGCTCCGGGTTGTCACTCAGTGCCTCGTTCACTTCCACCACCGTGCCGCTGACGGGTGAGATGAGGTCGCTGGCGGCCTTCACGCTCTCCACAGCACCAAACTCCTCACCGGCTTCCAACTCGTCATCAACCTCGGGCATGTCCACATAGACCACGGTGCCAAGGGCGTTTTGAGCGTAGTCGGTGATACCGATGTAGCCGTAGTCGCCTTCCACTCTTAAATACTCGTGTGACTCTGAATAGTAGAGTCCTTCCAAAACTTTTGCCATAATCTTTTATTTTTTAATTGTTTTGATTTTTCTTTTTTTTATCGTTATCTCGTTATTCCGTCATTTCGTTATTCCGTTATATCGTTATATCGTCATTCCGAAATTTCGAAATTCCGTCATCACCTTTTATATTTTTTCTCGTAAAACCTCTTTTTCACCACCTTTCCGGGGAAGGTTTTTTTTCTGATTTGTATTTCCACGGGGGTGCCGAGGGCGGCGGCGGAACTGTCGATGAGGGCCATGCACACGCTCTTGCCGGTGGAGATGGACTGATAGCCCGTGGTCACCATGCCCACGGGATTGCCCTCGTGCAGTACGGTGTAGCCGTGGCGAGGCACCGCCTTGCCTTCCAACTCCACGCCTACCACGCGGCGTGCCACACCTTCGGCCTTCTGGCGCACCAAGGCTTCGCGACCGATGAATTCTCCCTTGTCTGGCTTGCAGAACATGCCCAGGCCGGCCATGATGGGCGAGATGTCGGCTGCAAGCTCATGACCGTAGAGTGGCAGACCCACCTCGAAACGGAGAGTGTCGCGGCATCCCAAACCGCAAGGCTTGCAGCGCCCGCTGGCCATGAGGGCACGCCAAAGCCGCCTGGTGAAGTCGTGTGAGGCGTAAATCTCAAAACCGTCTTCGCCGGTATAGCCGGTGCGGCTGACGATGACATCCTCGCCGTCGATGTGGAGCGTCTTGGCAGTGTAGAATGTCAGCTCACGGCATGGCAGGTGTAGCACTTCCTCCATCACCGCCTCTGCCTCAGGACCTTGTACGGCAAGTTGTCCGTAGCGGTCGGAGCAGTGGTCGAACTGCACCTTGCAGTCGCCGAGATGCTCCTCCATCCACGCCACGTCCTTGTCGATGTTGGCGGCGTTGATGACGAGGAAGTAATCATCGGCTCCCATGCAATAGACAAGGAGGTCGTCCACCGTCCCACCGTCGGGGTAGCACATCATGCCATAGAACACCTTTCCCACAGGGGCTCCGGCGATGTCGTTGGTGAAGAGTTGGCTCACGTATCGCAGGGCGTCGGGGCCGCTGACGCGCACCTCGCCCATGTGTGAGACGTCGAACACGCCGCAGGCGTTGCGCACGGCGTTGTGCTCGTCGATGATGGATGAGTATTGGATGGGCATGTCAAAGCCTCCGAATGGTGAGATGAGTGCGCCAAGCGCCACATGCTCGTCATAAAGACAGGTTTTCTTGTTTTCCATATCTGATAGTGTTGTTGGTTTTTATTCGTTGGGTATGAGGAGTTGGATAAATTGCTCCCGGGTGAGGTTGCGGATGGTCTTGCCAAGGTCTTCGGGGAGTGCGGCCTCCATGGCTTCGCGGGTGAACGGGATGCCACGCAGTGGTTGGAGGATGGTTTCCACGTCGCCGGTGTGGAAGAAGTCGCCGGTGAGGGTGATGGCCTTCACCACGTTGTTCTTTATTTCCATGCGGGCCTCCATGCTTCCCACGCCCTCCACGCGACGGTGGCGGAGGATGGTGTGGCGGGGGTTGTTACCAAGGATGAAGTCGGTGGAGAGGTAGTCCTGCTCCAAGGTCTCGATGCGCTCCACGTCGGCATCAGTGAGGCGTTGCTCGCCGTCGCAGAAGGTGGAGCGGAGCACTGCCATCACCTCCGGCAGACTCTTCCCGGTGTGCTCGCGCAGCAGCGTGATGTGCTGCCTGACGCTCGCCACACCCTTGCTCTGCAACTTCTCTCCGCTTGGTGTGAGGCTTCCCACCATGTGTTCCATCTGCGTGTCGTAGAGCAGCGTGCCATGCACGATGCTGCCTTCGGGCATGCGGTGGAAGGCACTCCCCGACACCTTCCTCCCGTCGATGAGGATGTCGTTGCGCCCGCTCACCTTGGCTTCCACGCCCATTTTCCAGAGGGCGAGCGCCACGAGGTTGACATAGCGGTTGTAGGTGAGGTGCATGTCCTTGGAACTCGTCACATAGGAGAGCATCACATTGCCCATGTCGGCATACACGCAACCACCGCCGCTCTTCCTGCGATAGGTCTCTATGCCGTGGGCACGGCAGTAGTTCATGTTCACTTCGTTTTCCATCAACTGGTGACGGCCGAAGATGACCGTGGGCTTCACTTGCCACATGAAGAACCACTCGCAGTCGCCCACCTTGCGGGCCAGGTATTCTTCCATGGCCAGGTAGAAGGTGAGGCGGCGGGGCTTCTCGTCGGGGAGCAAGGCGTATTTCATCACTGTCGTGTCTTCATTCGCTTGGCAATGCCAGCATTCGCATTTGCAAATATAGGCATTATTTGCTGATTGGCAAAAGGAAAAGGGGTGTTTTTTTGACTTGGCGGGATGAAAAAAAATGGGCTGTTTCAATTTCTTCATGAAACAGCCCTGTGGGTTTTATTCTTTAAGCAAAAACGCTTTGAAATCTTCAAATTCGCGAGAGAGCTCCACGCTCTGTTTCTTCCCGCGCATGAAGGCGGCCAAACGCTCGGGGATGGCGATGTCGGCACCGAGTATTTCGTCCACCTTTTCCTTGAACTTCGCAGGGTGTGCAGTCTCGCAGAACACGCCGGCCTCGCCGTCGCGCAACTGTTCGCGAAGGGCGCGGTAGCCGCAGGCACCGTGGGGGTCGAGCACGTAACCGGTGCGGCGGTGGCACTCGAGCATCGTCTCACGTATGTCGTCATCGCTGTAGGTGGCTCCTCCGATGTAGGCGGTGATGCGCTCGTGGGAACCGCCATAGAGGTCATACACCCTGGCGAAATTGCTGGGGTCGCCCACGTCCATGGCGTTGGCGAGTGTCTGGATGCTTGCCTTTGGTTCGTAGCGGCCTGTCTGCAGGTAGTTGTAGAAGATGTCGTTGGCGTTGTTGGCGGCGATGAAGCGGTGGATGGGCAGACCCATCTCGTGGCCGAAGAGGCCGGCTGTGATGTTTCCGAAATTGCCGCTTGGCACGCACATCACCATCTTGTCGGCCTTGCCAAGGCCCTTCATCCGTGCGTAGGCGTTGAAATAGTAGAATGCCTGTGGCAGGAAGCGCGCCACATTGATGGAGTTGGCGCTGGTGAGGCGTAAGTGGGCGTTGAGCTCGGGGTCGAGGAATGCTTGTTTCACCAAACGCTGGCAGTCGTCGAACACGCCGTCCACCTCCAACGCGGTGATGTTGCGCCCGAGGGTGGTGAACTGACTCTCCTGGATGCGACTGACCTTCCCCTTGGGGTAGAGCACATAGACGTGGATGCCCTCCACGCCGAGGAAGCCGTTGGCAACGGCGGAACCGGTGTCGCCACTGGTGGCTACGAGCACGTTCACGCGGCCGGCATCCTCCTGGCGGATGAAATATTGCAGCAGTCGTGCCATGAAGCGGGCGCCTACGTCCTTGAATGCCAGGGTGGGGCCGTGGAAAAGTTCCAAGGCGTAGATGTTCTCGTCAACCTGAGCGATGGGGCAGTCGAAGGACAGGGTGTCGCATACGATGCGGCGCAAGTCTTCTTTCTCCACATCTTCTCCGAAAAAGGCCTCTGCCACGGTGCAGGCTATCTCCTGGAATGACAACTGCTCAATGTGTTGGAAGAAGGAGGCGGGCAGCGTCGGTATTCGCTCAGGCATGTATAGTCCGCGGTCGGGGGCAAGCCCTTTCACCACTGCCTCGTGGAGGGTGGCCATGGGGGCGTTCTTGTTGGTGCTGTAGTATTTCATTTTTGATGAGGTTTCTGTTTTCGGCGGCGAAGGTAGCAATATTTTCCGACATGGGCAATATTTTGGCCGTTTTATCAACCGACGTCTGCCGATTGGCTTGGCATATTGAAAAAAAACCGTATCTTTGCACCACAAAAACACCCCGACCCTTTGACGCTGCGCGTCGAAGGCACTCTTTAGCAGAAATCATTCTGAAAAGAAGAGACAAATATGTTTAATTATGTATGATAAGGAAGAAAGAGGGGTTTCAGGGCGAACGACAAGTTGTCCTGTCACCAATGCTGGTAGAGATGGAGGAAAACGACGATCTCTGCCGCAGCCTATTCATCACTGACATTGGCTATTATCCCAAGGCGGAGCACCACTACAGAATACGCCGACAGGCTATCAACCAGTATGTTCTTATCTACTGCGTTGACGGCAGCGGGTTTTATGTCATTGACGGAAAACGACAGGAGGTGACGAAAAACCAGTTTTTCATTCTCCCCGCAGGGAAGCCGCACGAGTATGGTGCGGCTGAGGACTGTCACTGGACCATCTACTGGGTGCATTTCCGTGGCGAGCATGCGCATGTCTATGCGGAGGGAGCATCCACCCCACAGGCCATCAATGTGTCGCTCCATTCGCGCATCAGCGACCGCATCGGGGTGTTTGAGGAGATGCTCACCACCTTGCAATATGGCGAGGGGTTGGTGGACTTGCGCTATGCATCGAGTTTGTTACACTATTTCCTCGCCTCCATGCGCTACCTCAACCAGTTTCGAAGGGCGAAGTCAGGGAGAGGCGAACAGCCTGTGAGGGATGCAGGCCACAACCAGCAGCCGCCTACCAGCCAAACCAACGTAGATGTTGTGGAGCAGGCCATTCACTATATGCGTGAAAACATCGAACAGCACATCGTGATGGACGACGTGGTGCACTATGTGGGTTATTCCCAAAGCCATTTCTTCTCGATTTTCAAGAAGAAGACAGGGCAGAGCCCCATCGCCTACTTCAACCGCCTGAAGGTGGAGCACGCCTGCCATCTGCTGAAGACCACCGACCTGAAGGTCAATCAGATATGTTATAAGGTGGGCGTGGAGGATGCGCTCTACTTCTCACGCCTCTTTTCAAAGGTCATGGGCATGTCGCCGACACAGTTCAAAAAAGCCAACAAGTAGTCGCTTTTTTGAAACACTCTAATTGTTCAAAAGTTATAATTGAGAAAATGCACAACTTATATTTATGTTTGTTGTGCTCAACATTTTCTCCCCAAATCCTATTGGCATTTACTTTTTTTTCGTATATTTGCAACCAGAACAAACAAATATGTCATGTTAGTAGCCAACCCCATATACGACATCGTATTCAAGTACCTTATGGAGGATGAGCGCATCGCACGCACCATTCTCTCCGCCTTGTTAAAAAAAGAGGTGGTGGCTGTGGAGATGCGGCCTCACGAGTACGCCAACATCAGCCGCGATACGCTCTCGGTCTTCCGCATCGACTTCGGGGCGACCGTGAAGGAGGAGGACGGAACGCTCCACCTGGTCCTCATTGAACTGCAAAAGACGTGGGTGGAAACGGAGGCACTGCGCTTCCGACAATATCTCGGCGTGCAGTACTCCAGTCCCAAGAACATCGACCCCAAGAGCAAGGACGGCGCCGCCTTGCCGATGGTGGCGGTCTATATTCTCGGGCACAAGGTGGGCGACATCGAAGAGCCGGTCTTGTATGTCAATCACAAGGCATACGACTACGATGACAGGATAGTGACAAAAGGTCTTCCCAACCCCTTTGTGGACAGTCTCACGCACAATAGCATCATCGTGCAGATTCCGCGTCTCCGTGGCAAGGTGAACAACCGCCTCGACAAGGTGTTGAGCATCTTCGACCAGTCGCGTGTCACATCGGAGACACAACAGATGCTCTCCATCGATGAAAGTGCCTACAGCAACGACGATGACATGATGCACATCGTACACCGACTCGTTGCGGCCGCGGCAAATACAGAGATGAGGTTCGGTATGAACGTGGAGGACGAGTACTACTCCGTCATAGAGAAGCGCGACACCGATATTATGCTGAAAAACAGGATTATAGCAAAGAATAACGCAATCATCAAGGAGCAGGAGAATCAGCTCAAGGAGCGTGACACCCAGCTCAAGGAGCGTGACACCCAATTGCAGACTTCTATCAAGATGCTTCTTCGTGCGGGTTTGTCACCTGAGACCATTGCTAATCAGTTGGGTGTGAACCTACAAATGGTAAAAGACTTCTTGTCCTCTGATGGTGACTGATATTCTTGTTACTAAAATGAACAATTGGTTTAACTGACATTCTTGGCGTTGGGAATTGCTTTATGCAATTCCCAACGTGGACACAGAAACTCATTTCAGGAGAGTATCTTTTTAAAGATTGCTCTCCATCAACGTCCTTAATTGCTGGATGCCTTGGTGGTTGTTGTCAAGGGCCTCCACCTCGGCAAGGTATTTCAAGGCATGCTTGGTGTCTCCCATGCCATAATACCCTAAGGCGAGCATGTACTTGCAGTGGATGACGTTCTTCACATCAAGTGAGTCCTCCCAGATGAGCAGGTCGGGTAGTGAGACGGCGAAGTAGTCCATCACTTGTTTCTCAAAGATGTGCTGTTTGCCGTAGTTGATAAGTTTGAAGAACCGTCCATGGGCCTCGCCCTCGCGACCGAGCTTGTAGAGTGCCATGCCCTGGTAGAATATTTTGTCGGGCTTCGCATCGTTGTAGTACATGGCGGCGGCGGGTTCCTGCGGCCCCTTGGTGGCCTCTTCCCAACATTTTATGGCCTCTTCTTTTTGTCCCAAGGCATCGTAGGCTACGCCGAGCAAGTAATGGAAGTCGTTCTCCTG
>CADBBP010000005.1 GCA_902792855.1 uncultured Prevotellaceae bacterium
TTACTTTATATGTGGACCTACGTTGTTGATGCTGTCTCTGAGACCGTATGGGGCACCACCGAATCCGCAACGGCAGAATACCAGGAAGCAGGAAACTGGACGGGTATTCTTTATGCCATCCAGGCATTGGCCAGTGTGGTGTGGGCTGCCGTGCTGCCCCGCTTCAGCAACATGAAGGTGGCATACGCCGTGAGCTTGCTCATCGGTGGACTTGGCTTCGCACTCATACCTTTCGTGCACGACAAGTACCTTATGGTCATACCTTTCATCCTCATCGGAGCGGCTTGGGCGGCCATGCTTGCCATGCCATTCACCTTCGTCACCAACGCACTTGAGGGATATGGGCACATGGGTGCCTACCTGGGACTGTTCAACGGCACCATCTGCGTACCGCAAATCGTCGCTGCACTTTGTGGAGGCTTCGTCTTCCAACTCGTCGGCGCACATCAAAGCACCATGATGATTGTCTCCGGCGTCTTGCTCGCCTTGGGAGCCATCAGCGTCTCAGCCATCAAAACGAGGGCCTAAAGGTCTTAAGGTCTCTAAGGTCCTCAAAGTCCTTAGAGACCTTAAAGTCCTTAGAGACCCTAAAGTCCTTAAAGCCCTTATCTCCCCTTGTTGTCGCGCAATCGTTTGCACACTTGAAAGATGCTTTTTGTGCATTTCCGGTGGACAATCAAGATGAAAATACATTACTTTTGACCCAAAATTGACCAAACCTATCATCACTATGAACCTACATTTTCATATCGACTACCAGACCACATTTGGCGAGGAGCTTGTGCTCAACCTCGTCTCGCCCGCACATGGGGGCGAACGTGTGACCACCCCTTGCAGGATGGAGACAAAAGACGGAATGAGATGGACATGCCAATTGTGCAACGTGCCCAAAACCAGTGCCTACCTCGAATATTATTACACACTCGTCAGGGGAGAGCAAGTGCTCAGAAAAGAGTGGACGTTGGAGACACACCGGTTGGAAATGGCTGCCAAGAAGGCTGAAGAGGTCACCATTTATGACCACTGGGTTGACATCCCCGAAAACGCCTACCTCTATAGTTCGGCATTCACCGACTGCATCTGCCGACACGACCGCATCACACCGCCGCCACACAACTTTCTCAGAACAGTCAGACTAAAGGTGCGCGCCCCACAACTGCGACGCAACGAGCGCCTCGCACTCTTGGGCAACGACCCGGCCTTGGGCAACTGGTCACCACTCGAAGCCGTGCCCATGGTGGAGCACAATTACAACGAATGGTGGGTGGACATCGATGCACAACGCATAGGAAAACAGCGCTTCGAACTCAAGTTTGTGGCCCTTGACGAGGACATCGACGTCACACCGCTGTGGGAACTTGGCGACAACCGCGTCATCGACCTGCCGGAACTAAAGGACGGCGATGCCGTGGTGTATGAACTGCCCGAGGCACGTTTCGACATCTACGGGCTGAAATGCGCCGGCACCCTCGTGCCTGTATTCTCCCTGCGCTCGGAGGACAGTTTCGGAGTGGGGGATTTCGGGGACTTGCGCAAAATGGTGGACTGGGTGGCCCACACGCGGCAGAGGCTGCTGCAGGTGCTGCCCATCAACGACACCTCCACCACACAGACCTGGGTGGACTCCTACCCATACAACTGCATCAGCATCTTCGCACTCCACCCGCAATATGCCGACCTCAACGCACTGCCAGCCATCGCAGACGAGGCAAAGAGAACCGAGATGGAAGCCTTGAGGAAAGAACTCAACGCACTCCCGCAAATCGACTATGAGCGCGTCAACGCCGCCAAGGGCCAATACCTGCGCATCCTCTTCGAACAAGAGGGGAAGAAGGTGCTCGCCTCCCCGGAATTCAAGGCCTTCTTCGAGGATGCAAAGCAATGGCTCGTGCCATACGCACAATACTGCCTCTTGCGCGACAAATACGGCACGGGCGATTTCTCACAGTGGCCTGACCACAAGACCTGGGACGAGGGCGACCGCCAAGCACTCACCTCGCCAAGGACGAAGGCTTACAAGGAGGTGTCCTTCTTCTATTATATGCAATACGTCCTCAACAGCCAGATGGAGGCCGTACACGCCTACGCAAGGGAGAGGGGAGTGGTCCTCAAGGGTGACATCCCCATCGGGGTGAACCGCTACGGATGCGACGTATGGATGGAGCCAAGATACTTCCACCTCGACGGACAAGCCGGTGCTCCACCCGACGACTTCTCTGCCAACGGACAAAACTGGGGCTTCCCCACCTACAACTGGGAGGAGATGCTCGCCGACGGATGTGCATGGTGGGTCAGGCGCTTTGCCAACATGGCCAAGTACTTCGACGCATACCGCATCGACCATGTCCTCGGATTCTTCAGAATATGGGAAATACCTGCACACTCCGTACATGGACTGCTCGGGCAGTTCTCGCCGGCACTCGCCATGACCATTCCCGAGATAGAGGCCTACGGACTGAAATTCAAGGAGGAGTATCTGCAACCTTACATCGACGACAGCATTCTTGAGAAGGTCTTCCCCGGCAAGGTCGACATGGTGAGGGAGAATTTCCTCGAACCAATAGGTGAAGGACGTTACCGCATGAAACCCGAGTTCGACACGCAACGCAAGGTGGAAAAAGCCTTCCAAGGGAAAACTGACAAGGAGAGCACCGACATGCGCGACGGACTATACGCGCTCATCAGCGACGTGCTCTTCTTGCGCGACCACCGCGACCCGGAAAAATACCACCCGCGCATCGCCGTGCAGCTCGACTTCGTCTATGAAACCCTCAGCGAGCATGAGAAATATGTCTTCAACAGACTTTACAACGATTATTACTATCGCCGCAACAACCAGTTCTGGTATCGCGAGGCCATGCGCAAACTGCCTAAACTCGTGGAGGCGACAAGAATGCTCGTATGCGCAGAAGACCTGGGCATGGTGCCCGACTGCGTGCCATGGGTGATGAACGCACTGAAAATCCTCAGCCTCGAACTGCAGTCGATGCCCAAAGACCCAAGCACACGCTTCGGGCATCTCTCACGCAACCCATACCGCTCCGTATGCACCATCTCCAGCCACGACATGCCTACGCTCAGGCAATGGTGGGACGAAGACCCGGAACGTACGCAGGAATACTACAACACCATGCTCTATAGAGGTGGGGAGGCCCCGCACCCGCTGCCAGGATGGCTCGCCAGCGACATCATCTCGCGGCACCTCACCAGCCCCTCCATGCTCTGCGTCATCTCCATACAGGACTGGCTCGCCATCGACGAGCGGCTGCGCCTTGCCGACCCCAACGCAGAGCGCATCAACATTCCTTCCATCCCAAGGCACTATTGGAGATACAGGATGCACCTCACCATCGAGCAACTCATGGCAGAGCATCGGTTCAATGACAACATTGCCGACCTCATCGTACAAAGCGGAAGAAAATGACAAAACATCCAAGATTTTTACACATGCGCATCACATCAATTCTCGTCGCCGCAATCCTCGCCACCGGCGCTGCGGCGCAAACAATTACCTCGCCTGACGGAAACGTCAAGTTGGATTTCTCCTTGCAGCAGGGAAGACCCACCTACCAACTCACCTACAAGGGGAAGGACGTGGTGAAACCCAGCCATCTGGGTCTCGAACTCGCCAAGGACAAGCACGCCAGCAAGGGAATGGATGAGACAGACCTCATCGATGGCTTCGTCATCCAAAAAACATCCACGTCCACCTTCGACGAGACATGGAAACCCGTATGGGGAGAGACTGCCACCATACGCAACCACTACAACGAACTTGAGGTCAACCTGACCCAGCCGGCGACAGAGCGGAACATCATCATACGCTTCCGTGTCTATGACGACGGCATGGGACTAAGGTATGAATTCCCTCAGCAGAAAACCCTCAATTACTTCCTCATCAAGGAAGAACGCACGGAGTTTGCCATGGCGGGCGACCACATCGCATGGTGGCTGCCGGGCGACTATGACACTCAGGAGCAAGAAACCCAGGAGACACGACTCTCTGGCATCAGGGAAAGGTTCAACACCTCCGTCAACTGGGGAAACTCTTCCGTCGCCGTCTTCTCACCCACCGGCGTGCAGACCTCATTGCAGATGAAGACCGATGATGGCCTGTATATCAACATACATGAGGCTGCATGCGTGGATTATGCCACCATGCACCTTGAAATGGTTGATGCACAGACAAAGACTCTCAGTGAGAAACTGGGTGGAGGAAGCAACGCCTACACTCCAGCCCCCGCACCATCGGCTTACCCGCTGCCTAAGCCTTTCACCTTCGTCAGCCATCTCACACCCGATGCCACGGGCCTCAAAGGGGCCATGCAGACCCCATGCCAAACACCTTGGCGAACCATCATCGTCAGCGACGACGCCCGTGACATGCTCTCTTCCAACCTCATCCTCAACCTCAACGAGCCTTGCAAGATAGAGGACACATCGTGGATTCATCCCGTCAAATACTGCGGCGTGTGGTGGGAAATGATTGTCGGAAAGAGCGCTTGGAACTACACCGACGAGTTCCCGTCCATCAAACTCGACCAGATTGACTGGAGCAAGGTGAAACCCAACGGGAGGCATGCCGCCAACAACGAGAAGGTGAAGAGATACATCGACTTCGCCGCCAAGAACGGACTCGACGAGGTGCTCGTGGAGGGATGGAACGTTGGATGGGAGGACTGGGCCAACATGTGGAAGCGAGACGTCTTCGACTTCGTCACACCCTATCCCGACTTCGACATCAAGATGCTCAACGAATACGCGCACGCAAAAGGGGTGAAACTCCTCATGCACCACGAGACATCCTCCTCCACGCAAAACTACGAGCGGCACATGGAGAAGGCGTACAATCTGATGAACAAATATGGGTATGACGCGGTGAAAAGCGGATATGTGGGAGACATCATCCCACGTGGGGACCATCACTATTCACAGTCGATGAACAACCATTACCTCTACTGCATACAAGAGGCCGCCAAGCACCATGTCATGGTCAACGCCCATGAGGCAGTGAGGCCTACTGGACTTTGCCGTACCTGGCCCAACCTCGTGGGCAACGAGAGCGCCAGAGGAACGGAGTACGAGGCTTTCGGAGGAAGCCGACCCGACCACACCCTCATTCTGCCCTTCACACGCCTGCAAGGCGGGCCGATGGACTACACCCCCGGCATCTTCGAGACGCAACTCTCCAATTGGAGCGACAACCCAAATTGGGTGCACACCACTCTCGTGGGGCAGCTGGCTCTCTACCTCACCATGTACTCGCCCCTTCAAATGGCTGCCGACCTGCCGGAGAACTACGAGAGATTCGACGATGCCTTCCAGTTCATACGCGACGTGGCCGTGGACTGGGACGACTCCAAGTACCTTGAGGCAGAGCCCGCCGACTACATCACCGTGGCACGAAAGGCAAAAGGCACCGACAACTGGTTTGTGGGAGGAAAGTGCGACGAGAACGGACATCTCAGCATCGTCAAACTCGACTTCCTCGACAAGGAGAGGAAATACGACTGCACCATCTACGCAGATGCCAAGGACGCACACTACCAAAACAACCCCAAGGCATACACCATCACACGGAAAACCGTCAAAAAGGGAGACGTGCTGAAACTCAAGCAGGCTCCGGGAGGAGGATTTGCTGTATCCATCATCGCCAAGTAGTGACCGAGATATGCCGCAAAGGCTTACAAAAACGGTAAAAATGAAGACTATCCGCCTCAAAATTTTGTATTTTGAGGCGGATGTGTTACCTTTGCATGCCGTTTCATATTGAAAGACGGCAAATCATCAACAACAACCAATCATTTAGAAATGAAAAGACTTGTAGCCATCTTGGCAGCTGTGACCCTCATGCAATCCATACACGCCCAGAGATTCGACTTCAACGAGTGCGATGTGGAACTTTACAAAACCACTTTCCGCCTACTCGCACCGCCCGACGCACCGGAGGTGAAACTACGCCTATACGCGCAGGCCGTGGGTGGCAAACCCATCAAAACCATCAAAATGACCTGCCTGGGCGGTATCTGGACCGCTGTCGTGCCCATGGTGAAGGCGTGGATGGTGGGCAAATACTACACTTTCGACGTCCTGGGCGACAAGAAGAACTGGCGCGAGACACCTGGCGTCTTCGCAAAGGCTGTGGGTGTCAATGGAAAGAGGGCCATGGTCATCGACATGGCTGAAACCAACCCCTTCGAATGGGATCGAGACGGACAAAAACTGCCCAAACTCAACTCTCCCGCCGACTGGGTGATATACGAGATGCACCACCGCGACTTCTCCATCGCGCGCAACATTCACCTCGACCCACAGGAACTCAATGGCGGGCGCGTCAGCACCGACTACCCGGGCAAGTTCGTGGCTCTCGGGGAGGACTGGGCCATCAACCATCTCAAGAACTTGGGTGTCAATGCTGTGCACATTCTGCCCTCCTTCGACTTTGCGTCCATCGACGAGAGTAGCGACGAGCCTCAATACAACTGGGGATACGACCCTCTCAACTACAATGTGCCGGAAGGCTCATACGCCACCGACGCCACGGCACCGGCCACGCGCATCCGTGACTTCAAACTCATGGTGAAGAAACTCCACGACGCCGGCATTCGTGTCATCCTCGATGTCGTTTACAACCACACCTTCAATGTAGAGAACAGCAATTTCCAACTCACCTGGCCCGACCACTACTACCGCAAGACCGCCGACGGGAAATACAGCAACGGCTCCGGATGCGGCAACGAGACGGCTTCGGAAAGGCAGCACATGAGAGACTTCATGGTGCAGAGCGTGAAATACTGGGTCAACGAATACCACATCGACGGCTTCCGCTTCGACCTCATGGGCGTGCACGACATCGAGACCATGAACACCATCCGCGCCGAGGTGGACAAAATCAACCCCGACATCTTCATCTACGGAGAGGGATGGTCGGCTGGCGACTGCGCATACCCCAAGGAGAAACTGGGATTGAAGGCCAACATCCCCGCCATGCCACGCATCGCTGCCTTCAGCGACGAGATGCGCGACGCACTCCGGGGACCTTTCGACAATGACAACAAGGGAGCGTTCCTCGCAGGACTTCCCGGCGAGGAGGAGAGCCTCAAGTATGGCATCGCCGGAGGCATCGCTCATCCGCAGGTGGACATGGCAAAGGTGAACTACACCCACACCCCATGGGCCACGCAACCCACGCAGATGATTGCTTACGTCAGCTGCCACGACGACTTGTGCCTCACCGACAGGCTGAGAGCCTCCATCCCTGGCATCTCACAGGATGAACTCATTCGCCTCGACCTGCTCGCTCAAACAGCCGTCTTCACCTCTCAGGGCGTTCCTTTCATCCTCTCAGGAGAGGAAATCCTCCGAGACAAGAAAGGCGTGAGAAACAGCTTCGAATCACCCGACAGCATCAACCAACTCGAATGGAGAAATGCCGTGAGATACCCCAACGTGCTCAAATACTACTCACAACTCATCCAATTACGCAAGAACCATCCCGCATTCCGCCTTGCTGACGCCGAGAAGGTGAGGCAGGCCCTGGAGTTCCTCCCCACGCAGCCGTGCATGGTGGCTTTCACCATCAAGGGCAACGCGGGTGGAGACTCTTGGAAAAACATCACCGTTGTGCTCAACGCAAGCAAGGAGACAAGGCAGGTGAGCGTGCCGGCAGGGCAATACACCGTGGTGTGCAAGGATGGGAAGATTGACGAGAACGGACTGGGCGTTGTCAGCGGTCCAACCATCCAGGTGGCACCGCAGTCGGCACTCATCATGCACAACTGAGAACAACAAATACATCGAAACCATGAAAAGAACACTTGTCACCGCAGCAATCACCATCCTCGCCATCATGCAAACCACAGCAGCAGCCATCAACATCACACGCATCGACCCCACTGACTGGTATGCTGGGATGAAGAACCCGCAATTGCAGCTGATGGTCTATGGAGAGGGCATCGCACAGGCCAATGTCACCACCGACTACCCATCGGCGGCCATCGACTCCGTCGTACGCCTTGACTCGCCCAACTACCTCCTCGTCTATCTCAACCTCAACGGTGCCCAACCGGGAGAGATGAACCTGCGCTTCACCATCGGAAAGAAAAAACGTGACGTGAAATACGTACTCAAGAGAAGGGAAAAGGCTGGAGCGCAGCGAACGGGCTTCTCCAATGCCGACGTGCTCTACATGCTTATGCCCGACCGCTTCGCAAGCGGAAACGCTGACAACGACCAAATAAAGGGCATGCGCACATACGTCAACGACCGCACACAGCCAAGTTTGCGCCACGGTGGCGACTTGGAAGGCATACGCCAGCACCTCGACTATTTCAACCAACTTGGTGTCACCGCATTGTGGTTCACGCCTGTCTTGGAAAACAATTCACCCGACAACAACGGGTTCAGCACCTACCATGGATACGCCACCACCGACTACTACAAGGTGGACCCACGCTTCGGTACCAATGAGGAGTACAAAAGGCTCATCGAAGAGGCTCATCAGCATGGCCTGAAAGTGGTGATGGACATGATTTTCAACCACTGTGGCTTCGAGCACCCATGGGTGGCCGACCAACCTTCTGCCGACTGGTTCAACCTACCTGAGTGGCTCAAGGAGAGCAATGGCACTTCCAATCCCACAGGCACTTCCTTCCTGCAGACCAGCTACAAACTAACACCTGTGGTGGACCCCTATGCCTCGCAGGTGGACCTCAAGGAAACCGTGCAGGGATGGTTCGTGCCCACCATGCCCGACCTCAACCAGCGAAACACGCACGTCATGACCTACCTCATTCAAAACAGCATCTGGTGGATAGAGACCGTGGGCATCGACGGCATACGCATGGACACTTACCCCTATGCCGATGAAGAGGGAATGGCTCGATGGATGAAAATCCTCGACCAGGAATATCCCAATTTCAACACCGTCGGGGAAACATGGGTCACAGAGCCGGCTTACACCGCCACATGGCAGAAAGACTCCAAAATAGCCAAGCGCAACAGCTATCTCAAAACCGTCATGGACTTCAGCTTCTATGACAAAATCAACCAGGCGAAAGACGAGGAGACGGACCCGTGGTGGAAGGGGTTCAACCGCATATACAATAGTCTCGTTTATGATTACCTCTATCCCAACCCGGCAAGCGTCATGGCATTCATAGAGAACCACGACACCGACCGCTTCCTTGGAAATGGCACCGACACACTCGCCCTCAAGCAAGCCCTCGCATTGCTGCTCACCATCAACCGCACACCCCAATTGTATTATGGAACGGAGGTGCTAATGAATGGTACCAAGGAGGTGACCGACGGAAACGTGAGAAAAGACTTCCCCGGCGGATTCCCCGGAGACAAGAAAAACTGTTTCACCGCAGAGGGGCGCACAAAGGCTGAGAACGACATGTTCGACTGGTGCAGCCGCATCCTGCACTGGAGGCAGGGCAACGATGTGGTGACCAAAGGGAAACAGATACAATTCATACCCTACAATGGCATTTATGTCGTAGCACGCCAATACGCCGGGCGAACCGTCATGACCATCATCAACGGCACAAAGCAGGCTGCAGAAATGGACGTGAAACGCTATGCAGAGGTCATCGGAAGCACCACCACCGCCCGCGACATCACCGCCAACCGCAGTGTGCGCCTGGACAAGAGCATACGTCTTCGCCCAAGGCAAACCATGGTGCTCGATTTTTGAGCAGCGACAGTTTGTCAATCACACTTAGACCCCTAATTCTTTAAGGGCTCCAAGGACCATAAAGTCCTTGGAGCCCTTAAAGCCCTTAATGACTTTAAAGCCCTTAAAACCCTAAATCTCAATAAAGCAAGAGCAGGCCGGCGAAGCCGGCGAAGGCCATCATGAGGATGGGGTTGATGCGCACCACCTTGACACCCACCCATGTGGAGAGGAACAATGCCACGCTGATGCAGAAGCGCCAAGGGTCTTGCGAGAAGGTGCCGAAATTCTCCTTGTTCATCAACAGCAGGGCGGCAGCGGCCAGCAAGCCCACCACGGCGGGACGGAGACCGCTGAAGATGCTTTCCACAAGGGGAGTCTTCATGTATTTGAGGAAAAGCCGTGCGATGAGTATCATCAGGATGAATGAGGGCAGCACGAGGGCGAGGGTCGCGGTGGCGCTGCCCATAACGGCCAAAGTGGTGCCCATACCGGCATTTTTCACTGCTGTGAAACCACAGTAGGTGGCGGAGTTGATGCCGATGGGGCCGGGGGTCATCTGGCTGATGGCCACGATGTTGGTAAACTCAGCTGTACTCATCCAATGGTGATTGTGCACCACCTCGTTTTGGATGAGCGAGAGCATGCCATAGCCACCTCCAAAGCCGAAGAGGCCGATTTCGAAAAATGTGATGAAGAGTGAGATGAAAATCATGGCTCGGTGGGTTGGATGAGACGGCCGTAGAGGTATCCTCCCAGTCCCGCGACGACGATGACCCACACCGGGTTGACGCCCAAGAGCCAGATGGCCAAGGCACCGGCGATGGGAATCCAGCAATTGGACAGCCTCACCTTCGCACTCTTTGCCAGCGAGAAGGTGGGGGCTGCGATGAGCGCCACCACGGCCGGACGTATGCCTCGGAAGATGGACTCCACCACGGGATTGTCCTGCACCGTTGTGAAACACATGGCGAGGAGGAGGATGATGACGAAAGAGGGAAGGGCGGCTCCGATGGTCGAGCAGATGGCACCAGGGAGCTTGCGCAGCTTGTATCCGATGAAGACGCTCATGTTGATGGCGAACACCCCCGGGCAGCTTTGGGCGATGGCGATGATGTCGAGAAACTCCTCACGGTTCAGCCATCGGTGGCGGTCCACCACCTCGCTCTCGATGAGCGGGATCATGGCATATCCGCCGCCGATGGTGAAGGCGCCTATGCGGAAAAATGTCTTGAAACTGTCCCAGTAGAACCTGTCCATGGCTTTTTATGGATGTTGCTCCACCCAGCGACGGGCATTGACGAAAGCTTCCAACCACGGGGTGGCCTCGTCGCCACGGCGGGTGTTGGGATAAAAGCCGCATTGCCATGGATAGATGGCGCGCTCCAGGTGGGGCATCATGGCCAGATGCCGGCCATCGGCGCTGCAGATGCCGGCCACGGCGTGGTCGGAGCCGTTGGGATTGCCTGGGTAGGCCTCGTAGTTGTATTTTGCCACAACGTGATAATTGCTCTCTGCCTCGGGCAGGGAGAACTTGCCCTCTCCGTGTGCCACCCAGATGCCAAGTTTGCTTCCAGAGAGGGAGCGTAGCATCACGCTGTTGTTCTCGGGAATGCTTAGGCCCACGAAGGCGCTCTCAAACTTGTGCGAGTCGTTGTGCAGCATCCGTGTGCGGTGGCTGTGTTCCGGGTTGATGAGGTTGAGTTCCACCATCAGTTGGCAACCGTTGCAGATGCCCAGCGACAAGGTGTTGGGGCGTGCATAGAACCTGTCAAGTGCCTCCTTGGCCTTGGGGTTGTAGAGGAATGCTCCCGCCCATCCCTTGGCGCTTCCTAAAACGTCGCTGTTGGAGAAGCCGCCGCAGAAGACAATCATCGAGATGTCGTCCAGCGTCTCGCGACCGCTGATGAGGTCCGTCATCATCACGTCCTTCACGTCGAAGCCGGCGAGGTGGAGCGACCAAGCCATCTCGCGCTCGCCGTTGGTGCCTTTCTCGCGGATGATGGCGGCACGGATGCCGGAGGCCTCGCGACGGCTGGACTTGAGGCCCCAGGAGCGGAGCTTGCCTTGGAATTTTGTGGGGAAGACCCACTTGAGTGGCTGCTCCTTGTAGTTGTCATAGCGCTCACGGGCGCATCCGTTGAAGCTCTGCTTGCGGTCGAGGAGGTATGAGGTCTTGTACCACACGTCGCGCAGGTGGTCGATGTCGAAATGCAACTCCTTGTCGTCCTTGACAATGGTGAGGCGTCGGTCGTCGGGAGTGGGGTAGCCTATCTTGGCATATCCCACGCCGAGGTCGTCGAGCAACTCTCGCATCTCATATTTGTATTTGTCGCTCACTTGTATGATGATGCCGGGGTTCTCGGCGAAAAGGGTCTTCACCAAGTCGTCCTTCATGTTGAAGAGGTTGATGCGCATGCCGCCGGTGGTGTTGGCGAAGCACATCTCGAGCAGGGTGGTGAGCATGCCGCCGGCGCTGATGTCGTGTCCCGACATCACCCATCCGCGGTTGATCATTTCCTGAACGGCATCGAAGCACCCGGAGAAGTATTCGGGGTGTACCACGGTGGGCACGTCGTCACCCACCTTGCCAAGCGACTGTGCGAGGGCGGAGCCGCCCAGGCGGAGGGAGTCGAAGCTGAAGTCTATGTGGTAGATGGAGGAATTCTTGTCGTTCACCAGTATGGGCGACACCACCTTTCTGATGTCGCTCACCTCGCCACCGCTGCTCACAATGACCGTTCCGGGAGAGATGATTTTCTCGCCGTTGGGGTATTGCTGGCTGAGTGAGAGGGAGTCCTTGCCGGTGGGCACGTTGATGCGCAGCTTCCGGCAGAAGTTGGCAAGGGCCTCCACGGCGGCATAAAGGCGGGCGTCCTCGCCTTCTTGTGAGCGGCAGGGCCACATCCAGTTCGCTGAGAGCGACACGCCTTGCAGACCGTGGGAGAGCGGGGCCCACACGAGGTTGGTGAGGGCTTCCGACACGGCAAGCACGCTGCCCCTCTCGGGAGAGGCAAGGCCGGCCTGGGGGGCGTGGCCCAAGGCGGTGGCTATGCCTTTGTGTCCTTGATAGTCGAGGGCCACCACGCCGCAGTCGGAGAGCGGCAGTTGCAACTCGCCCTGGCATTGCTGGCGTGCCACCTTGCCGCTCACCGAGCGGTCAACCTTGTTGGTGAGCCAGTCCTTGCATGCCACGGCCTCAAGTTGCAGCACCCGCTCGATGTATTGGTTCACGAGGGCTTCGTTGTAGTGAAGGTCGTCGTAGTGCCGCACAACGGTGTGGTCGGTCATCACCGTCTTGGGCGAGTGTCCGAACATCTGCGCCACGTCCAGGTCGAAAGGCTTCTTTCCGTCGGCTTGGCGGAAGGAGAAATGGGCGTCGCCCGTCGTCTCGCCAACCACATAGAGTGGTGCGCGCTCGCGCTCGGCGATGCGTGCCACCTCTTCGATGTGCTTCTCGTCGATGAGCAGGCCCATGCGCTCCTGACTCTCGTTGGCTATCACCTCCTTGGCGGAGAGGGTGGTGTCGCCGATGGGAAGGGCCGACATGTCCACCTCGCCACCGCACTCTTCCACCAACTCTGAGAGGCAGTTGAGGTGGCCGGCGGAGCCGTGGTCGTGGATGCTCACAACAGGGTTGACGTCGGCCTCGCAGAGTGCTCGCACCAGGTTGTAGGCACGTTTCTGCATCTCGGGGTTGGCGCGCTGCACGGCGTTGAGTTCTATGCCGTTGGAGTAGCGCCCCGTATCTACTGACGAGACGGAGCCGCCGCCAAGGCCGATGCGGTAGTTGTCGCCACCCACCACTACAATCTTGTTGCCCTTCTCGGGGGTCTTCTTCAGACAGTCGCGCCGAGTGCCATAGCCTACACCACCGGCAAGCATCACCACTTTGTCGTAGGCGTATTTCTCCGTGCCTTCAAGGTGCTCGAAGGTGAGCACGGAGCCGCTGATGAGGGGCTGGCCGAACTTGTTCCCGAAGTCGGAGGCACCGTTGGAGGCCTTGATGAGGATTTGTTCGGGCGACTGGTAGAGCCACTGCCTGACGGGAAGGATGTCTTCCCAGTCGCGCTCCGCGTCACGCTCGCCATTGTCGTCGAGGAGGCGCGGGTAAGCGGTCATATAGACGGCTGTGCCGGCGATGGGCCAGGAACCGACGCCGCCTCCCATGCGGTCGCGGATTTCGCCTCCCGTGCCCGTGGCGGCTCCGTTGAAGGGCTCCACAGTGGTGGGGAAATTATGGGTTTCGGCTTTCAGCGAGATGACGCTCTCCACATCCTTGATGACGAAATAGTCGGAGGTGGTGGGGTCTTGCGGGGCGAACTGCTCCACCTTGGGGCCTTGGGCGAAGGCCACGTTGTCCTTGTAGGCCGACAAAATCATGTTGGGGTTTTCTTGTGTCGTACGCTTGATCATGGCAAAGAGCGACGACTCTTTCTCCTCTCCGTCGATGACGAAGGTGCCGCCGAAAATCTTGTGGCGGCAATGCTCGGAGTTGATCTGGGCGAAGCCGAACACCTCGCTGTCGGTGAGCGGACGACCCAACTGGCGCTCGATGTCGTGGAGGTATTCGATCTCCTCGGGGGAGAGGGCGAGACCCTCCTCCTCGTTGTATTGCTCCAAGTCGGTCACTTCCTTGATGGGCTCGGGCTGGTGATTGACGGTGAACACCTTTTGGTCGAGGCCATGGTACATGCGTTGCAACATGGGGTCGTGCTCCGCATCCTCGCTCGACACGGGGAAGTATTCCTCGATGCGGCGGATGCCCGTGATGTTCATGTTTTGGGTGATTTCCACTGCGTTGGTGCTCCAGGGGGTGACCATTTCGCGGCGGGGACCGATGAAGAAGCCTTCTATGGGGGTGGTGCCCAAGGATGTGGCGTTGCCGAAGAGCCAGGTGAGGCGTGAGAGAATGTCGTTGTCGAGCGTCTCTTTGGCCTCAGTGGCTATGATGCTCTTGGATGGTGTTTGGAAAAAATATATCATGATAGCCTGAAATTTGGTGCAAAGGTACTGCAAGCCGAACACAAAACAAAATAAAAGCGGTTTTTTATTTTGAATTGCCTTCGGTATGCACCATCTTTGGATACGAAAAAGAGCAATCCACGCCACTTTTCACCTATTTTTTAATAATGCCCCTAAAGCCCTTAAAATCTTTAAAGCCTTTAAAATCCCCATCTTTGAGTTCCCCCTTTCCCGCCCCCCGCCACATTGGTTCTCCGTAAGTGACGGCTTTGCCGTCGCATCCCCTCCACCGTCGCATCCCCTCCACCCCCTCATCCCCTCCACCATCTCATCCCCTTCCCCGTCGCATCCCCTTTTCCCCTCTCCAAATGGTTACAACTCCCCCCTTTTCGCGTCTTTCATTCAGAATCGATTATACATGTATAACTTAACTACCTACCTATGAGCAAATCATCATTTGTATCAAGCAAGGTGTTGTGCGCATGTGTGGCTGTGGCCGCCGGCGCATGGCTCCTCACCTCCTGCGCGGATACATACGACGACAACGACAAGTTTTCAAGCAGTGTGAAAAACACGCAGCTGTCGTCGCCCGCGGAAGGAGACATCACCATCACGCCCAACACCGACGGCGACCGCATGACCATCGCCTGGCCTGTGGTGCACGGTGCCGGAGGCTATGAAGTGACACTCTGGGACTTGGGCAACGACAGCGAGCCTCTCGTCAACATGCTCGTCGATGGGTGCTCCTTCACCACCGACCGTGAGGAGGATGTCAATTACAAGCTCGTCATACGCACGATGGGCAACAGCAAGTTGAACAACACCGACGCGGCCTCTGCCACGGAGAAACTGTTCAACTCCTTCGAGGCCTCCTATGCCGCCATTCCCGAGGGCGACCTCTGCGCATGGTTCGCCGCCAATCCCATCCCGGAGGATGCTGTAGGCGAGAACCTTAACTTCGACCTCACACCTGGTGGCAGATACACCGTCCCCGCCGTGCTCGACTTCGGTAACAAGACCGTCACATTGCGCACCAGCAGCAAGACCAACAACGCCACCATCACCTACGGAGCGGGAGGAGGACTGGCAACCAGCAGCGGTTTCAAGGCCAAGTACATCAATTTCGAGTGCGGTGAGTCCACTCAGCCCGTCCTCGCCCTGAGCGAGACACCCGACCCCAACAAGGTGGATGCCGACCACCAGAACTACGTCCAAATCACCGACCCCATCAGCTTCATCAACTGTCAGGTGAACAACGTCAACCGCACTTTCATGTTTGACAACAAGCAGAAATACTGCGTCAAGACATTCTCCATGACCAACACGCTGGTGAAATTCACCCCGGACGACAAGATGAGCAGCACCGCCTATTTCCAGATTTACGACGGAGGTGGCTTCATCAACGACTTCACCGCGACCAACAGCACCTTCTGGGCGGCCAACGACAACCCTGTGCAGTATTTCATACGCTATAACAACTCATGCCGATGCGACCGCGCAGGTTACCTCACCAACTCCATCAACCTGCGCAACTGTACCTTCTACAACATCGCACACAAGGGACAGATGGCCAACCACAGCGGATTTGACGGGCGCAATACGTCGAACTACGACATCACCAACAACATCTTCGTGGACTGCGGCAACGGTCAGGTGCCACGACGCCTCACAGGGCGCATCAGCCCGCAAGCAGTCAACAATTTCGCTTACAACACCTACTGGTTTGAGGGTGCTCCCGAGACAGAAGGCTTCTCCACCAACAGCTACGACACGAGCAACAACGCCCTGCAGACCGACCCGGCGTTCACCGACCCGGCAAACGGCAACTTCACACCCACTGGCGCAGAGCAGGTGGCCCGCAAAACAGGAGACCCACGCTGGTGGAAATAAAATTCACCTTGTAAAAACGAAAAAGAAAGACAAGATATGAAAAAAGCACGAATTATCAGTTGGTGCATGGGCTTGGCCCTCGCCTTGGCGCCTTCAGCTGCCCTGGCACAGGGGCAGACGGTGAAAGGAACCGTGGTGGACGAAAACGGAGAGCCTGTCATTGGTGCCACCATCTCCATAGCCGGACAGAAATCAGGGGGAGCCATCACCGACCTCGACGGAAACTACGAATTGCAAGTGCCGGCAGATGCAAAAATCACCGTGTCATACTTGGGGTACATCACACAGACCGTCAAACCCGGCGGAGTGATACACTTGGTGGAAGACCGCCAGAGCCTCGACGAGGTGGTCGTGGTGGGCTACGGAACGCAGAAGATGAAAAATGTAACGGGTGCCGTGGAAACCATCTCGCCAAAAGACATTCAGGACCTCTCGGTGGGAAGCCTCGGTGACGCTCTCGTGGGTATGTTCAACGGAGTGAGCGTCAGTGCCAATGGCTACAGGCCAGGACAAAGCCCATCGCTCAACATTCGCCAGAGTGAAGTCATGGCTAAAACCAATGACCCGGGCTCCACAAGAGGCGGCGAACCCGACCCCACGCCGCTATACGTCATCGATGGCTTCATCTCTACAGAGACCGCATTCAACAACCTCGACATCAGCGAGGTGGAGAGCATCACCGTGCTGAAGGATGCCTCGGCCGCCGTCTATGGAGCAAGGGCTGCCTACGGCGTGGTGCTGGTGAAAACCAAGCAAGGAGAGAACGCACCTCCCAAAATCAGCTACTCCGGGCAACTGGGATGGACCGACGCGCTCTACACCCCCAAGATGCTCAACTCATACGACTATATGAAAGTCTATAACACCATGCGTGCAGCCAACACCTCCAAGCAGGAAAGCATCGAACTGCGCACGCAACTTTTCCAAGCCGACGAGATGGAGGCAGCACGAAGCCTTGACTACAACCTGCTCGACAAGGAGTGGAGCACAGCCCTCACGCAGCGTCACAACCTCAACATCAACGGTGGTAACGACAAGGCTACCTATTTCGGCGGGGTGTCCTATTACACACAAGATGGTAACATCGGACGCCTCGACTACGAGCGGTGGAATTTCCGAGCCGGCATCAACGCCAAGATTGGCAAGCACGTGAGAACGGCCCTCCAGGTGAGTGGCGACTGGGGAGAGCAAAACAACTCCACTACACCGCAGGGTGGTGGCACCGACTTTGACTACAAATGGCTCATGACCCACTTGCGCTTCGTGCCCGACTACGTAGGGAACTATCCTCTTGTATATAGCGGTATGGAGAACGGCATTCCCACCAGTGCCATGCAACTCTACAACTTCGCCGCCGTGCAAAACCACAGCGACAACGTGCAGAACCAGTCCAACAATCTCAACATCAACGGAAGCATAGAACTGGACTTCGACTGGATCAAGCCGCTCAAAGGACTCTCCGCCAAGGTGTCCTACTCCAAGACAATCGGAAACACCAAGAACAACACGGTGCAGACCATCCAGGACGTCTATCGCATGCTCGACCGCACTGGCTCCGGCAAACACCTCTACACTGGCCGCAATGCCGTGTATAACGATGACAACATGAGTGTGCTGCGACTGGTGAGCAACGGAGGACTCCTCAGCCGAAGCATGGCGAGAAGCGACAGCTACCAATACAACTTCACACTGCAATATGCCAGGCAGTTCGGGCTGCACGACGTGAGCGGTCTTTTCTCCTTGGAGAAAACCGAGGCTTGGAGTGAGCCGCTATACGGCAGCATCACCGACCTCATCGCCTACCAGGATGGACAGTCGAGTTCTGGAACTGGCGACAAGGATGTCTCGTTCAACCGTTCGGAGAGCGGCATGCTCTCCTACGTGGGACGCTTCAACTACGCCTACGCCAGCAAGTATCTCTTCGAGTTCCTCTTCCGCGCCGACGCCTCCACCAAGTTCGCTCCGAAGAACTATTGGGGCAAGTTCCCCTCTGTCAGTGCGGGATGGGTCATCTCCGAGGAAAATTGGTTCCAGGAGAAGGTGAAATGGATTGACTTCCTCAAATTCCGCGCATCATGGGGTCTCATGGGACGAGACAACATTCGCCCCTGGCTTTGGGCCCAGCTTTATGAGCGCAACGCTGCAAAGGGCTCCATCTTCGGCAGCAATGGACTCAACAGCGAGGTGGGATATGCCCTGGTGATGCCGAAGGCAGGTGTCAACTCCGACGTACATTGGGACAAGACCTACAAGACCAACATTGGTATCGACGCACACTTCCTCCGCAACCGCCTGAGTTTCGACTTCAATTACTACTACGACAAGGGCAGGGAGATGTTCGCCACTCGCACAGGAACGTCACAGTTCCCCACCACGGTGGGCACGCAGGCCACGCCGGAGAACTACGGCGAGCTTGACGCCTGGGGCTGGGAACTCAATGTGGGTTGGCGCGACAAGATTGGCAGCGACATCAACTACTGGGTGAAACTCTCCACCGGCTTCAGTGACAACAAAGTCCTGAAGACCAACTTCCAGGCCATCCCCAATTACGACGACCGCGTCTATGGCGAGCGCACCGACCGCGGCCTGTGGGGCTTCAAATGTCTCGGCATGTTCCGCAGCTACCAGGATATTGAGGAGTATTTCGACCGCTACGGCATTACCGAGTATATGGGCATGACCAAGAGCGAGGTGCGACCCGGCATGCTCATCTATGAGGACGTCCAGGGCGACAACAACGGCGATGGCACATACGCCCCGCGTGATGGAAAGGTGACAGCAGGAAACGACTACATTCGCCTCTCAGAATACTCCAGCAATCCATACGGATGCACACTCAACTTCGGAGGAAGCTACAAGAGCTTCTCCATCCAGGCACAATTTTCTGCAAGCTGGGGGGCCAAGATGCTCGTGGGTGATGACTATCGAAAGGCAGCGAACAACTATGAATATGAGAACATGCCAACGTCCTTCAAAGACATGTTCAACTACACTGACATCTACGACGCTGAAGGTAACGTCACCGTACCGGCCAACCTCTCCGGAAAGATGCCAAACATGCGATACGACAAAGTCAATGCCGCTGCATCGTCCTACTGGCTTATCGACGCCACTGCCATCACTCTCCGCAACGTCACCATGGCATACACGCTTCCCAAAAGCTGGGTGAAGAAGGTGGGGGTCAGCAACATCAGGCTCAACCTCACCGTGCAGAACGCCATCAACTTCATCAACAACTACCCCGACAAGAGCTGGGCTTCGTGGGCCGGAGGTTACGGCCGCTATCCCAACTTGCGAAAGTACACCATGGGTATTAACGTTTCGTTCTAACCTAATTATGAGGAATTACAAGATGAACAACAAGCATCAATTCATAGCAGTCCTCGCGACTACGGCCATTGCCTTGGGACTCAACTCATGCAGCGATGATTTCCTGAAGGAGAAGAAGAACTATGGCAATTTCAACCAGACCACTGCCTACAGCAACTTCAACGGCGCACAAGAGCGTGTCAACAACCTCTATTACTGGATGCTCCCCACAGCCGACGGAGGCGACGGAAACGGCACCAACCGCCCCAATGACTGGACGCCCGTGGGCAACCCCGACAAATGGTCGAAAAGCACCGAAGAATACGGCGGATTCTCCATTTTCGTTGACCCAGAGGAGGAAATCACATACAATTTCAATTCCGACGGCAAACCAAACTTTGATTTTTTCTACGTGGCCAACGATGTCTATAGTCCGTGGGGGCACATACGCAACTGCAACGACGTGATAGAAAACGTGCAGAAGGCGGACTTCACCGACGAGGAGAAAAACATGCTCTTGGGGCAGGCTTACTTCTTCCGCGCTTACATGTACTACCACTTGGTGACCATCTACGGAGGAGTGCCCATCATCGACTATGTGCAAGACCCCATCTTGGGCAAGGATGGCGACGGAAGCAAACTCATCGTGGCACGACAGACCACACGCGACTGCGTCAACTTTATCTGTCAGGATCTGGAGCGGGCTGCATCCATGCTCCCCGCAAGGTGGCAGAACGAAGCGCAGGACTTCGGGCGTGTCACCTCCGGTTTGGCGCAAGCATTCTTGGGCAAGATGAAACTCTATTGGGCAAGCCCCGTCTTCAACCGTGCCGACGAGCAGACCCGTTGGGAAGAGGCATACACCGCCAACAAGCAAGCCCTCGACTTGCTGCGCACGGGTGGCTTCGGACTGGCATACGCCACCAACGGTGGAGAGAACAACGGCGCCAACTGGGCAAGGATATGGGATGACTACATCGGTAGCGACGGCTCCACTACGGAGGCGGTTTTCATCACCCTGCACAATACCAAGGACAACGTCTCCGGCCAGCCCGACTACGGCAAGTACAACCGTTGGGAGCACAGCATACGCCCGCGCAACACCAATGGTGGAGGTGGATACACACCGACGGCGGAAATCGTGGACCTCTTCCCCATGGCCGACGGACTGAAGCCCGGCGAGAGCAGCATCCCATACAACAAGGTGAATTTCTGGCTCAACCGCGACCCGCGCTTCTACCGCACATTCGCCTTCCCCGGCGTGCAGTGGCAGTGGAGCGAGGGAGGCGTCAGCCTCACCGACCCGTCGCTCAACGGCATCATACCTACCGACGCCTATACCACAGGACGCAACTATGCACTCTGGAGCTACATGTGGAACGACAATGAGGATGACCTGGAGAAGGTCACCACCTCCAGCGGATACTGGGCGGAGTTGCTCACGCAGACCACCGACAAAGCGGGAAGCCATTCTATTTATGTGCGCAAACGCACCGATGACCTGCACCTGCACAGCACACCGTTCTATGAGTACATCAACAGCCAGAGCAACCCAAAGGGCTTCATGAAATGTGCCGCACCGCTACTCTCCATGCGCTATGCAGAGGTGTTGCTCAACTTCGCCGAAGCTGCCTGCGGGGCTGGACACTACGACGAGGCCATCGGAGCACTGCAGCAAATACGTGCACGCGTGGGCTACACCGCAGCCAACAACTACGGCTTGCCGGCAGGCATCAGCGGCGACCGCGCCAAACTCTTCGCTGCCATCCTTTACGAGCGGCAGGTGGAGCTGGCCTTCGAGGGCAACCGCTACGGCGACATGCACCGCTGGATGCTCTTCGACGGAGGCCAAGGACAAAGCGCCATCAAATCGACCTGGGCCCTCACCGGCTTCGGAGGTAACACATGCACCTACCTCGGCGTGAAACCGCTCAACGGCACCAAGCGTCACCAAATCGTCATGTACTGCCTCGACGCGTCAACTACAGACCCCACGGAGGGCAACAGGCCTGACCCTATCTCTCTCGATGAGGACCTCTCCTGCATCAACGGGGAGTACAAGGATAACAAAGTGCGTGAACTGGCCGACTTCTACGAGATCTTCCTCGGACGCAAGGATGTCAACCTCGACGGAAACGACGAGGCACTCACCATCCAATACAGGCCCACCTACTATTTCCTTGGCTTGAGACAGAATGCCATGCAGACCAACCCCACTCTCCACCAAACAGTGGGATGGCACGACTTGGGCCGCAACGCCGATGGTCTCTTCGACCCGCTCTCAGACACGCTGCCATAACGAGACAAGAGCATCGACAACAATCCGGGGGTGTGCAACAAAATGTTGCACACCCCCGGACTATTGATTGCAATTTGGGTTTTTGTACCCATGAATAGAAAACGTCTGCTCTGTAGCAACGAGCATATCCTCCCCTTGGCTTCCGACTATATGCGTATTCTGCTGTTGGGCAACACGGCCTTCATCCTCATGTGGGGGCTTTCGACCATGGTGGGCGTTGATGGGCAGCCCAAGCTCGTGTCGCTGGCTGTCATCATCGACAATGCGGCCAATCTCTGTCTCGACATCGTTTTCATACAATGGTTTGGATGGGGCATTGCCGGCTCATCGACTGCCACAATCGTAGGCCATCTGATAGGCATCGCCATCCTGCTCAGCCATTGGTGGAAGCCGAAAGCAAAAGAGACGGACAAGACTGCACAGTTGGCGCTCGATTTCTCCATTGATGGATTGATGGCTTCCTGGCGGCGCATCATCTCACAAGGTGCACCATTGGCCATTGCCTCCATCAGTTTGACCCTGCTGTTGCTTTCTGCCAACACCATCGTGCTGGGTACACTCGGACGGACAGGCATCTTTGCCTTTGCTGTCTGTATGAATCTCCTTCAGGTTTACAACCTCTTCCTTTCGGGTACTTGCCAGACACTCCAATCGTTAGGTGCCATCCAAGTGGGAAAAGGCGATGAGGCCGGACTACACTTGGTGCTACGCAAAGCCTTCCGATTCATTACCATTGCCATGGCTGTCACCTGTGTCTTCGTATGGTGTTTCCCGTCGGTCATCGTGCGTCTCTTCGGGGCCACCGACGATGCCATGGTGAGCGAGGGCAACTATGCCTTGCGCATCTTTGCGCTCAGTTTCATCCCCTTCTGCTACATCTATGTGCTGATGATTGTTTACAAACTATACCATCACCATCACATGGCGCTGTTCATTTCTTTCGCCCTCTCGCTGACTGTCATCCCTGTCCTGTGGATGGTGGCAAAGTGGCAGCCCTCAGCCCTCTGGTACAGCTATCTCATCGCATACCTCATCGAGGCCATCGCCATCTTCATCCTCCACAGAGCCACCCACGTCACCTTCACCCACCCTAAAAAAGCATAGCATATACATCATCCATAATAATCCCCTCCCAGAAAATCCCAGTCCCTCCCAGGATATCCCAGTCCCTCCCAGAAACATCCAACCCCTTGAAAAAAGAAATATCTCCCTTTCCTCTCGCCAAGTCGAAATTTTCCATTACCTTTGCAAAAAAAAGGTGAAGTGATGCCAAATGATTTGACAAGACGTGGGTCGATGGTGGGCGTGAGTGCCGCCATGCATTTCCTGGTGGATGGACTATGTGTCTGTTGCCTGTATTTGATGGTGGATGCTCTCGGCTTCCAAGACATGCCCAAAGTCTTTCTCACCTACAATGTCTTGGCTTTCATGACGCAGCCGCTCACCGGGTGGTTGGCTGATTGCACCAAGCATCGCCATTGGTTGTTGCTCGCCGCCGTGGTGCTGCTTGCCACTGCTGTCATGGCAGCGGCGGTGACTGCTGCGGTTTCTGGTCTCCGTTCGGGCATGTGGCTTGTGGCGCTCCTTCTTGGCATGGGCAACTCCCTCTTCCATGTGTGGGGGGGTAAACAGACCGTGCTGACGATGGGCAATGACATGCGTGCCATGGGTGTGTTTGTCTCTACGGGTGCTTTCGGCCTCGCCGTGGGGGTGACATTCCATTCATGGGCCTTGTTGCAAATCTTCCTCCTGCTCATCTGCTTCCTTTCGCTTGCATATTTGCGCATGGACGGCATTCTTGGCAAAGGAGAGGCCGCAAGACCGGGCAAGACATACGGGGCGTCTGTCGTATGGTGCTCCTTGGCCGCCATCGTGGCCTTCGTTATGTTCCGTTCCTATTCCGGCGAGGTGTTCTCCGCTGGGATGCACAAGACCCAGGTGGTGGTACTGATGGTGGGAGCAGTCGCCATGCTCGGCAAGATGGCCGGAGGGTGGCTCGCCACGCGTTGGGGCATCATCAAGTCGATGGTCGTCGTGTTGATGGCCACGACTCTCTGCTTCGCAGCCGGGCCGTCGAGCGTCGCACTGCTCTTGGCTGGCGTGTTTCTCATCAACTGTACCATGCCCGTCACCCTCTATCTGGCCAACGTGGTGCTTGAAGGTCGTGAGGGTCTCGCCTTCGGCATCCTTGCCGCAGCCCTCATCCCCGGCTACCTGCTGGCCACCAGTTAAAAGGTATCTCAAATCTCAAACCTTAACCCTCAAACCTCAAAAAACTTCGTTTTTATTTTGTTTTGTTTCCAACTTGCATTATCTTTGCAAAAAATGTGATGCGATGCCAAGTGCCTTGACAAGACGTAAAGCCCTAAGGCCATGCTAATGTGCTGGATAGCGTTCGCCCTATGCGCCACCATCCTGACGGAATATGGTATGCTGCTGCTCATGGGCGAGAAGAGGAAGAAGGTGTTGAAGGCCTCCATCGCGATGAACGTGTTGACCAATGTGCCGCTCAACCTCTACATGACGCTGTTGGATGACAGCACTGCCACCTTCTTGATTGGAGAGACACTGGTGGTTGTCGTGGAGGCCCTCTGCTACGAGGCTCTTGTGAGAAAACCCTCGCAGGCCATGGCCTACAGCGTGCTGTGCAATGCCGTCAGCTGTCTCTTCGGCATATTGGTGCAATTGTTAGGCATAATGGCCGGCATTTTGTAATCCTCTCAAAAAGAAAGAAATAAAAAACATAAAAACGCTTGATTATGACTTGGACAAATTTTATGTTGGACATCGCTCCCGTACACGGTGGGCATTGGACTCGTCCTCACCACATCATCCGACCGGAGAAAGTGCAGGACACCTACGAGCAAGCCAAGGACTCGTTTCTCATCGTCAGGGACTCCTTGCTCAAGTTGGAGAACGAAGTGACCGACACTGCCTCTGCCGCCATCCAGCCAGGCATGGTGGACATGGGCAACGGTAGCTCCTCCTCGTTGCTGCTGACAGTTGTTGTCGTGGCGGCCGCCTTGGCATTGTGTCTGGCTGCAGCCCTCATTTACCGCCGACGCCTCGCCACAACCTGACTTCTAATAGTTGTTGTGCACAAGTAATTCCTAACGCCAAGAATGGGTGTGAATTCTGTTCTTGGGCGAGTGATATAAGTTTTGATTATTCCAAGAAATCCTTCTTTGGAACGCCGGGGGATGATTCGGCTTTGTGGTGCTGCTCGTTGACCATGGTGCGCATTTCCTTGAGCAGGTCGCTGGCGAAGATGAAGTCGGTGAGCCGCTTGTTGGTGGAGTCTATGATGTCGCCACTGCAGCCTTGCCAGTCCTTGCGCCCTTTGTAAATAAAGATGATGTTTTCACCGATGCCCATGACGGAGTTCATGTCATGGGTGTTGATGATGGTGGTGGTGTTGTACTCCTTGGTGATGCTGCTGAGCAGGTCGTCGATGACGAGCGAGGTCTTGGGGTCAAGGCCGGAGTTGGGCTCGTCGCAGAAGAGGTATCTTGGGTTGAGGGCGATGGCACGCGCGATGGCAACGCGCTTCTGCATGCCACCGGAAATTTCACCAGGGTATTTGTTGTGGGCATCCACGAGGTTCACACGGTCGAGGCATTCCTTCGCCCTGTGGATGCGCTCGCGTAAGTTCATGGACGAGAACATGTCGAGGGGGAACATGACGTTCTCCAAGACGGAGAGGGAGTCAAAGAGGGCTGCACTCTGGAAGATCATGCCCATCTCGCGTCTAAGCATCACCTTCTCACGCTTCCCCATGGCCACGAAGTCGCGACCGTCGTAAAGCACCTGACCTTTCGTGGGGTCGAGCAGTCCCACGAGGTTTTTCATCAGCACTGTCTTGCCGGAGCCACTCTGGCCGATGATGAGGTTGGTCTTGCCATTCTCGAAAACGGCACTGATGTCGTGAAGCACCTCCTTGTCCTCAAACGACTTGTACAGGTTCTTGATTTCTATCATCTTGGCGGGGTTATGAGAGCAGTTGCGTAAGGAAGACATCGGAGAAGAGGATGAGCACGCTGCTCGACACCACGGCGTCGGTGCTCGACTTGCCCACCTCCACGGAACCGCCCTCCACGCTGTAACCGTAGTAGGATGAGACGCTGGAGATGATGAAAGCGAAGAAGAGGCTCTTGATGATGCTCATCCACATGAACCAGGCGTTGAAATCGTGCTGCAAGCCGAGGGTGAGGTCGTCGGGACTAAGCACATGCCCGATGTAGGCCGTGGCGTAGGCGCCGAGGATGCCGGTGGTGGCACTGAAGATGACAAGGAAGGGCATGATGGTGACCATGCCCAAAATCTTGGGAAGAATGAGGTAGCTGGCAGAGTTGACACCCATGATTTCAAGGGCGTCTATCTGCTGCGTCACGCGCATGGTGCCAAGCTCGGAGGCGATGTTGGAACCTACCTTGCCGGCGAGGATGAGGCACATGATGGACGAGGAGAACTCCAACAGCATGATCTCACGGGTGGTGTAGCCGGTGACGAACTTGGGCATCCAAGGGCTTTGGATGTTGAGCTTCATCTGGATGCAGATTACCGCCCCGATGAAGAAGGAGATGAGCAGGACGATGCCGATGGAGTCGACGCCCAAGGCCGACATCTCGTTCACGTATTTCTTCATAAACATCCTCATGCGCTCCGGACGAGAGAACGTCCGGCCCATGAGGAGCAAGTATTTGCCGAAAGTGTGGAGTGACTTGATGATGAACATGGGTGTTGAGCGTGTGATGGTACGCACTTTGCTTGTGAATTGCAAAAGTACGGCTTTTTCACCACTTGTCCAACAAAAAGGGCGAAAAAAGATTTCCTCGCCCTTTTTATTGTTCACTTTTATGATTATCCACTTCTTTTCGTATGCGTCTCATCGCCATCCTCCCGGGCCGCCGCCCATTCCGCTGCCACCGCTGTAGCTTGACAGGGAGACGGATGACCCGCCGCTGACAGTGCTGCCCACGATGCCAAGACCGCCGAAGCAAGATGTCCCGCCACTGACGCTGACATTGGATTGGAGAGCAGGTTGCGAACTGCCCGACACGACAAGTCCCGAACCGCCACTTGATGGTGTCTGGAAAGAGAAGGAACTGTTGCCGATGGTCAGCGCATACCAGGTGTTGGGTGACCAGGATGTGGCTTGATAGCACGACTGCGAGAGTTGGGAGCCATTCTCCAGTCCGCCCACGGCGACGATGGTGCCGCCCGTGACGTAGAGCTTGTAGCCGCCCTCGGTGTTGGCATCGATGGCCACCTCGGGCTGTCCGGAGCAAATGGCATAGACCACGCCGCCTTTGATGTAGCAGTTGCCGTTGGCGTCCAATCCGTCGTTGTGTTGTCCTTGTGCATAAACCTGGCCACCGCTGATGGTCATGTTGCCCTTGGAGTTGATGGCGTCGTCGTAGGCGTAGGAGGCTACCTCGCCGCCCGTGATGTTGAGCTCTTTTTTGGTTTCGATGCCCTCGCCGTTGTAGCCGCTGGTGCGCACCCATGTCCTGCCGCCATTGAAGGTGATGTTGCCGTCGGCCTTGATGCCCTTGGGCGACGAGGTGTCGTTGTTGCTCTTGTATTGTCCGCCCGTGGTGATGATATAGACGCTGCCGCCGTTGAAACAGGCTTCCATGTCCACGGTGATGCCCTTGCCGCCGGAGCCGGTGCTCTTCAGCCATAGTTCGCCGCCGTTCACCGTCAGGGTGGAGTCGGCCTTGATGGCTGCCGCGCCCTTGGCCTCCTTGTCTTCCGTGTCGTAGGTGCCGCCGCCTGTGGTCAGCACGGTGGTGCGCCCACCGTTGAAAATGATGTTGCTCTCGCTGCTGATGCCCTTGGCGGCGGCTGCCGACACCTCGACATTCAGGATGCCGCCATTGACAAACACACCGTCATTGGCCTTGATGCCATGGTTGGCCGTCGATTTCACATGGATGTTGTTGCCCTTGCGAAACACGATGTAGTCGGCTGAGTGAATGCCGTTGTTCGTGTTCCCCGTGACATTGAGTGCGCCGCTGCCGTTGAAGAGCAACTTGCCCTTGCTGTAGAGCGCTCCCTTGTGGCTGCCTCCCGTGCCATCGGTCAGCGTGTTGGTGGTTCCATCGGCCAGGATGACGTAGGCACGCTTGCTGCTCAGCAGGTTCAGTGCGGCGGAGTCGGGGTTGGTGATGCTCATCCCATTGAGTTTCACGGCATATTTCTTGTCGCCAACGATGGTGAGTGAGCCGTTTGTTGTCGTTCCGCTCACCACATAGCAGACACCCTTCGTGGAACCGTGGTTGGCGGTCACGTGGCCACCGTTGGTGGTCAACTCCACGCCATTCTCTGTCTTTGACACGGGATTTGAGAGGTCTATTGTCACCACTGTCTCAAACGAATTGTTCTCCAGTGCGTCTTCCTCGTCGGGGAAATACTCCGAAGCCACCTCTGTGGGCTCTGCCGATGTCTTGTCTATTGCCACGTCGAAGGTGGACAATTCACCTGTCGTGGCAGAACTGCCGCTGCCACCTCCGACATTGCCTCTGGTGTTCCAATTTCCCTCGTAGGTTTCATCAATCTCTTCGAAAGGGTTGTCTGCCGTGCAACTGGAAACAACCTCCATGGATGCCATGAGCATCGCTAAAACCATTAATTTCTTCATGCTTCATCGTTTTTGTCGCTGCAAATGTAAGCACAAACATAATAACGGCAAAAACAATTCAGCGAATCGCTCTTTTTGCTCGGTGAAACTTTCCGACCTGTACGCACATTCAAAAAAACAGCCTCCATGGGATGTCCATGGAGGCTGAATGCAAGTCGTTGGTCAACCTGAAGAGAAACAATGGATGGTTCGTTTCCTAACCCATGTCATTGCTTGACCACTTTCCGACCGTTGATGATGTAAGTGCCCTGAGGCAGGTCGCCTGTGTGGCGGATGCCTTTGAGGTCGTAGGTTTCGGTTGTGGATTGGCTGTCGTTGACGGTCTGGCTGATGCTGCTTGGCATGTTTTCAGGATTGGTGTAAGTCTTGTCAGAAACGTGGAATTTGGCGATGAGAGGATAGTGGTCTCCCAGTGGCACATCATCGTGCTTGTAGAACTCTTCGTCAACTTCAAAACTGATAAGCTTTATGCCATGGCCTCCTATGGGACTGATGTAAAGGATGTTGTCGAGAGTCTCGCTGGCAATGGGCTCGCTGCCCTGAGCAGGATATTCACCTTTGTTGCAGGATTCCACCCAGGCGTCTTTGACGATGGCTCTTCCCGTTGCCTTGATGGCGTCGATGAAGATGGTCTTGATGTCATCGCGACGATAGAAACTCTCACGTCGAAACCCTTGTCCTCGAGCTTGTGGATGATGCCCATGACGGTGGCCTCCTCCACCAAGTCGGCATAGTGGGTGTTCAGCTCGTCATCATAGTAGAGCACTGGGTATGCTGCAAGCGTGGCGGCAAGGTTGAGGTAGAAAGTGATGCCACCAACAATGGTGTGATGATAGTCGGGGATGACGAAATTGGTCTGCAGCTTCGTGCGTTCGGGGACGATGGACTTTACGAATGGCTTCTCTGAAGTTCCCTCGTAGGTGTAATTGCTGAGGAATCTGAGAAATGCCCTACCCGAACTGACTGGAACGGTGTTGTCTCTGACCAAGTGCATCACATAGTATTTTTGAGAAAAATCGGGGGTCCAGTCATTGGCTAATGAATACTTGTTGGCGATGTCGCGGAGCGTGTTGAATTCCTCGGAGTAGGTGTTGAGGAAGTTTTCCTGTATAATTTCGGAGAGGGTCTTGCCTTCCAATGAGTCCATAATGGCACTGGTGGTGTATTTGCCACTCCAAAACCAGTCAGGGAATTTTTCGTTGTAAGGCTCCTTGAACATTTGGTCATAGGTGTAGCCAAGGTTGGCGAGTTGGTTGTACACATTGCGTGTAGTGGTTGTAGAGCAGAATGCCGTCGCAAGCCTGTGAACCATTGAAAATGTCATAGGGGATGGCCACATAGCCACTAAGGAGGGCGGAGTTGCCTTCATGGTCTTTCGAGAGGTAACTGATGTCGATGCGATGCATCTTCCTGCTGTAGAGGTTGACACCATTATAGCCGAAGTTCCATACCGTGTCTGCCTCGTGGATAACCTCGTAGTCAGACGTTGCTGTTTGGGCGTTTGAAGCCGATGCTACACAAGCGGCGACAAACAGGGTGAGTAGAGCTTTTTTCATAAATAGTAAGATGTTGATAAAAACTATGCAAAGTTAATTTTTTTTTGAACTTTTTTCATAACTTTGCTTGCAATTTTAGAATCATTGCGAAATAACTGATTAATGCTACTTTACTTTTAAGTTCACGTATGCTCAATGAATTGATAACTTGGATAAATGATGCCATTTGGACTTATGTGCTGATAGGTGCATTGGTGATGTGTGGCTTGTGGTTCACATGGAAAACCAAGGGCGTTCAGTTCCGAATGATTGGCGAGATGTTCCGACTGCTCGCTGATTCGGCGGTGTCGGGCACCGACAATCTTTCCGATACCAACGCCAAGCACAAGCATATTTCTTCTTTTCAGGCTTTCGCCGTTTCGGTGGCTACAAGGGTTGGGACGGGCAACCTTGCCGGGGTGGCGACAGCCATTGCCATCGGTGGACCCGGAACCGTCTTCTGGATGTGGGTCATAGCATTGATTGGCTCTGCCACGGCTTTCGTGGAGTCCACACTTGGACAACTGTTCAAGCAAAGACACAAGGACTCGTTTATTGGTGGACCGGCGTACTATATACGCAAGGGATTGCACAAGGAGTGGATGGCTTACCTCTTTGCTGTGTTGATAACCATTACTTTCGGACTGTCATACAATTCCATTCAGAGCAACACCATCTGTGGTGCCATGCAAGAGGCTTTTGGATGCGACCCTCTGGTGGTGGGCGTCATCCTCTCTGCCCTTGCGCTTGGCATCGTGTTTGGTGGCATACATCGCATCGCAAATGTCAGTGCTGTGCTGGTCCCGCTGATGGCCATAGGTTATTTCTTGTTGGCAGTTGTGATAGTTGTGATGAACATCCATCTCGTCCCACATGTCCTGAAAGTCATCGTCACCGATGCGTTCGGCCTTCAGCAGGGCATGGGGGGAGCCATTGGAGCTACCATCATGAATGGGGTGAAACGAGGGCTGTTCAGCAATGAGGCGGGAGAGGGTAGTGCGCCAAACGTCGCCGCCACTGCCACGGTTTCCCATCCGGTGAAACAAGGTCTCATCCAAGCTTTGGGCGTGTTTACCGACACGCTCCTGGTGTGCTCGTGTACTGCCTTTGTCATCCTTGTCAGCGGACTGTATGATGTGCCGGGGTTGAATGGCATCGCGCTCACTCAGGCGGCACTGGGAAAGGAAATTGGCTCCTATGGGCCGGTGTTCATCGCGGTGGCCATCACCCTCTTCGCCTTTTCCTCGATTATTGGCAATTACTATTATGGTGAGGCCAACATCCGCTTCATGACCTCCAACACCATGGTGCTCACTGCATATCGCATCTTTTCTGGCGGAGTCTTCGTGATGGTTGGGGCTTTGGCAAGCCTTGAGTTTGTTTGGAATTTGGGTGACCTCTGCATGGCGTTTCTGACAGCTTGCAACCTCGTAGCTATTGTCACGCTCGGAAAATATGTGTTCAGGTTGCTCGATGACTATAGGCGACAGAAACGCAACGGAATAAAGGAGCCGACTTTCCATCGAAGCCAGCTACCTGAGATAGAAAAGGATATAGAATGTTGGAACTAAGCCTGACGCGTCTCAGGCAATAGTCCACTTGCACCTGACGGGAGACACGATGGCTCCCTCTTTCTTCAACTCGGCGAAAGCCTTGTCAACTTCCTTGCGGTCGGCGTTCAACACCTTCGTCACCTCTCCTGCCGATAACGGCTTGCCTGCATTGCGCATGGCCTCTAATACTTGCTCTTTCATAATGGTTGATGGTCATAATTGTTTTTCGCGATGGCAAAGATACGATTTTTCAAATGATTTATCACATAGTTGCCTCGCTTTTTTTCAATATTTTTTATGGAAAGGGGCTTGAGACCGAAAAATGTCCTCTGAAAGGGGAAAAACACCCTCTGAGGGCTATTTGTCTTTTATGTTCGGAAGAAAATAGGTGGCTATTCCCAACAAGGGAAGGAATGCCGTGAGCTGAAAGACATACTGGATGCCCGATATGTCGGCAAGCCATCCAAAAATGGCGGAACCAATGCCGCCAAGACCGAATGACAGGCCAAAGAAGGCTCCGGAAATCATACCCACATTGCCGGGAAGGAGTTCGGTGCCGTAAACGAGAATGGCAGACATGGCCGATGACATCACCATGCCTACAAGGATGACCAGGACAATGGTCCACGCCAGGTTGCAATATGGCAACAGCAACGCAAATGGGGAAGAGCCGAGGATGCTCACCCAGATGACATACTTGCGGCCGTACCTGTCGCCCACCTCGCCGCCTATGAGCAGCCCGACGGCTGTGGAGACGAGGAATGCGAACAGAACGTACTGAGAGGCTGTGATGGAAAGACCGAACTTGTCAATCATGTAGAAGGTGAGGTAGTTCTGGATGTTGGCTGTATAGAAATCCTTGGAGAACATCAGCATCAGCAGCACCAACAAGGCGATGGTTATCTGGCGGCGTGACAGATGGCTCTCGTTCTCCATGTCGAATTTCGACTTGCTGCGACCATGAAGCGCTATCTGCTTCTTGTACCATCGGCCTATCCTTGACAGCACCCATGCGGCAATGACGGCGAGAAGCGCAAACCAACGGATGCCACCCTGACCGTGTGGAACCACCACCAAAGCCACTGCAACGGGGCCGAAAGCGCGACCGATATTCCCGCCTATCTGGAAAATGGACTGGGCCATCCCCTTTGCGCCTCCGGAAGCTAAGCGCGCCACCTTCGACGACTCCGGGTGGAGCACGGAGGAACCAACACCCACGAACGCCACGGACAAGAGCATCAGGGGAAAACTGTTCGCCATGGAGAGCAACAGCAGCCCTGTCATCGTGAAGCACATGCCGACGACAAGACCATAAGGGCGGGGGTGCTTGTCGGAGAAATAACCCACCACCGGCTGGAGTAGTGACGAGGTGACTTGGTTCGTCAGCGTTATCGCTCCTATCTGCGTGAAACTCAGCCCCAAGGTCTCCTTCACCATGGGGTAGATGGCAGGGATGACAGCCTGAAACATGTCGTTGAGAAGGTGACCCAAACTCACCATCAGCAACACCGACATGGCCGCGCTCTTCCTATTGATCATATTGCATGGTCTCCATGACCTTTAAAGTCTCTAAGGCCTTTAAAGTCTCCAAGGTCATCAAGAACCCTATGGACTTTAAAGACCTTAGAGACTTTAAGGTCTATTATTCACGAATGCTATCTGTTGTTGAGAATGATGCCTACGATGATGGAAGCATCGGTGATGTTCACATCTCCGTCACCATTGATATCGGCATTCTTGAAATTCATGGATGAATTATTTCCGCTGAGCACGTATTCCACTATCATGGAGGCATCGACGATGGTTATTTGGCCGTCGCCGTTGGCGTCGCCAAGCACGACCTCTGGTTCGTCACCACTGCCGCTGACAAACTCATATCCACCGAAGGTGAGCTTCGAACCGGTGCAGAAGACGTAGTAGGTCTCTTTTGCCTCGACGTCGAACTCCACCGTGCCGGTCATCTTCTCGGCGATGGTGTATTCCTCGCTCAGTGTCACATCGACAGGCACTGCGCCGTCACCTTTCAAGGTGAGTGCGCTGATGGGCAGGCACTCGGCATTGCTCTTCTTCACCACATAGAAATTCTTGTTGGCATTGAGGGTGATGAAAGCGGTGATGTGGCCGGGAATGGTTGTGGTTATCATATAATAGGTGCCTGAATGAGGCAACCTGCCATTGCCGGGACTGTAGCTGCCGCCGGTGCTCTTGTCTTCGTCGTCCAACTCGCCTTCTTTCGGGTTGTTGGCTCCATAGACAGACACCACGCGGACTTTCTCCTCCATCTCATGGGTCTCGGTGTTCTCCACCATCACCTTCTGGCCGAAGATGTCTGTGCAGTAGGCTTTCGTGGCGGCTAATTGCATGTTGTAGTTGCTCAATGCACGGTCGTCGCCCAACACCAACTGGGTGTGCTCGGAGGTCAGCGTGGCGGCATTGCCATAGGTCTCGTCTGCTTTGAACAACACCAACTCGCGGGTGTCAACGATGGGAACGGGAGGCTCCTCGCCTTCAACAAACTCATAGCCGCCGAAACTGAGCTTCGAACCGGTGCAGAAGACATAGTAGGTCTCGCCAGCTTCCACGTCGAACTCCACAGTGCCGGTCATCTTGCTCCCGAGGGTGTAGTCGTCATTCAGCGTCACGCTCGTTGGCTCTGCACCGTCGCCTTTCAAGGTCAATGCGCTCACAGGAAGGCACTCGCCGTTGCTTCCCTTCACCACATAGAAATTCTTGTTGGCATTGATGATGACGAAAGCGGTGATGTGGCCGGGTTTGGCGGGGGTGATCATGTAGTAGGTGCCTGACTGGGGCAGGTTGGCTCCCCCGGGAGTGTAACTGGCACCGGCACTCTTGTCTTCGTCATTCAGCAAGCTGTCTTTCGGGTTGTTGGAGCCATAGACATACACCACACGGACTTTTTCCTCCATCTCATGGGTATCGGTGTTCTCCACCATCACCTTCTGGCCGAAGAGATTGGAGCAGTAGGCTTTTGTGGCGGCAAATTGCATGTTGTAATCACCAAGGGCACGGTCGTTGCCAAGCTCGAGAACGGTGTTCGCAGAGGTCAGGATGGCTCCGTTGCCGTATGTAGTGTTGGCGTCGAACAGCACCCTCTCACGGGTGACAACGGGAGTGGAGGTGCCTTCAACAAACTTGTAGCCTCCGAAGCTGAGCTTCGAGCCGTTGCAGAAGATGTAATAGGTCTCACCCTCATCAACATCGAACTCCAATGTGCCGGTGGTCTTGTTGGCAACTTTGTAGTCTTCGCTTAACGCCACATTGACTGGCTCTGCACCGTCGCCTTTGATGGTGAGTGCACTCACGGGAAGACACTCGCCGGTAGTCGCCTTCACAACATACAAGGCTTTGTCGGCATTGATGATGATGAAGGCGGTGATATGACCCGACTTGGCGGGAGTAAGCATGTAGTAGGTGCCTGACTGTGGCAAGTTCTTGCTACTGGAGCTATAGGGGTTGCCAGTGTTCGTGTCGTCTTCTCCCAACTCACCGTCCTTGGGGTTGTTGGCACCATAAACATACACCACACGGGTCTTCTCCTCATACTCACCAGTCTCGGTGTTCTCCACCATCACCTTCTGGCCGAAAAGATTGGAGCAGTAGGACTTCGTGGCGGCAAATTGCATGTTGTAATTGCTCTGGGCGCGGTCGTTGCCAAGCTCGAGAACGGTGTTTTCGGAGGACAGGATGGCGCCGTTGCCGTATGTGGTATTGGCATCAAACAATACCGTTTCCTGACTATATGCGGTGAGGCACATGGCGAGGATGGCAAACAAAGATAGTAATTTTTTCATA
>CADBBP010000006.1 GCA_902792855.1 uncultured Prevotellaceae bacterium
TTTGACGCTGCGCGTCGAAGGCACTCACGCTCGGCAATGAGAAAAACAATTTTCTTATTGCTCTCGCTTAATCGTGCCTTTGATGGGTCGAGGGTTCCTTAATGTCTGAGCACCGAGTAGGTGCGGTTGAGCCCCCTCCCGATGTCGGGAGGGGGACGGGGGGTGGGTAGGTACCATACTACCTTTGGATAAGGTAGGCTGCACCTCAACAATTAAAATAAAAAAAGTATTTTTTATTTTGAATTGTCTTCGGTTTGCACTACCTTTGTAAGCGGATTAGCATACCTTAGTATATTATATAGGAAACAATGAAAATACAACAAATCGTGGATTGCCCGCCGATAGGTGCCGTCATGGACATCTTCAAGCAGTTAAACAACATCCCCAGGCCTTCTCACCATGAGGAGCGGGTTGCAGACTTCATTTGCCAGTTTGCCCAACGCCTGGGTTTGGAATACGACCGCGACGCCCAAAACTGTGTCGTGGTGAGAAAGCCTGCTTCGCCTGGATGCGAGGATGCTGAAACCATTGTTGTGCTCAACCACATGGACATGGTGTGCGTGGGAATGAACGACCCATTGCACGACCCCGTGGAGGCTGTCGTGGAAGATGGATGGATGAAAGCTCGTGGCACCTCCCTCGGTGCCGACAACGGCATAGGGCTGTCCATGGCTCTCGCTGTCCTTGCCGACAACACCTTGCGCCATGGGCCGCTGGAGGTAATCACCACCACCAACGAAGAGGATGGCATGACAGGAGCCGCTGCACTCGACCCCGGCTTCATCAAGGGGCGAAAGGTCGTCAACCTCGACTCCGAGGACTACGACACCATCACCACCGGTGCCGCAGGAGCCCTTCTGCAACGTCACTGCCTGCCAGCTCCCTTGGTAGATGCCCCGGGTGGGAAACGCCGATGGTACAAGATTACCATCGATGGCGGAAAAGGCGGACATTCCGGCGTGGACATCGCCAAAGGGCGGGCAAGCGCCGTCACCATGGCGTGGGCTGTCCTGGCTGCCATATACAACGAATATGACTTGGAGTTGGCCGACATTGCCATTGGCGAGGCCAATGCCTCCATCGCCACCAAGGCGGAGGTGGTGCTTACCGTAACCTCCGGCGAGGCGGCAGAGTTTGTCAAGGCGCAGGAGGAGATTTTCAACGAGTGGGTGAAGGAGGAATATGGCGAAACCGACCCGGATGTGAAATGCCGTGTGGAGAAGGTGCAACCCATGGAGAAGGTAATCCAACACGAAGCGTTCCACCAACTCATGGTGTGCCTGGAGCAGGTGCCGCAGGGAGTGGTGGCCATGAGCGAGACCATGGCCGGTACGCCGGAGACATCCAACAATGTGGGAAGGGTGTACTACGAAGACGGTGCCATTGTTGTCACCACGCACACCAGGAGCTTCATCGATGCCAAGATGAAAGAGGTTGCGGACGACATCGCCAAGGTGATGGCCCAAGGAGGGGCCACCTCCGAAACCCTCATGTCGGCCCCGGCATGGAAGGAAGACCCCACTTCACCATTCCTGCAAACCACCTCCGACACTTTCAACGATGTCTTGGGGTGGAGACCGCGTTTGGTGGCCATGCATTTTGTCCTGGAGGCTGGCTACTTCGTTCAGAAATACCCCGGATTGCAGATGGCGAGCATCGGCCCACGCATCATGGAGCCTCATTCCACTTCGGAAAGGGTGAAACTCTCAACCATAGAGGATATCTGGAAGGTCTTCATCAACCTCCTCGCAAGACTGGTATGAACAGATTGATATAATAGAGTTTTATAGTTCCTAAAGACATCATGGTCACGATCAACCACGAAAATATGGAAAAAAGCGACATCAAGAAAATCGTCCTCACCGGAGGACCATGCGCCGGCAAGACCACCGCTCTTGTAAAGGTGATAGAGCATTTCTCAAGCCTTGGTTACAAGGTGTTCACCATACCTGAAGTGCCCACCCTTTTTAGTCAGGCGGGCATGAACTATCTCACCGACAACAAGGCATTGTTTTATCAGGGGGAGAAGGCTACCTTGGAGGTGCAGATGGCACTTGAGGACAAGTTCATGAGGATGGCACAGGAGTGTGAGGAACCCACCCTCGTGGTGTGCGACCGCGGCGTGATGGACATCTCCGCCTATATGACTGCTGAGATGTGGGAGCAAATCACAGGGGAGTTGGGGGTTACAACTTCCGAATTGCGAGACAGTCGCTACGACGCCGTCTTGCACCTCGTCTCCGCTGCCGACGGGGCGGAGGAATTCTACACCACCGCCACCAATGCACAGCGCTATGAGAAGATGGACGAGGAAGGGCTTCGCCAAGCCAGGCTGCTCGACAAGAAAGTCATTGGAGCATGGACAGGGCACTCCCATCTGCGCGTCATCAACAACCATGAGGACTTTGAGAAAAAACTCAACAGGGTGCTCAAGGAAATCTCCTTCGTCCTTGGTCTGCCACAGCCCATCGAGGAGGAGCGTAAATACATCGTGGAGGTGGTCGGCGACTTGCCCGAGTGCATCGTGAGCGAGATTACCCAGACGTATCTTGTGGCAGAGCCGGGATGCGAGGTGAGGCTGCGCCGCAGAGGATGGGCCGGCAAATATGTCAATGTGCTCACCACCAAGAAACCTCTTTCTGAAACAGAATGCCTCCAGACGGAGCGACAAATCAGCAACAACCTCTACGCTTCGCTCCTCCAACAGGCCGACCCATACCGCAACACCATAAAGAAGACGAGGAACAGCTTTATATGGAAAGGGCAGTATTTCGAACTCGACCTCTTCTCGAAACCTATCGATGGCTTGAAGATTCTCGAGACAAAAGGAGTGGCATCCGACGAGTCGGTGAAATTTCCGCCTTTCATCCGGGTGGTGGAAGACATCACCGGAAACAAGAAGTACTACAACTACAACATCGCCTTGAGAAAGTAGCATGTGAGCAGAAATGATGTTTGAACTCGCCTTGTTTTGTCGTTTTTCGCTTTTTATTTGTCCATTGAGGAAATAAAATGTGAAATGTTTGTCAAAGGAGGAAAAAAAAGACGAAAAAGTTGCTCGGTTTCGTATATTATTCGTATATTTGCAAAGCATAAACAAACAGCAGATGATATTAATGTTCTCCAATTGTTTTAGGTATTAGGCTTTATAATCAATAGAGTGTAATTTTTCTTGGAAAAAACGTCGCCGTCTGAGAGAGATCGCGACGTTTCATTTTTTTTAGCCCTTTGGGATGTGAAATCGTTTTTTGAGGGCAATCGTGGCTTTTTCACCAAAATTTCGTATTTTTGCACGCAAATTAGAAATGGCAAGGTATTTCATCAATCTCAGTTTCGACGGCTCACGCTACCATGGATGGCAGGTGCAGCCCAATGGCAACTCCATTCAGGCGGAGATGCAGCGAGCTCTCGCCACGCTGCTTCGCCAGGAAGTGGAGGTGGTGGGTGCTGGGAGAACCGACGCTGGCGTACACGCCGCCAAGATGGTGGCGCATTTCGACTACGACAAGCCGGTGGACCCCGGACAGCTAACCTACAAACTCAACCGGCTGCTGCCCCACGACATCGCGGTGAGCATGGTGAGGGAGGTGGACGAGAGCATGCATGCCAGGTTTTCCGCCACGTCGCGCACCTATCATTATTTCTTACACACCGACAAGGACCCCTTCGTCGAGAAATATTCTTGTCAACTGGGCTATCGCCTCGACTTCGACTTGATGAACGAGGCAGGGCGCATCCTCACCACCTATTCCGACTTCGGGGCATTCTGCAAGAGCCATACCGACGTGAAGACCACCATCTGCCAGGTGACGGAGGCACGGTGGGAGGAACTCGCTCCGCACAAATACCGTTTTACCATCACCGCCAACCGTTTCTTGCGCAACATGGTGAGGGCCGTGGTGGGCACCTTGGTCGATGTGGGAAGGGGACGGTTGTCGCTCGATGAGTTCAGGAGCATCATAGAGAGCAAGAGCCGCACCAAAGCGGGTGAGAGCATGCCGGCAAAGGCGCTTTTCTTGGTCGATGTGGCCTATCCCGACAACAATAATCCGTCATAGCATCTTGTGCGTATGTGGCTCATCTTCGCTTTCATCTCCGCAGCACTCCTTGGCTGCTACGACTCTTTCAAGAAAGAGGCACTGGCGGGCAACGCTGTCATTCCGGTGCTCTTCCTCAACACCGTCTTCTGCTCCCTCATCTTCCTGCCCTTCATCATTCTCAGCACCACTACTGGATTGCTCGACACCTCGCAGTTTCATGTGCCGCAAGCGGGGTGGGAGGCTCACAAGTACATTCTCTTAAAGAGCGTCATTGTCTTGCTTTCATGGGTTTTTGGATATTTCGGCATGAAGCACCTGCCGCTCACCATCGTGGGACCCATCAACGCCACAAGGCCGGTGATGGTGCTTTGCGGAGCCCTCATCGTGTTTGGAGAGCAGTTGAACGGGTGGCAGTGGCTGGGTGTGGTGCTCTCGGTGATATCCTTCTTCATGCTTAGCCGGAGCGGACGAAAAGAGGGAATAGACTTCAAGCACGACAAGTGGATTTATTTCGTCATCCTGGCCGCCTTGCTCGGAGCAGTCAGCGGCCTTTACGACAAATACCTCATGGCACCGAGGGAGAACGGCGGTGTGGGGCTCGACCGCATGCTTGTGCAGAGCTGGTACAACATCTACCAGGCGGCGATGATGCTCGCCGTGCTTTTGTTCGCATGGTGGCCGCAGCGGAAACACACCACGCCCTTGCACTGGCATTGGAGCATTCTCTGTGTCAGCATCTTCCTCTCCGCCGCCGACTTCATCTACTTCTACGCACTGAGCCTGCCGGGAGCCATGATTTCCATCGTCTCCATGGTGAGGAGGGGCAGCGTGGTGGTCTCATTCCTCTTCGGCGCAATCTTCTTCCACGAGAAAAACCTTAGGAGCAAGATTGTTGACCTCATTCTCGTACTGCTGGGCATGCTATGCCTCTACATTGGCTCGTGAACATGGATGAGGGTGCCTTGCACATGGCCCCTCAAGACCTCCAAAATGATAAATTGCATTTTTTATTCAAAATAATCAAAGATGCATTAAACTTTTTCCAACCTGATGCGTCAAACAAAAAAAGACAGCAATGATTCAAGAAACCTATGATTCCCTGCCCAAGCGCGAAAACCATTTCACCGTGCCGGAAGGTTATTTCGACACGCTTGCGGAAAGGGTGATGGAGCGCATCCCCGAAAATGAGGTGAGGATGATGCCCGAAACGGTGCGAAAGCCCCTGGCTGCCAAGAGATGGCGGACGGTGGCAGCTGCTGCCGTCGTCCTTGCGGCGGTCTTTGGAGCTGGACTCTATGTACACCAAGACCTCAACGATGCTGAGGTGGAGGCGATGGCCACACAGCGGGCTTCATATTCAAATGCCGAGGGAAGCCTCGATGCAGTGGCCGACTATATCATGTGTGATGATGAAGACTTATATGCTTATCTTTCAGATGAATAAACTAAAATATGCATCACTGTGGCTGGTAATCCTGCTTTTCACCATGGTGACATTGCCGCTTTCGGCGCAGGGGCCCATGAAATTCAACCCCGCAAAATTCAAGGCCGACCTGCAGCAGTTCATCACGATTGAGGCGTGTCTCACGCCCCATGAAGCAGCGGCGTTCTTCCCGCTCTATGACGAGATGAACAACAAGCAGCGCGTGCTTTATGACAAGATACGCGAGCTCAAGCGCATGAAGCCCGCGGATGAAGAGCGGTGCAAGAAGGCCATCATCGAAATCGACCAACTGGAGATAGAAATCAAGCAGTTGCAGTCCAACTACCATGCCCGCTTCTTGGGAATACTGTCTGCCTCCAAACTCTACGATGTCATCAAGGCGGAGAGCAAGTTCCACAGGCAGGCCATGCGCAACGCCGCCAGGCCATGGAGGTAGCCTCACTGGATGCTGCATACATACGACCATACAGATAAATATAGTTTTGACTAAGGTGATTGCCGCGCAAACGGCAATGCTCCAAGTGTAAGGTGATTCCGACTGCCATACGGAATCACCTTTCCTTTATGGCTGACGGGAGCCTCGTTGACAATGATTTTTTTAATGGAACTCACCTTAATAATCTTTAATTTTGGAAAAAAAAAGCCCATTTGCTTTCCCATGTCGCAAATTAGTAGTAATTTTACACCTTGAAACGGGCACAAAATCGCATAGAACGCATTTAAATGCCCTCTAAGGCGATTTCACGCCTGAATCATATTTTAATCATGACTACCAATAATGGACGAAAATCAGACATTTGACCAGGACAAAATCATCAAGATCAACATTGAGGAAGAGATGAAGAAGTCGTACATCGACTACTCCATGTCGGTCATCGTGGCTCGTGCCCTCCCCGATGTGAGGGACGGCTTCAAGCCCGTACACCGCAGAATCCTCTATGGTATGATGGGCATTGGAAACACCAGCGACAAACCTTATAAGAAATGTGCGCGCGTGGTGGGCGAGGTACTTGGAAAGTACCACCCCCACGGCGACAGCTCCGTCTATGGAGCCCTCGTGAGGATGGCTCAAGACTGGAACATGAGATACACCCTCGTTGACGGACAGGGTAACTTCGGAAGCGTGGACGGCGACTCACCGGCCGCCATGCGTTACACCGAGTGCCGCCTCTCCAAGATGGGTGAGCACATCATGGATGACTTGGAGAAGGACACCGTGGACATGGTCAACAACTTCGACGACTCGCTCACAGAACCTTCCGTCATGCCTACCAAGGTCCCCAACCTCTTGGTGAACGGTGGCAACGGCATCGCCGTGGGCATGGCCACCAACATCCCCACCCATAACTTGGGTGAGGTGATTGATGGATGCTGCGCATACATCGACAACCCCGACATCGACATCGAGGGGCTCATGACATACATCAAGGCACCTGACTTCCCCACCGGAGCCTACATCTATGGCATACAGGGGGTGAAAGATGCATACGAGACCGGAAAAGGTCGCATCGTCATGAGGGCCAAGGCTGAGATTGAGAGCGGCGACGCACACGACAAAATTGTCGTCACCGAGATACCCTACGGGGTCAACAAGGCACAGCTCATCGAGAACATCGCCGACTTGGTGAAGGAAGGAAAGCTGGAGGGCATCTCCAACGTCAACGACGAAACAGGACGACAGGGAATGCGCATCGTCGTGGATGTGAAGAAGGATGCCAACGCCAATGTCATCCTCAACAAACTCTTCAAGATGACGCAGCTCCAAAGCTCCTTCTCCGTCAACTGCATCGCACTGGTGAAGGGAAGGCCAAGACTGCTCACGCTCAAGGAGTGCGTGAAATATTTCGTCGAGCACAGGCACGACGTCACCATCAGGCGAACCAAATTCGACCTGAAGAAGGCAAAGGAGCGCGCACACATCCTCGAGGGACTCATCATCGCATGCGACAACATCGACGAGGTGGTGCACATCATCAGGGCATCCAAGACGCCCTCCGATGCACAGAGAAACCTTGAGAAACGCTTCGACATCGACGAACTGCAGTCGAAGGCCATCGTGGACATGAGGCTGTCGCAACTCACCGGACTGCGCATCGACCAACTGCACGCCGAGTATGAGGAACTTGAAAGACTCATCAGCTACCTGCAGAACATTCTCGACGACCCGGAGCTTTGCAAGAAAGTGATGAAGGACGAACTGCTCGAGGTGAAGGAAAAATATGGTGACGAGAGAAGGACGGAAATCAAGTACTCGTCAGAGGAATTCAACCCCGAGGACTTCTATCCCAACGACCCCGTCGTCATCACCGTCAGCCACTTGGGATACATCAAGAGGACACCGCTCAGCGACTTCAAGGGTCAAGGAAGGGGTGGAGTAGGCTCCAAGGGGGCCAGGACAAGGGAGCAAGACTTCACAGAGTTCATCTATCCCGCCACCATGCACAACACCATGCTTTTCTTCACCAAGAAGGGAAGATGCTATTGGCTCAAGTGCTACGAGATACCGGAGGGAGCAAAGGACTCCAAGGGAAGGGCCATACAAAACATGCTCAACATCGACCCCGACGACTCCGTCAATGCATTCCTCAGACTGAGGGGGCTCGACGACGAGACGTTCCTCAACACCCACTACGTCGTATTCGCCACAAAGCGAGGACTTGTCAAGAAGACATGCCTCAAGGCATACAGCCACCCGAGAGCCATGGGTGTCAACGCCATCAACATTCTGGAGGGCGACGAGGTGGTGGACGTGCGCCTCACCAACGGACGAAACGAACTCGTCATGGCCAACCGCAACGGTAGGGCAGTGAGATTCTCCGAGACTCTCGTGCGCGACATGGGGCGTATCGCCACTGGCGTGAGAGGAATGAAACTCAGTGAAAAAGACGACGAGGTGGTGGGAATGATTGTCATCAACAACGCCGAGAAGGAAACCATCATGGTGGTCAGCGAAAACGGATATGGAAAGCGCTCCATGGTGGAGGACTACAGAAAGACCGGCAGAGGCATGCAGGGCGTGAAAACACTGCAAATCACTGAGAAAACCGGAAAGGTGGTGGCCATCAAGAACGTCACCGACGAGAACGACCTTATGATCATCAACAAGAGCGGCATCGCCATCAGACTCTCTGTCGCCGAGTGCCGCGTCATGGGCAGGGCCACGCAGGGCGTGCGCCTCATCAACCTCACAAAGAAGAATGACGTCATCGCAAGCGTATGCAAGGTGATGGGAGCAGAGCTCGAAGCATCCGTGGAGCAGATGAGCAAGGCTGAATGGACGCAGAAGAGCGAAAGCATCAGAAACGACAACAAGCCAGATGTCACCGTCAACCACGCCAAGCCAGAGGACGAAGACGAGGAGATGAATGATGAGATAGAGGAAATGGAGGAAACCATGGCCGACGAGGACATCATGGACAACGATGCCTTGGACCAGGACACCAACGACGAACCAAACGGCTCTGAGAGCAATCCCGATGAGCCTTAACCTTGTTATATTAATAAGCAAAACCTATTCAAAAAACTTTTAGTAACAGATGAAGATGAAAAAAATGATGATTGTGGCGTTGATGGCAGTAGCTGCATCAACGGCCTTCGCAGGCGACTCGCCCGCGCTCAAGACAATCCTGAAAGCAAAGACCTATGCTGAGGCTAAGTCGTTGCTTGACTCCACTTTGGGGCAACTCGCTTCACCGGCGGAAAAGGCGAAAGCCTACAACAAACTCTACACTCTGGCACTCGAAACGGTCACAAAAGAGCAGGCCAACATGAACGAGAACCAGGTGAACGCGCAAATGGGAAAGGCTGCAAAGGTCGCTGTTGACTCCGTGGCTTTCTACCAAGCTGTCTATGACGCCATGGAAGCAGCCATCGAATGCGACAAATACGACCAAATGCCCAATGAAAAAGGAAAAGTGGCTCCCAAATTCCATGAGGCGGTTGCCGGCGTGCTTTACCCGCACAGAGGAAATCTGTGGAACGGAGGCATTTTCTATCTCAACAGGGGAGACGATGCCAACACTTACAAGTATTTCGCTAAGTGCGTGGATTCTTATGCTGAGCCCCTCTTCGCCGAGCAAGTGGCAAAGACACCCGATGAGAACATTGGACAGATGGCTTACTATGCCGCTCTCTATGCAGCACAGAACAAGGACAACAAGGGATGTGCTAAGTTTGCTGACGTGGCTGCAAAAGACCCCAAATTCGCAAAGGAAGCCAACAACCTCAAACTCGCCATCGAGCAGGAAGGCCTCAAGACGCGTCAGGACTCGCTCAACTACGTCAAGGAACTTGAGGGACAGTTTGCCAATGACCCCAGCAACGACCAACTCTTCGGTTCGCTCGTCAACATGTACTCGGGCATGAAGATGAACGATGAGATGAACGCGCTCTTCGAGAAGAAACTGCAGAGCGACCCCAACAACTTCGTCGTATGGGCCGTTCGTGGTCAAAACGCCATGATGGACCAGAAACTCGACGAGGCTGTGGAATACTTCAAGAAAGCCCTTTCTACACAACCCGATAATGCACAGATACTCACCTATCTCGGTGCATGTCAGCTCGACCACGCTTCCAACCTGGAGAACCGCGCTGCCGGAAAGACCGGACGTGTGCCAAAGGAGGCAATGGACCAAATCAGACCTCTCTATGAGGAGGCAAAGGGCTATCTCGACAAGGCAAAGCAACTCGACCCCAACAGGGAGAAGGCCAACTGGGCTTACCCACTCTATCGCTGCCACTATCAGCTCTACGGAGGTGATGACCAGCGCACGAAGGATGCTGCCAAAGAGGCTGGCGTCAGCGAGTAAGAATTTTATTCATTGACATTTCCAGAGGGTGTGTCATGTCTTGACACACCCTCCTTTAAAATGCCCTTTCATCACGGAAGGCTTGATTTGTTTCATACACTCTATAAAGTTACCATAAGGATGAAAAGATTGTTTTTGGCCTTGTTCTTGGCAAGCCTCGCCATCAGCATCACCGCGCAACGGAAGGTTATCGACCAGGCGGAGACCATCATCAAGTCGGGGAAGAACCTCGACAGGGCGGAGAAACTCATGGCTGACTTGCTCAGAGACTCCACATACCGACTCAACCACAAGGTGTGGGTCACGCTCGTAGAAGCCATCAAAGTGCAATACGACCAAGGAAACCAGAAACTATATCTCAGGCAGAATTACGATACGGCCGCTCTCTTCAACAACGCAAAAAAACTACTCCTTTACTGTGAGCAGTTTGACTCCTTGGAAAACATGCCCAACAAAAAGGGGAAGGTGCGCATCAAGTACCGCGCACGACACGCCGCCATGCTCAACGCCATGCGGCCAAACATTTACAACGGCGGCGCCTTTTATCTAAGAAAACTTGACTTCAAAAACGCGTGGCTGTATTACGACGCCTACCTCGATTGCGCCGGGCAGCCACTATTTGCCGACTATCCTTACCCCGTGACCGACACCCTCATGATAAAGGCCGCATACAGGGCGCTCTATTGCGGATACCGCCTCAACGATTTGGAGAAAACGATGAAATATTTTGACATCGCTTACCAAGACTCCATGCACCGTGAAAATATCATGCAGTATGTTGCCGAGCGGCAACTTCAGCATGGGGACACCACGGCATACGTGGAGGCACTGAAGAAAGGCTTCGCATTGGAGCCACGCAATACGTTCTTTTTCCCAAGGTTGGTGGATTATTACAACATGAGGCAGCAGTCCGATTCCGCCACCATTTTCATCGACAACGCATTGCGCGGCGACAGCACCAACTACTTGGCATTGTTCGCCAAAAGCACTGCCCTCCTCAATGCGCAACAGTATGACAGCTGCATCGTCATCACACGGAAGTTGTTGCAAATCAACGACTCCATGCCTGAGGCATATTGCAATATGGGACTGGCGTACTACAACCAGGCCTTGCAACTTGAAGCCGCTCAGCAGCACCTCAAGCGCCGCACCAAGAAGCAAAAGCAAGAGGTCAACGAACTCTTTGAGAAAAGTAGGCCGTTCATGGAAATATTCAGGCAGAAAGCTCCTGAGCAACAAGAGAAATGGCTGCCCGCACTATACACCATTTATCTCAATCTCAACATGGGAAAAGAGTTTGAGGAAATTGACAAAAAGTTAGGAAAATAGCAAAAATAACACCGAATATTTGCTCTTTTCAATAAAATGGCGTACCTTCGCACACGATTTGTGATGCAATATCATCAATAGGTAAAATTTTTTAAACAACATTCAGATGAAGAAGTACAATTTCAATGCAGGACCATCCATCCTCCCAAGAGAGGTCATAGAGAAGACGGCCCAGCAAATTCTCAACTTCAATGGTAGTGGACTGTCTCTCGCTGAAATCAGCCACAGAGCCAAGGATTTCCAACCCGTCGTGGACGAGGCTGTGGAGCTCATCAAAGAGCTGCTGCAAATACCACAGGGCTATTCCGTCATCTTCCTCGGTGGAGGTGCCTCACTTGAATTCTGTATGGTCCCCTACAATTTCCTCATCAAGAAAGCCGCTTACCTCAACACCGGCACTTGGGCAAAGAAAGCCATGAAAGAGGCCAAACTTTTCGGAGAGGTTGTGGAAGTCGCTTCATCTGCCGATGCCAACTACACCTTCATCCCCAAGGGATGGACGTGCCCCGATGACGTGGATTATCTCCACATCACCACCAACAACACCATCTACGGCACCGAAATACGCAAAGACCTCGACCTGGGGGTCAGGCTCATTGCCGACATGTCCTCGGACATCTTCAGCCGCCCCATCGACGTGGCCAAGTATGACTGCATCTATGCTGGAGCACAGAAGAACCTCGCCATGGCCGGCGTCACGCTCGTCATCTTGAAAGAAGACGCTTTGGGAAAGGCTCCGAGGCCCATACCCACCATGCTCGACTACCGCACACACGTGGAGAAGGGCTCCATGTTCAACACACCGCCGGTGGTGCCTATCTATAGCGCACTGGAAACACTCAGATGGGTGAAGGCCAACGGTGGCGTGGAGGCCATGGACCAACGCGCCAAGGAAAGAGCCAAAATCGTGTATGACGAAATAGACCGCAACAAACTCTTCCGTGGTACCGTGGTGGAAGAGGGCGACCGCTCGCTGATGAACATCTGCTTCGTCATGAGCGACGAATACAAGGAGCTGGAGAAGCCGTTCCTCGAGTTCGCAACGGCAAAGGGAATGGTGGGTGTCAAAGGCCACCGCTCTGTGGGAGGCTTCCGCGCCAGCTGCTACAATGCACAGACCATCGAGGGTGTCAACGCACTCGTGGCATGCATGAAGGAATTTGAGGCCAAGAACTAAAACTTACAACAAGCAGCGTCTCCCTGAAGGAGGCGCTGCATTTCATACCTATTTATATATAATGAAAATCTTAGTTGCTACAGAGAAGCCTTTCGCACCCGTGGCCATTGAGGGCATTAGAAAGGAAGTGGAGGCCGCCGGACACCAACTGGTACTCCTGGAGAAATACAATGACAAGGCTCAACTCATCGAAGCCGTCGCCGATGCCGACGCACTCATTGTGCGCTCTGACAAGGTGACGCCTGAAGTGCTCGACGCTGCCAAAAATCTGAAAATCGTCGTCAGGGCTGGTGCTGGATACGACTCCATCGACACCGCCTATGCCAAGGAGAAGGGCATTGTGGTGGAGAACACTCCCGGACAGAATGCCAACGCCGTGGCAGAGCTTGTCTTCGGACTGCTCGTATATGCCGTGCGCAACTTCTACAACGGTAAGGCTGGAACAGAACTCATGGGAAAGAAACTTGGACTGCTCGCCTTTGGAAACGTGGGAAGAAACGTGGCACGCATTGCAAAAGGCTTCGGTATGGACATCTACGCATACGATGCGTACTGCCCGGCTTCTGTCATCGAGCAGGCTGGCGTGCACGCCGTGGCAAGCCAGGACGAGCTCTTCCAGACATGCGACGTGGTGAGCTTGCACATCCCCGCAACACCGGAGACGAAGCAGAGCATCAACAAGGCCGTCGTGGGACAGATGGTCAAGGGTGGCATTCTGGTCAACACTGCACGCAAGGAGGTCATCGACGAGGAGCAACTGCTGCAACTCATGGCTGAGCGCACCGACCTGAAGTTCGTCACGGACATCATGCCCGACGCACACGAGAAGTTCGCTGCTTTCGAGGGGAGGTATTTCAGCACGCCCAAGAAGATGGGTGCTCAGACTGCAGAGGCAAACATCAACGCCGGTATAGCAGCGGCAAGGCAAATCAACGCCTACTTTGCCAACGGAGACACAAAGTTCCAAGTTAATAAGTAACAACAAATAGCATGCTCCCGGGCCGACTAATGCCGGCCCGGGAGCTTTTTCCTTAAAGTCAAAACCATGGCTATCGTAAAACCTTTCAAGGGCGTGCGCCCGCCAAAAGAACTCGTGGAGAAGGTGGAGTCCAGGCCCTACGACGTGCTCAACTCCGAGGAGGCACGACAAGAGGCCGGTGACAACGAGATGAGTCTCTACCACATCATCAAACCTGAAATCGACTTCGAGCCGGGAACCAGCGAGTATGACCCCAAAGTCTATCAGAAAGCGAAAGAGAATTTCCAAAAATTCCAAGACAAGGGATGGCTCGTGCAAGACAAGGAGGAGCACTACTACATCTACGCCCAAACAATGAACGGGCACACACAGTATGGACTGGTGGTGGCAGCACACACCGACGACTACCTCCACGGACGTATCAAAAAGCATGAACTGACAAGGCGCGACAAGGAGGAGGACCGCATGAAGCACGTCAGGGTGAACAATGCCAACATCGAGCCGGTCTTCTTCGCCTATCCTGACAACGACATCCTCGACCGCGTCATCTCAAGATACATCGACACCACGCCAGAATACGATTTCATCGCGCCTGGAGACGGATTCAGACACCAGTTCTGGGTCATCGACAACCCCGACGACATCGAGGTCATCACAAAGGCATTTTACAACATACCATACCTTTACATCGCCGACGGGCACCATCGGTCGGCAGCGGCTGCCCTCGTCGGGGCGGAAAAGCAGCAGCAGAACCCCAACCACCGTGGCGACGAGGAATACAACTATTTCATGGCTGTGTGCTTCCAGGCATCACAACTCACCATCCTCGACTACAACCGCGTGGTGACCGACCTCAACGGACTCTCACCCGAGCAGTTCATTGCCAAACTCCAGGAGAACTTCACCGTGGAGGACATGGGAACCGACATCTACAAGCCGGCACAGCAGCATGAGTTCTCCCTCTATCTTGAGGGGAGGTGGTACCGGCTGCGGGCCAAGCAAGGGACATTCGACCCGAACGACCCCATCGGCGTGCTCGACGTGGACATCTCGTCGCGCCTCATTCTCGACCAAATCTTGGACATCAAGGATTTGCGGTCCTCAAAGCGCATCGACTTCGTCGGTGGCCTTCGAGGGTTGGGAGAACTGAAGCGCCGCGTGGACAGCGGAGAGATGAAGGCTGCCCTCGCTTTGTATCCCGTCTCCATGAAGCAAATCATGGACATCGCCGACAGCGGAAAAATCATGCCGCCAAAGGCCACCTGGTTTGAACCAAAACTGCGCTCGGGGCTGGTCATACACAAACTCTCATGAGCGACGACCTCTACACTACCATCACCGACAAGGTGGGCGAAGGCTTCTACTCCGAGAAAAGGAGCAAGTTCATGGCTTTCGCCCACCATGTCGGTTCTGCCGACGAGGTGAAGACCATCATCGACACCTATCGGAAAAAATACTATGATGCACGTCACGTGTGCTACGCCTACATGCTCGGGCCGGAAAGGAGCATTTTCAGGGCCAACGATGATGGGGAACCGAGTAGCACCGCAGGAAAACCCATCCTGGGACAAATCAACAGCCAGGGACTGACAGACATTCTCATTGTCGTCGTGAGATACTATGGCGGGGTCAACTTGGGCACAGGCGGCCTCATCGTGGCTTACAGGACGGCGGCGGCCGACGCCATTTCACACTGCGATGTCGTCGTCAGGCAGGTGGAGGAAATGGTGACCTACAACTACGCCTACCCGCTGATGAACGATGTGATGCGCATCGTGAAGGAAATGGGGCCTCGCGTCGTTTCGCAGACTTTCGACAACACTTGCTCCATCACACTTGCCATAAGAAAGTCGCAAGCAGGACAACTCAGGGAAAGACTTCAAAAACTGTCCTTCTGACAGATGAATTGCACGCATGGAGGGGTGTGTGCATGCTTTTCCGTAATGTCTTAATAGCCAAACAATACTGCCGAAAAACATAACGAGGGCAAAGAAAAGAGCAAGAAATGATTTATTAAAAATTCTTAACAAGCCCCATTTTCATGTCGGAAAAAGAATGGGAAAACCGAAATATATAGTATCTTTGTAACCGATTTCAAAAACCGTTTCTTGCAATTTACATCAAGCAAAGTTTTCAAAAGTTGTCCAAAACGGGAAACTTTTTGAAAGTCACGAGAGGAAATGTTTTCCAAAACAAACAACTGACACCATGAGGGATTATACCATCTTGAAGCGCGACGGCAAGCGCGACCGCTTCTCGCTCGACAAAATCATGAATGCCATCATCAAGGCTTTCCACTCCGTGGGAGAGTCCGCTGACCTTGGCTCTATTTCAAAGATTATCAGTCATTTGAATATCACCGACAACATCACCGTGGAGGGCATCCAAAACGAGGTGGAAGAGGCACTCATGAGGGAAGGGCACTACAAGGTGGCGAAGTCGTTCATGCTATACCGTCAGAAGCACACGGAGGACAGGGAAACCATGGAGCGGTTGAAATTTTTGGCAGACTACTGCGATGCTGCCAATCCTGCAACAGGGTCAAAGTATGACGCCAACGCCAATGTGGAGCACAAAAACATCGCCACACTGATAGGCGAACTCCCCAAGTCGAGTTTCATACGCCTCAACCGAAGACTCCTCACCGACCGCATCAAGAAAATGTATGGGAAAGAGCTTGCCGACGAGTATCTCGACAAACTCACACATCATTTCATATATAAGAACGACGAGACATCCCTTGCCAACTACTGCGCATCCATCACCATGTATCCCTGGCTCATCGGGGGCACCATGTCCATTGGAGGCAATTCCACCGCACCGACCAACCTCAAAGCCTTCTGTGGAGGATTTGTCAACATGGTCTTCATGGTCTCCAGCATGCTCAGCGGGGCTTGCGCCACACCGGAGTTCCTCATGTACCTCAACTATTTCGTCGGCTTGGAATACGGAACCGACTATTGGAAGACCCCGGACAAGGTGGTGGACCTCTCCACCAAGCATCGCACCATCGACAAGATGATCACCGACTGCTTTGAGCAAATCGTCTATTCCATCAACCAACCCACCGGAGCACGCAACTACCAGGCCGTCTTCTGGAACATCGCCTATTACGACAAATACTATTTCGAGAGCCTTTTCGACAATTTCTATTTCCCCGATGGTTCAAGGCCCAACTGGGAGGGATTGTCCTGGCTTCAGAAGAGGTTCATGAAGTGGTTCAACAAGGAGCGCACAAAGGCGGTGCTGACATTCCCCGTGGAAACCATGGCCCTGCTCACCAAGGATGGCGACGTCATCGACAAGGAATGGGGCGACTTCACTGCTGAGATGTATGCGGAGGGACACTCTTTCTTCACATACATGAGCGACAATGCCGACTCGCTGAGCTCTTGTTGCAGGCTCCGCAACGAGATACAAGACAACGGCTTCAGCTACACCCTCGGGGCCGGGGGGGTCTCCACAGGCTCCAAGAGCGTGCTCACCATCAACCTCAACAGGTGCGTGCAGTATGCCGTCAACAACGGGATGGACTACAAGGTGTTCCTTTCTGAAATCATCGACCTGTGCCACAAGGTGCAGCTGGCATACAACGAGAACCTCAAGGAGCTCAAGGACCATGGCATGCTTCCCCTTTTCGACGCCGGATACATCAACATCGGAAGGCAATACCTCACCATCGGGGTTAATGGGCTCGTGGAGGCTGCAGAGTTCATGGGGCTGAAAATCGACAACAACCCCCAATACCTCGCTTTTGTACAGGAAATACTGGGATTGGTGGAGAAATACAACAAGAAATACCGCTCCAAGGACATCCTCTTCAACTGCGAGATGATTCCCGCGGAGAACGTGGGAGTGAAGCACGCCAAATGGGACCGCGAGGATGGGTATTTCGTGCCAAGAGACTGCTACAACAGTTATTTCTACATCGTGGAGGACGACTCGCTCAACATCATCGACAAGTTCAAACTACACGGAGCTCCTTTCATCGAGCACCTCACGGGAGGCTCGGCTCTCCACATGAACTTGGAGGAGCACCTCTCAAAGCAGCAATACCGTCAACTGCTGAAGGTGGCGGCGAAAGAAGGGTGCAATTATTTCACCTTCAACATCCCCAACACCATCTGCAACGACTGCGGACACATCGACAAGCGATACCTCAAGGAGTGCCCAGTATGCCACTCCAAGAACATAGACTACATGACACGCATCATTGGTTACCTCAAGAGGGTGAGCAACTTCTCGGAGCCACGCCAGGAAGAGGCACACCGCAGGTACTATGCAGGAAAAGAGCAATTAACCGTCTGAAATACCGTCACACATCATCTTACACCTCGAAAATGCTGAAGTACGTCAATACTGGAATCGTCTTTCAAGAGATACCCGACGAGGTGACCCTCGCCATCAACATCTCCAACTGCCCATGCCACTGCCCGGGCTGCCATAGCAAATACTTGTGGGAGGACATCGGCTCGCCGCTCACCCCCATGGTCATCGAGCAGATGGTGAGGCAATATGGGGAGGACATCACTTGCATCGCCTTCATGGGAGGGGATGCCGACCCGGCGTACGTCAACATCCTCGCAAAGTATGTCAGGAGGGAATTTCCACAACTGAAGGTGGCTTGGTATAGCGGGAGGCAGCGTGTGCCAAGGACGGTGAAAAAGTCTGATTTCGACTACATCAAGGTGGGGCCGTACATCGCCCACTTGGGATGCCTGAAGGACTGCACCACCAATCAAAGACTCTACAAGAAGGCTTCCGGAGACGACTTTACCGATGTGACACCTGTGTTCTGGAAATGAAAGACCAAAGCCCGCAGATGGCCATCGTATGCCCCAACTCTCTTGTTGTCATGGGGTTGAGACAGTTGCTCACGACTGTCATCCCGGGGGCGGACATCGTGGCATACGACAATGCGGGCGAACTGAAGGCTGACAATCCCGACCGCTTCTTCCATTTCTTCGTTGACATTGGCGAACTGCTCGCCAACAGGCCGTTCTTTCTTGAAAGGCAGCGGCGCACCATCGTGTTGGTGAACAGCAGCGAGCAACAGGCCTCGCTCGCCGACTTTCACTGCCTCTGCGTCACCGTGCCAGAGAAGCAACTTGTGCGCTCACTGCTCATGATACGGCAGAAAGGCCATCCGCAGGGGAAGAACACGCCCAAGGCAAAAAATGTGCTGACACCCCGTGAGGTGGAGGTGCTGTCGTTGGTGGCTCGCGGATTCATCAACAAGGAGATTGCCGACCGCCTCAACATCAGTCTCACAACCGTCATCACCCATCGTAAAAACATTACTGTGAAATTAGGTATGCGAAGTGTCTCTTCGCTTACCATTTATGCTGTTATGAACGGCTATGTGAGCCTCGACCAGGTGTGAGCCGTCATAGCCAGGGGCTGAGCAGATGGGCAAACCATCCCACAGCCTTCTGCCAGCCCGTGCGAAACTCGTTCCATGTCTGAGGGGTGAGATAAAAACTCTCCTTTTTGTCGTTGTCGAACATGTCGCACAGTTGCTGTGTCACATGGCGGTCGATGATGACGGCGTTTTCCTCGTAGTCCCAGCGCAGGCTGCGGGCGTTGAGGTTGGCGCTGCCCACTGTGCAGAGTTTGCCATCCACCATGATTACCTTTGTGTGGTGGAACCCAGGTCGGTAAATCCACACGTCCACGCCGTGCTTCATCAATTGGTGGACGTTGTAGAACACGCAGTCGGGGGTCAGCGGGATGTCGCTCTTGGCCGATACCATCACCTCTACTTTCACACCGCGCTTCACGGCTTTCCGAAGCGATTTCTTCAACTTTTTGTTGAGCGTCAGGTAGGGGTTCACCAGCTTGATGCTGTCGCGGGCATGGTCGATGGCTGCGACGTAAAACTGCCGGATGATTTTGTTGCTCGTCTTTGGCTCGCGGTTGATGATGCCCACTGTCATTTGGCCTGCGGTGGGGCATGTGTCGGGTTTCAAGTCGGTGAAACGATGTGCACCGCCGGGAGCAAGGCGGAAATATTTCGCGTCGTAGTTCACATGGTGAGGGCTGACCTTGTTCCAGATGTTCAGGAAGATGCGCTGCAGCGTGTTCACCTCCTCGCCCTCGATGCGGCAGTGCATGTCGCGCCATTCACCCACCACCTCGGTACCGTTGATGTAGTAGTCCGCCACGTTCATGCCACCCGTGTAGGCCAGTTGGCCGTCTATCACCACTATTTTGCGGTGGTCGCGTGCAAACACATGGTTGACCCATGGGAAGCGGACGGGGTCGAACTCGTAGATTTCCACACCGGTGGAGCGTATCTCGCGCAGGTGCTTCTTCTTCAACGGGCGGTTGTTGGAGTCGTTGCCGAAACCGTCGAAAAGGGCGCGCACCTCCACGCCCTCGCGGGCTTTGGCCGCCAGGAGGTCGAAGAGCAGGTGGGCGATGGAGTCGTTGCGGAAATTGAAATATTCCAGGTGTATGCTGCTTTTTGCCTGCCGAATGGCTTGGAACATGTCGTCAAACTTCTCCTGCCCGCTCGTCAGCAGCACCACGCTGTTGTCATGGGAGAAAGTCACATGCTCGCGCTCCAGCTCATGCATCACGAGGATGTCGGAGCTCTCTTGGCATGGGGCGGTGGCGCAGAAAGTGATGGCAAGGAGCAGTAGGGTTGCTCGCATTAGTTTTATGGTTGGTCTCATGATGGTCATAGCATGCACCGATAGTGGTCCACGATGCCAAGCAGGCGGCCCTCGTGGTCGGTCACCAGCACGGTGTGTACTTTATGCTTGTTCATCAAGCGTTGGATTTCCGTCACCTTGGTGCTGGGGAGCACGCATTTGGGATGGCGTGTCATGATGTCGCTCACGGTCTTGTCGAAAAATTCCGACTGCCACCGCTCCATCGCGCGGCGTATGTCGCCATCGGTAATCAACCCCTCCACCTTGCCATCGCGAAGGGAGACGCCAAGCCCAAGCTTTCCCTTGCTGACATGGATGATGGCTTCGCCAAGGTGCATGTCGGATGGGATGATGGGCAGCTCGTCGGTTTTCATCACGTCGCGGGCGGTGGTGAGCAAGCGCTTGCCCAACTCGCCGCCGGGGTGGAATTGTGCGAAGTCGTGTGGCTTGAAATGGCGAAGCTCCATCAAGGCCACGGCCAAGGCGTCGCCCATGGCCAACGCGGCGGTCGTGCTGCTCGTGGGGGCAAGGTTGAGGGGGCAGGCCTCCTTGTCCACGTGTACGAGGATGTGTGCCGTGGAGTATTTGGCAAGTAGCGAGGAGGGGTTGCCCGTCATGGAGATGATGGGGATGTTCATGTGCAGCACGATGGGTATGAAGCGCAGCAGTTCGTCGGTCTGGCCGGAATTGCTCAAGGCCAGAATCACGTCGTCGGGGGTCATCACGCCAAGGTCGCCATGGTAAACGTCGAGGGGGTTGATGAAAAACGAGGGAGTGCCGGTGCTGGAGAGCGTGGCCGCAATCTTCGCACCGATGTTGCCGCTCTTTCCCACGCCGGTGACTATCACCTTGCCACGGCAATGGAAAATCATCTCCACAGCACGGTCGAAATTATCGTCCAACTGCCTTGCCAGCTCCGTCAGGGCACGGGCTTCTTCCAGAATGCACTGTGCGGCATAGTCGCGAGCGTGCGAGGACGGGGAGGACGGGGGTGTGCTCATTGCTTTCTTTTTTATATGGGTTTTTATGATTTTTTATAGCCACTATAGAAACTATAGCCACTATGGCTACTATTTTATATCAGTGGGTTGTCAGCGGGCGGAGCACTTCTTCCAGTTGGGAGAGGTGGAGCATGTTGGGGCCGTCGCTGAGGGCGTGGTCGGGGTCGGGGTGTACCTCGAAGAAATAACCGGTGGCACCGAATGCCTTGGCGGCCAGGGCCATGGAGGGGACGAAACGGCGGTCGCCGCCGGTGGAGCCATTCCCGGAGCCGGGACGCTGCACGCTGTGGGTGCAGTCCATGATCACTCTTGGCACGATGTCGAGCATGTCGCTGATGTTGCGGAAGTCCACCACCAAGTTGTTGTAACCGAAGGTGTTGCCCCGCTCGGTGAGCCACACTTCCGTGGCTCCGGCATCAAGCGCTTTCTCTACGGGGTAGCGCATGTCGCGCCCGCTGAGAAACTGCCCCTTCTTGATGTTGATGATGCGGCCGGTGCGTGCTGCGGCGGCAAGCAGGTCGGTCTGACGGCAGAGGAAGGCGGGTATCTGCAGCACGTCGGCCACTTCGCCGGCGGCTTGCGCCTGCCATGTCTCGTGAATGTCGGTGAGGATGCGCAGACCGTAGGTGGAATGGATGTCGGCGAGCATTTGCAGACCCTTCTCCAGTCCGGGGCCGCGGAAGGATGACACTGATGTGCGGTTGGCCTTGTCAAAGGATGACTTGAAAATGATGTCGATGCCCAAACGGGAGTTGATGGCTACCAATTCCTCTGCCACTTGGCGAAGGAGATGTTCTGACTCAATCACGCAGGGGCCGGCGATGATGATGGGTTTCATACGGTGGATTTTTGTGCAAAATTACGAATAATTTTCATATTGATGGCAAGGGTGTTTGCATTTTTTGCCATGATGGGGGATTCTTTGGTCGTTGTGCCGACTTCCAACCCCCTGATGGCCTTCTCAATTCCCTTGTATGATGTGCAGGTCGCGCTGCGGGAAGGGGATTTCTATGCCGTTGTCGTTGAGCGTCTTGTAAATGCACTCCAGCACCTCGCAGTCGTCGAGGTATTGGGTGGAGACAGGCACCCATACCAGCACCTTGAGGTTGACACTGCTGTCGCCGAACTCCCGCAGCAGCACGCGCACGGGATGCCCATTGGGGTCTTCCTGGATGAAGGGGAGTTTCGACAACTCGCTCACCAGCAATGAGCGGGCACGGTCGATGTCGGTGCCGTAGGCAACTCCCACGTCGAGCAGGTGCAACTCGTATCCGTGTGTCTTGGTCATGTTCTTGTAGTTCTTGGTGAACAGTTGGCTGTTTTGGAAGGCGATGACGGAGCCGTCAATCGATTCGAGCATCGTGCTGGTGTAGCTGATGGAACTCACCTTTCCCCTGATGCCGTCGCAGATGATCCAGTCGCCCACCTTGATGCGCCCGGCCATGAGCGAGATGCCGTAGTAGATGTTTTCCAGGATGTCTTTCGACGCGAAGCCCACGCCGGTGGACAGGCCGCCGGAAACCACCACAATCCAGGTATTGTCCACATTGCAGATGGCAAGGCTGATGATGAGCCACATGCCCCATACGAGCAGCTGGATGATGTTCTTGCCCATGACAAAGCGGCTCTCTGCCGACATGGGGTCGCGATGCACGAGATAGTGCTTCAGAAGGGCCTTCGCCGTGTGGTTGAGGTAGGAGAAGACCATCCAGAGGATGACCACCAAGGCGATGTTGAGCACGCTGATGGTGATGCTGGGCGAGTGGATGAACTTGTAGGTGAAAATCCGCCAGGTGATTTCCGTGAGGCTGAACACGGAGGCTGCCCAATACACGGCCAGCAGCACCGACATGACACCGAGCGAGGGCAGCAACACGCTATAGAGCAGGTCGTAGTGCCATGACTGGGTGATGGGCTTTTCCTCAAAGTTGTGCCGCTTGCCGTAGTTCTTGATCCACGAGCGGAGGCAGGTGATGGTGAGGATGCAGGTGAGTTGCATGACCCACCAGATGAGCAACTGCACGCTGAGCAGCGTGTATCCTATCCAGGAGCACACCACGGAGATGATGAAGACGACAGCCGAGATGTAGGAATAGAACATGTCGGACTGTGGGATGTTGTGGTTGTGGCGGCTGACAACCCACCACTGCCAGATGGCGCAGCCGAGGAGGATGGGCGGTAGGATGAGGTTCACCAACTCGTTGGGTACGAGGATGATGCGGAATGCGATGACGATGAAGCCAATAGCGATGAGGGGCGCGTAGATGCGCAGCGCACTCATGATTTGCTCGGAACTGACACGCAAGAGCAGGGAGACGAGGATGACGCCAAGGAGCCAGGCGTACTGCGTGAGCAGGCCGCTGGCCATGATGAAGAAGTTCTGCTCCCAGGTGATGCGTATGAACTGCAGTGCGAGTGCGAAGATGAGCACGGTGGCGGTCATGATGATGGCCGTGCGCTTGTTGCCAAGGCTGTCGCTGCCAAGGCGCTTGCGCACCACGCGGGTGCCGAGGAAGCTGATGGCCATTGCCGCCAAGGCGAAGATGCCCATGGTGATGAAGAGACCTACAATCATGCGGCTGTCCCATTGCGACTTCACCGTCTTCGTCGTGGGCTCGTATTTTTCTATTACCGTGTCCTTCGTCTTGTGGAAGCGTGTGCGGAAATGGGAGAGGATGGAGAGGTAGTTTTCGCCGCCGTTGATGAAGATGTTGTTCTGTATCTCGTTGTAACGCTTGTTGGCGTAGTCGTTCATGCGCTCCAGGCGTTCCTCCGTCCGTTTGTAGATGTCGATGTAGTCGCTCATGCTTTGGCGGTTTTCGCGAAGCATCCGGTCGATGCAAACAGCGAGTGTCAAGCACACGTTGCGGTCCACTTTCGCTTGTTCCGACAGGGTGCGGACGGACATCTTGTCCAAACTCGTCTTCAGGCTGTCATAACGCGCTATCTCCGTGTCGATGTTCTCGATGCTCGTGCGGAAGGGTTGGATTTTGCGGTGGTAGTCCTTGAAGAGTTGCGTCACCTCGTTGCAGGCGTAGGTGAGGTCGAAGACATACTCGTTTTTCTGCGAATAGAGCATCAGGGCGTTCTGGTTGCTCCTACGGGCTATCTCCACCAGTTCCATGATGACTTGGTCGCGGTATTGCTTGTGGCTTTTTGCCTCGCTTTGGAGGTCATGGTAGTAGGAGGTTATCTCTTCCCGCAGTATCGTCAGTGTCTGCTCCAAGTCCTTCTCCTTGAGCACGGCATGGGTGGGGAGCGCCCACAATAGCAGCAGCAATGTTGGCAGCAGCACGCGGATTGTCTTCTTTCTCATCACTCTTATGTTCATTTCCAATCGGTTTCTTTCATCCAAAGTGCAAAAGTAAGTAATTTTTTCAAGATTTCAGCCTGTTGCGTCAATTAATGTCGCTTTTTGTGCCCAACTCGCTATCTTTTTGTCGTTTGAACCCTCTTTTTGTGGGATGCACAGGCCTTCGCACAACAAGTTGAAAAAACTCTCGTTTTTATTTTGTTTTCTCTTCGGCTTTCATTATTTTTGCACCATGATTCAGCCAATTGCTTGCAGCATCAATGTCGGGGGGCGGCTTCTGAGCCTCTCCCTGCCATTGGTGATGGGCATTGTCAACGCCACACCGGACTCTTTCTATGCAGCGAGCCGCGCACAGACGGAGCACGACATTGCCGCCCGTGCGGACGAACTGGTGGGAGAGGGCGCCGCCATCATCGACGTGGGGGCCTGCTCCACACGACCGGGCTCCAACCCGGCAGATGCCGACGAGGAGATGTCGAGGCTGCGGACTGCCTTGGCCGCCGTGCGTCGCGCACAGCCCGATGCCGTGGTGAGCGTGGACACGTTCCGTCCCGACGTGGCGAGGATGGCTGTGGAGGAGTATGGGGCGGCCATTGTCAACGATGTCTCCGAGGGAGGTGTCGGTGGCGTGGACGGCCCGGCGGCCCGGCAGGCAGAGGGTGTGCCGGAGATGTTCGCCATGGTGGCGCGTCTGCGCGTGCCTTACATCCTCACTTCCGTCCGCTCCGATATGGAAACCATGCTGCTGGCCTTCGCACGTGAGGTGGAGGTGCTCCATGGATTGGGAGTGGCCGACATCATCCTCGACCCGGGCTTCGGCTTTGGAAAGGACCTGGCTGGCAACTACGCCGTGATGGCACGCCTGCACCGCCTCCATGCGCTGCGGCTGCCCATCTTGGTGGGCGTCTCGCGCAAGTCGATGGTGACACGCCTCTTGGGGTGCGGGCCCGACCAGGCGCTTCACGGCACCACCGCCCTCCATGCCGCCGCCCTGCTGCAAGGGGCCGGCATCCTCCGCGTGCACGACGTGCGACCGGCTGTCGAGGCTTGCCGCGTGGTGGCGGAAATCATCAGCAACGCACCGCAAGGCGTGTTCCCTGCGGGCATTCAACCTTTGAAATCAGACAAAAATGTTATTAGACTTTCTTGAATTTGATGTCAAGGACCTCATCGACATCATCTTGGTGGCCGTCATTCTCTACTACAGCTACAAGCTGATGAAGGAGTCGCGCTCCATCAACGTCTTCGTGGGAATACTCGTGTTCATCGCCGTCTGGCTCCTTGTCAGCCAGGTGCTCGAGATGCGCCTCTTGGGAAGCATCCTCGACAAGGTGGTGAGCGTGGGTGCCATAGGCTTCGTGGTGCTCTTCCAGAGCGAAATCAGGAAGTTCCTCTACAGTCTCGGAGCACACCGACGCATGGAGCCTCTCATGGTGCTTCTCAGGCTGAAGAAGTCGAAGCGCGTGGACCGCAAGGTAATCCTGCCCATCGTGAACGCATGTATGAACATGGCCCGCGACAAGGTGGGCGCACTCATCATCATCGAGAGGGCCATCCCCCTCGACGACCTCATGCAGACGGCAGGGGAGGTGATTGATGCGGACATCAACCAACGCCTCATAGAGAACATCTTCTACAAGGGGGCGCCGCTGCACGACGGGGCCATGATCATATCCAAGAAGCGCATCAAGGCGGCAGGGTGTGTGCTCCCCGTCTCGCACAGCAACGACATCCCAAAGGAGCTGGGACTGCGCCACAGGGCGGCCATGGGCATCTCGGAAGAGAGTGATGCCATCGCCATCGTCGTCTCCGAGGAGACGGGCTTTGTCACCGTGGCTGTCAACGGGGAATTCCATCTGCGCCTGTCCTTCGAGGACCTCGAGAGCTTCCTCTCACAAGAGATGTCCGACTCTGATGAATGACTTTTTGAGCACAAAGGACAAAAAAGACGCGTTTTTGTTTTGTGCTGACAAGCCTTTTTCGTATCTTTGCAAGGTATTACTACGACATTCCTAATGAAAACACAATATTAACGAGAAAATGAGTTTAGTAGAACAAATCATCGCGCGCGCCAAAAGCAACAAGCAGCGCATCGTGCTCCCGGAGGCTACCGAGGAGCGCACATTGAGAGCAGCCGACAGAGTGCTGGCTGAAGACATCGCCGACATCATCCTCATTGGCAACCCCGACGAAATCCACGCCTTGGCAAAGGAGTGGGGGCTGGAGAATATCGACAAGGCAACACTCATCGACCCGCTCAACAATCCCAAGAGCGAGGAATATGCAGAACTTCTCACCGAATTGCGCAAGAAGAAGGGCATGACCATCGAGAAAGCTCGCGAACTGGTGAAGAACCCTCTCTACTTAGGATGCATGATCATCAAGACCAACGGGGCCGACGGACAAATCTCAGGAGCCCTCAGCACCACCGGCGACACCCTGCGCCCGGCTCTGCAAATCATCAAGTGCTCACCGGGCATCACCTGCGTCAGCGGGGCCATGTTGCTCGTCACAAAGCAGCCTCAGTTTGGTGAGGACGGCATACTCGTCGTGGGCGACGTGGCTGTAACTCCCATGCCCGATGCTGCTCAATTGTCGCAAATCGCTGTCTGTACGGCACAGACGGCCAAGAGCGTTGCCGGCTTCGAAGACCCGAGGGTGGCCATGCTCAGCTTCTCTACAAAGGGGAGCGCCACGCACGAGGTGGTGGACAAGGTGATTGAGGCCACACGACTGGCCAAGGAACTGGCACCCGGACTGAAGGTGGACGGCGAGTTGCAGGCTGACGCCGCTCTCGTGCCATCGGTGGGAGCCAAGAAAGCCCCGGGAAGCGACATCGCCGGCAAGGCCAACGTGCTCGTATTCCCCAATCTCGAGGTGGGCAACATCGCCTACAAACTTGTGCAGCGCCTGGGCGATGCAGAGGCGCTGGGCCCCATCCTCCAAGGCATTGCTCGCCCGGTGAACGACCTCAGTCGCGGTTGCTCCGTGGACGACATCTACAAGATGGTGGCCATCACCGCCTGCCAGGCAATGGACGCCAAGGGATAGGCCCCATCCGTTCCGTATGTTGCGATGCCATCGCAACAAAATAAAAAAAACAACAAAAAAACACCAAGCTGACAAGAAATGAAAATATTAGTTTTAAATTGCGGCTCGTCATCCATCAAGTATGCCCTCTATGACATGGACACCAAGCAGGTGCTTGCCTCCGGAGGTGCGGAGCGCGTGGGACTTGAGGGAGCCTTCGTGAAAGTGAAACTGCCCAATGGGGAGAAGAAAACCATCATGCACGAAATACCGGAGCACACAGAGGGAGTGAAATTCATTTTCTCGCTGCTCACAGACCCTGAAATAGGAGCCATCAAGGAACTCTCGGAAATCGACGCCGTGGGCCACCGCATGGTGCACGGAGGGGAGAAGTTCAACAAGAGTGTGCTGCTCAATGACGAGGTGCTTGACGCCTTCGAGCAGTGCATCGAACTGGCTCCGCTGCACAACCCTGCCAACCTCAAGGGTGTGCGTGCCGTGAGCGAACTGATGCCCGGCCTCCCGCAAGTGGGTGTCTTCGACACTGCCTTCCACCAGACAATGCCCAAGAAGGCTTATATGTATGCCATCCCATACCGCCTCTACAAGCAGTATGGGGTGAGAAGATACGGCTTCCACGGCACCAGCCACCGCTATGTCTCCCAAAGGGTGTGCGAGTTCCTCGACTGCAACCCCAAGGGCAAGCGCATCATCACCTGCCACATTGGAAACGGTGGCAGCATCGCCGCCGTACAGGACGGCAAGTGTGTGGACACCACCATGGGTCTCACTCCTCTTGAGGGCCTCATGATGGGCACGCGAAGTGGTGACATCGACGGCGGAGCCATCACCTTCTTGGAGAAGAAACTCGACCTGGATGCCGACGGCATGTCCAACCTGCTCAACAAGCAGAGCGGTGTTCTGGGCATCACCGGTGAGAGCAGCGACATGCGCGACGTGGAGAATGCCGCCAGCAACGGCGACGAGCGGGCGCGCCTGGCACTTGACATGTATTTCTACCGCATCAAGAAATACATCGGTGCATACGCTGCCGCCATGGGCGGTGTGGACATCATCGTCTTCACGGCCGGTGTGGGCGAGAACCAGATGGATATGCGCGAGGAGGTGTGCAAGGGCCTCGAATTCCTCGGTGTGCAGTTCGACACGGAGCGCAACAAGACCCGTGGCGAGGAGGCTGTCATCTCCGCAGAGGGCTCCAAGGTCACCGTGTGCGTCATCCCCACCGACGAGGAACTGATGATTGCCACCGATACTATGAACCTGCTGTAATCATACACGCCGCCATGCCTTCGGGCATGGCGCATGGGACAAAAAAAGAAAGGATGGGGTTTCTCGCGAAGGCCCATCCTTTTGATAAAACTTGATTCTACAAACCTGATTTTGATGTCTATGTTGCTTTCCTATTGAGAACTGTATCTCTTGTTAACCGGATGCAAAGGTAGCATGCGAAAGTGGTCTTTTGCAAATATTTTCAACCAATTGCCTTTTTTTGTCGGCAAACCCCACTATTGGGGAGATTAAGGCTTGCTCTCACCCTCCACGTATTCTTCTAAGAAGATGTGCTCGCCGTCGAACACTACGTATGTGAACTGCCATATCCAGTCGCCGATGATCATCATGCGTGTCTTGCGCGAGAGCATCAGGTCGAGTTCGATGTGGCGGTGACCATAGATGAAATAGTCGATGTTGTCGTGCGTCTTCAGGTATTCCTTGGTGTAGAGCACCAAGTACTCCTTGTCCTCGCCCATGTAGGGAGGCTCCTTGCCGTCGGCTCGCTTCAGGCGGCTCTTTTTCGCCCAGTTGAGCCCCAAGGCCATGCCCCAGCGGGGATGGATGGCGTTGAGCAATACCTGGCAGGTGTGGTTGTGGAACATTTTCCGCAGGAGCTTGAATTTGCTGTCGGGGTCGCCAAGACCGTCGCCGTGAGCCAGATAGAACACCTTGCCGTAGATTTCCACGGTGGACGGCTTGCGGTGCACCGTCATGCCGCACTCCTGCTCCAAGTAGCCGTAGGTCCAAATGTCGTGGTTGCCGGTGAAGAAATGCACCTCCACGCCCATGTCGGTCAACTCGGACACCTTGCCCAAGAAGCGCGTGTAGCCCTTGGGCACCACATGGCGGTACTCGTTCCAGAAGTCGAACATGTCGCCAAGGAGATAGATGGCGGCGGCCTTCGTCTTGATGCTGTCGAGGAAGCGCACCAAGCGGCGCTCTTGCATGCGGCCGTGCTCGATGGCAAGGGAGCCCAGGTGGGCGTCGGAGAGAAAATAGACGTTCTTGTTCATCGCTCAGTCGAAACCTAATTCCACACGTGCCTCCTCGCTCATCATGCTCATGTCCCATTCCGGTTCAAACACCAGCTGCACATTGGCAGAGGCCACGCCGTCCAAGGTCTCCACCTTCTGCCGCACGTCCTCGAGGATGTAGTCGGCCTGTGGGCAGGAGGGGGCGGTGAACGTCATGTCGATGTCCACGGTGCCGTCGTCGAGCACTTCGATGCGGTAGATAAGCCCCAGCTCGTAGATGTTGACGGGGATTTCGGGGTCATAGACGGTGCGTAGCACATCGACCACCTTTCCGGCGATGGCTGCCTTCTCTTCTTCGGTCATGTCGTTATTCGTTGGTGGGGTGGCTGACGGTCTTTCCCAGGACGACGGCTGCCACCACCTCGGCGCCGGCTTCCCGCATGTTGTTGGCAAACTTGGCAAGGCTGCTGCCGGTGGCCATGATGTCATCGAACAAAATCACCTTGCGCCCGGTGAAGAACGCCGGGGAGATGGCGTATTGGGGCAGGTGTGAGTCGCCCAAGTGCTCTGGGTCCTGGTCGGCCACCACTTGTATGTGCTCGTAGCCGTCGGTCATCCCGGTGTCTTGTGTCACGAGTTGAGCGAACTCCTTGAAGCGTGCCTCGGTCTTGGCGGCCGTGGAGGCGGGCACACACGCCAAGGTGAGTGTGGGCAACAGCTCCCCGAAGGTCTCGTGGAGCAGGGTGGTGAACAGCTGGAAGGCTTTCTCCATGGCCTGGCGGTGTGAGATGGGGTCGGTGAGCTCGGAGTTGTTCTTGAAATTGAAAATCATCTCGCGGTTGTCCCATTCCTCCGGTGAGAGGTTGTAGGTGCCGAAGCCGGTGTAGGAGTGGTAATCTACAAGGCGCTGGTAGGGCAGCCCGCCGGGCAGCTGTGGCCACGAGGCGGTGCACTCTGCCAGGTTGCTGGCTTGTGGTGCGGGGGTGGGGTTGTCGTTCATTTCGTTCGTTGGGCTTGCGTGAATGGCTTTGTTTGATGCAAATGTAATGCTTATTTTTGTCAATTGCAAGAAAATGGGTGGAAAATCATTGCCGGAAGTGTGAAAAGTGTCATTTCACCACATGTGTGCCGAGGGCGAAGGAACTTTCCATGTTGCCTGTGAACTCGATGATGTCGGTTTTTGCCGAGAGGTTGTCGAGCATGTTGACGATGACCGCCTCCTGCGAGCATGGCTTCACCGGCGAGCCGTATTCCAACTCGCCGTGGTGCGCCAGCACGATGTGGGTGATGTGGTTCACCTCTTCTTCTGGCACTTGGTGCTTGCGCAGGTCGGCGTAGAGCCTGTTGGCGGATATGAAGATGTGGCCGAGGAGGTATTTGTAGTCGCGTGTCTCGCCGTCGGGTTGGTATTCATACACCTTTCCGTAGTCGTGGAAGAGGATGGCGATGACGCACCGCTCCAATTTCACCTCGTAGGGGAGGCAGGGGTAGAGCCCCTCGAGCATGTGGAGCATCTGGTAGGTGTGGTTGAGCAGCCCTCCCTTGAAGGCGTGGTGTATGTTGGTGGCTGCCGGGTATTTGGAGTAGGGGTCGAAGAGTGTCTTGGCATATTCCTTGACGAGGGGGGTGAGCAGCGGGTCGGTGCACCACGAGGTCAGCTTCTCGATGGTGGCGTCCCATTGCTCGCGGCTGATGGGGTGGGGCAGCAGGTGGTAGAGGGGGTGGGCCTCGGTGGCGACGGCTCCGGGGAGCATCTCCGTCTTGCGGGCAGAGCGCTTGCCGTCGTTCTCTTGTATGTTGGTGAAACTCACGAGCTGTCCGGGCACTGGCGGGTCGGTGGGCGCCACGTCCCACACGGCGATGGTGGTGTCCTGCTCGTGGTTGCGCAGTTTCAGGGTGCAGAAGGGGTCGCCGCGCCGGGTGGTGCCGTTGGTGCGGCCTGTCACGATGTAGGTGGAGGGGTCGTTTTGCATGGTGTGGTGGTTCTTACAGGCGGCCTTGCTCGTGGTAGGAGTAATACTGCCCGTCGGTGACGATGACGTGGTCGAGGAAGTGTATTCGCATGATGTCGCAGGCCTTCTTCATCCGCTCGGTGATGCGGTCGTCGTCGCGGCTGGGCCTGGGGTTGTTGCTGGGGTGGTTGTGGGCGATGGCAAGCACGGTGGCGTTGTTGATGAGGGCGAGTTTGAGCACCTGGCGCACGTCGATGGAGGTCTCGCTGATGCCGCCCACCGACAATCGCTCGCCCTTGATGAGCTTGAAGTTCTGGTTCATCAGCAGCACCCAGGCTTGCTCCACGCCCAGGTCTTGCATCTTCGGGTGGAGGTATAGGTAGATGCTGCTGGCGCTGTCCATCTTCAGCCGGTCCACGTTCTCTGACTGTCTCCGGCGACCCAGTTCGCAAGCGGCGAGGATGGTGATGGCCTTTGCCGCTCCGATGCCGTTGTAGTCGGTGAGCTCCTCCATCGTCTTGCGGCCTAAGACGTTGAGCTTGTCGTCGCAGTCGGCGAGGATGCGCTTCATCAGGTCCACGGCGGTCTCCTTGGTGTTGCCGGAACCGATGAGGATGGCGAGCAGCTCGGCGTTGGTGAGGGCTTCTGCCCCTCGATCCATGAATTTCTCCCTTGGCCTGTCGTCGGCAGACCACTGGTTGATGTTGAGCTTCTCCATGGGCGGGTCAGTCGTAGAAGGTTTTGTCGAAGGCGCGGAACTCGTCCTTCCCTCTGACGCACCTCTTCCACCAGGCGGCGATGAAGCCGGAGCCGTAGCCGAAGAGCTGTATGAAGGAGGCGCCCACGCTCAGCAGGCCCACTTTCAGACTGCGGTTGCGCCAAGTGGCGTCGATGAAGATGAGCAGCGAGAAAGCGATGATGGGCAGCCAGGGGAGTGCGCAGACAAGGTACCAACGGTGGAAATGCGACGGGTCGTAGTGCATCAGGGCACGCCCCACGGCGGAGATGACCACGAGCCCCGAAACGCCGATGGTGAAGAGGGCGGGAAGGGCGTGGACGGCCTTGAGAGAGCCGGGATGCCGCTTGTGGAGGTTGATGCGTGCGATGCCGCTGTTATAGACTTGCCTGAAGAATTTGCGGAAGTCGGTGCGCCGCTTGTGCCACACCCAAGCGGTGGGGAAGAGGCGGCAGCGGTAGCCGGCCTTGATGATGCGCAGGCTGAAGTCGATGTCCTCGCCGAAGCGCATCTTGGAGAAGCCGCCCAAGGCGAGGTAGGCATCGCGGCGGATGCCCATGTTGAACGAGCGGGGGTAGAATTTGTCGAGCTTCTTCTTGCCACCGCGGATGCCGCCGGTGGTGAGGAAGCTGGTCATGGAGTAGGAGATGGCTTTCTGAACGTCGGTGAACGAGGGGTGGGCGCTGTCGGGGCCTCCAAAGGCGTCGGCGTCGCTGGCTTTCAACTCATTGTCCACGGCGGCGAGGTAACCCTCGGGAAGCACCACGTCGGAGTCGAGGATGATGAGATACTCGCCCTTGGCTCGCTCCGCTCCGTAATTGCGGCTCTGGCCGGGACCGGAGTTCTTCTTGGCGTGGTAGTGCAGGTCGAGGCTTGCGGCATGGCGCTCGCACACCTCCTTGCAGGGGCGCACAGAACCATCCTCCACCACAATCACCTCGAAGTCGCGCAGCGTCTGTGCGACGAGGCTTTGCAGCAGCTCGTCCACCTCTTCGGGGCGGTTGTACACGGGGACGATGATGGAGTATTTCATAGCTGGCGGGTTGACGGTGGTGGGGGATAAAATGCGCCGCCAACCCGCCCGCCGGGGATGGGAGGGAGGGAATGGCGGAACGGGAGGCGGCGCGGAAGGGATGGGGTTATTCTTTCATGCGCTGCAGGTAGCTGCCGTCGCGGGTGTCAACCTGGATGAGGTCGCCCTCGTTGACGAACAGAGGCACTCTCACCTCCACGCCGGTCTCCAGCGTGGCGGGCTTCGTGGCGTTGGTGGCGGTGTCGCCCTTGATGCCCGGCTCGGAGTGGGTGATGCGCAGCGTCGTCTTCACCGGCATCTCGGCGAAGAGGATGGTGTTGGTGTCGGCGTCGCTAACCACTTCCACGATGTCGCTCTCCTTCATGAAGTCAACACCGGTGATGAGGTCGCGCTGGATGGGAATCTGGTCGTAGGTCTCCTGGTTCATGAAGATGTAGTCGGCACCTTCTTGATAGAGATACTGGTAGGGGCGGCGCTCCACGCGGACGTCCTCCAGGGCCTCGCCGATGTTGAAGCGCTTCTCAAGCACGCGGCCGCTCACCACGTCCTTCAGGGTGGTGCGCATGATGGTGTTGCCCTTGCCGGGCTTCACGTGCAGGAAGTCGATGCAAAAATACAACTTGCCGTCCATGCGGATGCAAGTACCTTTCTTGATGTCTTGTGATTTGATCATTTTATCCTTTATCTTGGTTGTTATGTGTTAACCGGGGGAGGGCAGCGACCCAACAATGGGCCTTTTGCCGTGCAAAGGTAAGCATTTTATTGAAAAATCACATGGATTTCGGCGAAAATTCTCACAAATTCTTGGTGAATTGAAAAGAAATGAGTACTTTTGCACCCCAAACCGTAAAATAATGACTGTTTCGTCGCGCCGGGAGGGCTGCATGGAGGCTTCCTTCACACCGGAAAGGCGTCAAATGGTGGAAAAGAATTAAATAATAATAGCAACAGAGATGAAAAGAACATTCCAGCCCCACAATCGCAGGAGAGCGCACAAGCATGGTTTCCGTGAGAGGATGGCCAGCAAGAACGGCCGTCGCGTTCTGGCTTCACGCCGCGCCAAAGGCCGCAAGAAGCTGACAGTCTCCGACGAGCATCACGGAAAGTAGTCGCTCGTCAGCGTGAGAGAAGGACAGGAAAGCCCACGGCTTCTCCTGTTTTTTTTGTGCCTGCATTATTCAAGATTTGTCAGCATTCCAGAATATGGAGTGGAGGGAGCTTTCATTTTCTCTTGCAACTCATTGCACAAATCCACAAATCCTTTGATTTTGACACGTCTTCTGTCTCGTTGTCTGTCATGTTCAGATTGACAACTTGAGCCACATTGGCAGCTCCCATGACAATGATGGGGCTATGTGTGGTAACGATGAACTGGATGTTCTTGAACACCGTGGTCAGTTGCAAGATAATTTCTCTTTGCCACTGTGGGTGGAGATGGAGATCGATTTCATCGACGAGTACGATGCCTGAAGCTTCAAGAGGGTTATCCATACCTGGATTGGCTTCTGCCATCCTGGCTGCGAGGTCGGCCACCATTGCTATGACAATTTTATAACCCTCGCTTAACTGCTCAATCCTAAGTTCATGAAAACTGCCGTCTTCGTCCACTCTGTCCATGACGAAACGCAAGGGTCGTGTTTCAATCCGAGGGTTCCTGTATGAGGTGACGAAGATGGACAAAGCATTTCTCACCGCTTCAAGTACTGGGGACTTGTATCCGAAATCCATCAGTTTTTCCCTTGTCCTCCGCTCCTCATCTTCCATAAGGTCAAACCATCCGAAAAAGCGCTTGAAGTCTGTCTCTGGTAGAATGGCGCTCTTGTAACAGTCCCAACGTTCGAATGATTGTTGGAAGCCACGCTTGCGCTCTGGTACCTTGAAATTCCCCCTACCTGTACCATAATATGCGAAAACCGGGAGAAGTACGTTGTCTTTCCCAGCAATGATGGCTTCCTTCTTGTTCCCTGCATGGTGTTTCAACTGCTCATAATTGGTCTTTGGCGGAATGGCAGTGCCTTTCCTGTATCTGGTGGAAGACATGACCTTTCCTTCATCTTCCAATTCTGCGTCCACCACGAGATATTTGGCAAGTCTGCCGTTGCGATTGATATGTACGTCCAGGTCTGATAGTTGGTAATCCTGCACTCCGGGAAATTGCGATGAGAAAGGAGCCATGGTGGTGGCCAATGCGTCAAGCACCGTTGTTTTTCCAAGTCCATTGTTACCCAGCAAGATGACTACATTCTTGTCTTGCTGGAATTCTATTGTCCTTGTCGCATCTCCTATCAGACGCATATTGGTGATGGATATGTTTTTGAAACGCATGTTTGGTATTGTTTTGCTTATGTGAGCCAATAGTACAAAGATGATGCTATTTGTGCGCAATCATATTTGCTTGATTTGCCCTGATACGGCCTTTTGTTATGCAAAGATAGTTTTTTTCCTATTTGTTTCTCAAAAACAAGAATGTTTTTTTCATTCAATGTACAATTCATCATATTTTTATATACGTATTCCTCCAATAAGGATGAATTTGGAGATGCTACATACAAATCAAACAAATAGGAAAAAGATTTGAAAGATTTGAATAGATTTGCTCAATTTCTCGCGAAGCGACTAAAAAAAAGTTCCCTCGCCAAAGGCAACTTCCTTTGGCATTTGCTCCTTATTAAAACTAAAGGGATTTTCATCCGTACAGGTCGAAATTATTCGAAGGTGCGGTTGGATTTTTTATGCCAGACGGCCTGTAAGGCCAACGAGATATCAGCCCAGGGCATCGCCCTGGGAATCCGTGATGTGCGACAGTCGCCTTGAAAAGGCAAAAGCCTTACCAAAACACCATTCTTTTGCCCTTGCGTTTCAACTGTACAGGTCGAAATT